>NZ_JALCZE010000004.1:0-381434 GCF_024586575.1 Chryseobacterium sp. WG23
TAAGGCGCAAAGATTTTATCTGCGATAAAATTGCACAGTGCATAGTTTATTTTATCTCGTTGATATTGCAGCTTACGCAGATTTTGAAATTTAATCTCATATCCTTTCATTTTCCCTGCTGAAAATCTTTGATTTTCTTGCGTCTTAAAACAGTATGCTATTTACCATTCTTTGCGCCTTTGCGTTTTCCAACAAAGCCAACATCAGAAAAGAAAGCCACTTTAAAACAAATTGATCAAAATTAAAAATTAAAAAAGAATCTTGGCATATCCTTATTTTATACCCGTAAATTCAATGGTTTTATAAATTTTAAGAACTACAGATGACACAGATCTTAGGATAGAATGTGTTGGTAAACGCTAAGGCGCAAAAGACTTGAATACTTCATGTTGTAAGGCGCAAAGATTTTATCTGCGATAAAATTGCACAGTGCATAGTTTATTTTATCTCGTTGATATTGCAGCTTACGCAGATTTTGAAATTTAATCTCATATCCTTTCATTCCCCAGCTGAAAATCTTTGATTTTCTTGCGTAAAAAGTATGCTATTACCATTCTTTGCGCCTTTGCGTTTCCCAAGAAAGCCACTTTAAAACAAATCGATCAAAATTAAAAATTAAAAAGAAATCTTGGCATATCCTTATTTTGTGCCCGTAAATTCAATGGTTTTATAAATTTTAAGAACTACAGATGATATAGATATTAGGATAGAATGTGTTGGTAAACGCTAAGACGCAAGGGATTTGAATACTCGATGTTGTTGTAAGGCGCAAAGATTTTATCTACGATAAAATTGCACAGTACATAGTTTATTTTATCTCGTTGATATTGCAGCTTACGCAGATTTTGAAATTTAATCTTATATCCTTTCATTTTCCTTGCTGAAAATCTTTGATTTTCTTGCGTCTTAAAACAGTATGCTATTTACCATTCTTTGCGCCTTTGCGTTTTCAAACAAACAATCAAACAAACAACACCAGAAATAAAAAAGCGCTCCAAATCAATTGAAGCGCCTATTATAGTCATCTCTTCTGAGAAATTTATTCTTAAGAATTTTCTAAGATGTAAGAGAACATCAATGGTGCACAGATCGTTGCATCACTTTCAACGATAAACTTCGGTGTAGTGATATCCAGTTTACCCCAAGTGATTTTCTCATTTGGAACCGCTCCTGAATATGAACCATACGATGTTGTAGAGTCAGAGATCTGGCAGAAATAAGACCAGAAAGGAATGTCATGCATTTCCATATCCTGATATAACATAGGTACTACACAGATTGGGAAATCCCCAGCAATACCTCCTCCAATCTGGAAGAATCCAACTCCCTTACCTCCTGAGTTTTTAGTATACCAGTCAGCAAGGTAAGTCATATACTCAATTCCTGACTTCATTGTAGTAGCTGTAAGCTCTCCTTTGATGCAGTAAGAAGCAAAAATATTACCCATTGTAGAATCTTCCCATCCCGGAACTACGATTGGCAGGTTTGCTTCTGCAGCAGCAATCATCCAGGAATTTTCTCTAGGAATCTCATAATACTGCTCCAATACTCCTGAAAGGATCATTTTGTACATAAATTCGTGCGGGAAATATCTTTCTCCTTTCGCTTCTGCATCTTTCCAGATTTCAACGATATGTTTCTGTAATCTTCTGAATGCCTCTTCTTCAGGGATACAAGTATCTGTAACTCTGTTTAATCCTCTCTCCAACAGATCCCATTCCTGTTGTGGAGTAAGGTCTCTATAGTCAGGAACTCTTTCGTAGTGGGAGTGAGCCACAAGGTTCATAAGATCCTCTTCAAGGTTTGCTCCTGTACAAGAGATGAAGTCCACTTTTCCCTGACGGATCATTTCTGCAAGGATTTTACCTAATTCAGCAGTAGACATTGCTCCTGCTAAAGTAATCATCATCTTTCCACCATCTTTAAGATGCGCCACATATCCTTTAGAGGCATCTACCAACGCTGCCGCATTGAAATGCAGAAAATATTTTTCTATAAACTCAGAAATTGGTTTGTTCATTTTTTTAATTTTTGCAAAGATAAAACTTAAAAATGGAATGCAGTCAACGCACTTGAAGAAAGTATAATGGAGGTCTTCTTTTTTATCATTTGTTAAATGCTAAAGCTGTTTTGTTGGGAAACGCAAAGGCGAAAAAGAACTTTTCATGTAGTGTGAAAGTTTTTAGGCGCAAGAAAATCTAAGATTTTCAGCAAGGTTATGTATATGGATTCAACAATTTCAATTTTATCGGAGATAAAATCTTTGCGATTTAAAGCACACATTATAAAAAACTTGCGCCTTTGCGTTTTCCAAAACAGTTGAACTAATGAAATTAAAAAAGTGGGGTTCAAAGTGAACCCCGCTTTCATTGTAATTTAATTTAATAGTTTTCAACAAAGATTTATCCTTCCCAAGGAGCTACTTTCAGGATTTCAATTTTACGTTCTCCATCTTTGAAAGGCCATTCTATAACATCTCCTACTTTATAGCCTACAACGGCAAGGGCAATATCAGAAAGTATGGAATGTTTATTCTTTTTAAGTTTTGCCTGAGTAGAAGGCACAAAAATATATTCGTGCTCCAAATCCAGGGTGTGATCTTTTAAAGTCACTTTTCTGTTAACAGTTACGATATCAGAAGGTAAATCTCTTCTTAAAACCTGTTTAGCTTTTCTAAGTTCCTGAGAAAGTCTGTTTTCTTCCTGAATGCTTACTTTCTTTCTTCTGAGTGTATCTTTTATGGCATCATAAATCCCTGTGGTTACAATAATATGATCGGACATTTTTTCAATTTTAAGATTAAATTGCGGTCATTCTCCTATGATCCAATGTAGAATATAAGCATAGATATACTGTATTCTATGGATAGAAAACTGCAAAAATAATAGATAAAAAGTTTGGAAAGTCTCCCTGTCTTGGATCCTGACAGGGCTTAATTGATAAAGTCCTTAGAACTTTTAAGAAAAGAATCTCTATGTAGATAAAGTAATGACAGCAGCAATCCTGACGCTCGGCGTATTGCAGATAAAAAGATTGTTGCTGTCATTATATTGTATTTTAATCCTAACAAATATAGGACTTAAAATCGAAATCCAGCGGCAAATCATCGTCAAATTAATATTTTTCCACCATTATCATATCTTTCAACATACTGAAAGCAATCGTTTATTTCTGAGTAAACAACTACAATTTAAACCGTCTGTTTTCTTTCTTATCAGAAAGCTTTTTCTTACTATCCAGTCTTTTCTGTTTCTGAGCTTTTGAGGGTTTCGTAGCAGTTCTTTTTTTGGGAACAATGAGAGCTTTGTTCACCAGTTCAATTATTTTCTCTATCGCTTTATTTTTATTCATCAGCTGGGTTCTGCTTTCAGAAACAGTTAAAAATAAAACTCCATCAGCATTGATTCTGTTTTTCAGTTTATCCAATATTAATGCTTTCTGATCTTCATGAAAAAAAACAGATGCACTCACTTCCCAAAGTACGGTAACAGCAGTCTCTACTTTGTTCACGTTTTGTCCTCCTGCTCCACTACTCCGGGAGGTCTTGAAACTGAGTTCTTTTGAAAAGTCTTTCATTGTATTTACTTTTTAGAACAAGAAAAAATCAAGCCCTTTCATTTATCTTTTTGTACAGTTCTATTCTATTTATTTTTCCATTTGGCGTTCTTGGCACTTCATCTATAAAAATAATCTCTTTGGGTTTGTGGAAATTTTTATCAAATGATATTTCTGAAATCCTCATGATCAGGTCCTCAGATTTATTTCCTTCTATAACCAGTATCAATTTTTGGCCCAAACTCTCGTCTTTTAGTCCTAAAAATACAACTTCATTCGGGATCATTTTTTTCACCAGGGCTTCAAGAGTTTCCGGAAAAATTTTTGCACCGCCGGAATTGATTACATTATCAATCCGTCCCAAAAATCTAAACTGTTTTTCACCTTTAATTTCAACTAAATCATTGGTTATTAATACGTCATCATTTACAGCAGGGGCAAAAATTTTTAAACATGCTCTTTCATCCAAAGAAATACTTACATTTTCAAAAGCAGTAAAATAGTCTTCCGGCTCGGGCACCAGCTGCCTTAATGCAATATGAGAAAGTGTTTCAGACATTCCATAGGTTTCAAAAATACGATTTGAAACATTCAGATTCATTTTAAGAATTTTATTTTTTAAACTCTCTGATACGGCGGCACCACCAATAATAAGATTTTTGATCAAATGAAGCTTATCCAATGAATTTTCTACCTGAAGAGGAGTCATTGCACAAAAATCTATTTCCTCCTCTACGTTTTCAACAGGTCGTAAGGATGGTTCTGATACTATCAGCCTTAATTTTCTTTCCATAGCACGCACTACCATCATTTTCCCGGAGATATATTCTACCGGCAGACATAAAAGTGCCTTGTCCCCTTTTTGTAATCCCAAAAAGTTACAGGTCATTACCGCAGAATTAATCATTTTATTTTTCTCAATTTCAAAAATCTTAGGTGTTCCGGTAGAACCTGAAGTCTGCACTTTTACCGTGTTGGCATTAAAAGACCATTCTTCTAAAAAGGATTCAACTTTTTTTTCAAATTCCGTATTGAACGATAAATTATTAATATTGAGATTATTGAAGTCTATCACCATATTCTAGTATTCATAAAAGCACAGTAAATTTAGAAAATTTTTTAAAAAGTTCTTGTAAGTAAAGAAAAAAGCTGTAAATTTGCACCACCAAAATAAAACAGACCTATAGTGTAACGGTAGCACTCCGGTTTTTGGTACCGTCAGTCGGGGTTCGAATCCCTGTGGGTCTACAAACCATTCTTCTCTAAGGATGGTTTTTGTTTTTTATACGGATCATAAATTTGATTCCTGTAATATTCTATTTTTCTATAAAGCTATTTTTATCAGCAGGACTTTTTGGGTATTTTCCAAAGATTCAATATAAAATCATTCCGAAAAGATAAATCTCTATCATTTTTTAGTGTAAAAACTAGAGATTTTTTGATAAGGTATTTGTACATTTAAAAAAAAACTATAAATTTGCATCACCAAAAATAAACAGACCTATAGTGTAACGGTAGCACTCCGGTTTTTGGTACCGTCAGTCGGGGTTCGAATCCCTGTGGGTCTACAAACCATCTTTTTCTAAGGATGGTTTTTGTTTTTTATAAAACCTTATTTTGTAATATGGATTTATTTCCTAAGAACATTAAGACTGATGCCAGTTTACACAAATCATAATCTATCATCTCCCTCTCTCTTTAACAACTTTTTGTAAAAATTCCCAATCTTCTTTCAGACTTCCCATTGTCAAGCCCTTAGGTTCTTCATACGGGTTATACAATTCTCCTTCAAGAATATTCCAGTATAAATCCTCTCTTAAAGTTATTGTACCCGCATTATCAAGCTTATTTAGCTCTCCAAGTAAACCATGTATGAGATTTTTAATCTCACTTATTTTCAATTCCGAATATATATTTTCCATCTTTAAGTTTTTGACCAAAGATAAATATCCTATGGATAATTGTAGAAAACAGGTACAAAAAAAAGACCTCAGCAAGAGGTCTAATATTATAATCAATTATTTTTTCAGCGCATCAATTTCATCCTGAATAGATTTAATCCGGTCTCTCAGTTCCTGGCTTACTTTTCCGGGAATTTTTTTAACTTTCCGTAAATCCAGTGCCAGCATAATAGAGGCAATTCCCATAAAGATAAAGGAAACTCCGGTTAGGGTAACCAAAGAAATTCCGGTAAATATAGGATTGAATATAAGCAGTAAAGAAAATATAATTCCTCCGGCACTGGCAAGAGCTATATTTCCCCAGCTCATTATTTTCATACTTTTCAGATCAAAAGCAAAGCCCAGTAGCTGAAAAGAACGGAACAGTAAGGTAAATCCTACAACAAACGGAAGTACGGCCATTGAAATCTGGGGATTTGCAATAAGGTAAAGCCCTATTGCTGTGGTTAATAATCCACTTACAAGAAACCAACCCCACCCCTGTAAGGATTTGTTGTTTTGAAGGGAAAAGAATATTTCCGTAATTCCCGAAAATAAGAATGAAACACTAAAGAAAATAGAAAGTGTAACATAAGTGGCAAGCGGCACACTGAATACATAAAAACCACAGATCAGAAAAAGAATCCCAAAAATCAATGGGATATACCAATGTTTTACAGTATTTGTAAGGGTTTGAAATAAATTGGCCATAGGTGTCTTTTTAGTGTTGCCTACTTTATGAACGGTGTTCGGCATCTCCGTGACAGCACTTTCAGACAGGCTATAATTTTCACCTAAATTTGAAATACTGCCTTTACTAAGGTACAAAAAATGACGCACATAGTGAATAAAATCGCAGATGAATTCATTTTTCCGGTCAGCTATTTAACCTTATACCCATAAGAAAACATATCCGATGCTATAATAATTCAATCCAGTCTGCTGTCAAATGCTTTATACTAATATGATACAATTACCTATATAGAGGAAAACAAAAAAAGATGAAAATAAATTTATTTTCATCTTTTAAAACATATGATTGTTTTATATTTTATTTCGGTTTATACAGTTTATACATTACAAATAAAAAGCCCAGCCAAACCGGAATTAAAATCACCTGAATTTCCATTCCTGTAATACTCATCAATATTAAAATTAAAACCAAAAAGGCAATACAGATATAATTGGATACAGGATAGAATATGGACGGAAACTTGGATTGAATCCCTGATTTATTGATAGATCTTTTAAATTTCAAATGGGTATAGCATATCATCAGCCAGTTGATAATTAATGTAGATACTACCAAAGCCATTAGGTACTCAAAAGCTTTTTCAGGAACCAGTTTATTAATGATGATACAGATTCCGGCAAAACATGAGGAAATTAGGATAGCATTCGTAGGGACAGAGTTTTTATTCAGTTTTTTCAAAAACTTCGGGGCATTCCCCTGCTGGGCAAGTCCAAAAAGCATCCGGCTGTTACTGTAAACACTGCTGTTGTAAACTGATAAAGCAGCTGTCAAAACAATTAAATTAAGAACATTCGCAATCAATGTATTGAACTGAATTACTTTACCAAAAAGACTGAATTCAAGGCCATTTAAGTTTTGAAAAACCATAACAAACGGGCTTGACCCTTCTGTAATTTCTCTCCATGGGCTTAATGAAAATAAGATCACTAATGCTCCTACATAGAAAATAAGGATTCTATAAATCACCTGATTAGTAGCCTGAGGAATTGTTTTTTCAGGATTTTTAGCTTCTGCTGCTGTAATACCGATCAGTTCCAATCCTCCAAATGAGAACATAATCATGGCCATGGCAGCAAACAAACCTGAAAATCCGGTTTCCGTTTTATTAAACAGCCCTTTTGGAAAGAAACCACCGTCATTCCATAGGTTTGTAACAGTAGCCTTCTCTCCTCCCGTTCCACTAATAAGCAGATATACTCCGAAAAGAATCATAGCAATAATGGCTACCACTTTGATGATAGAGAACCAAAATTCAGTTTCTCCATATACTTTTACAGAAGCAAGGTTGAGTGCTGTGATCACTACAAAAAAGAATAAACTGGAAACCCAGAGTGGTATTTCCGGCCACCAAAAATGGATATAGTGCCCAATAGCCGTTAATTCGGCCATACTTACAAGAATATAGAGAATCCAGTAATTCCACCCGGAAGCAAAACCCGGAAAATTTCCCCAATATCTATAGGCAAAGTGACTAAAACTTCCCGATACCGGCTCCTGAACTACCATTTCACCAAGCTGGCGCATAATAAAAAAAGCAATAATACCGGCTAAGGCATACCCTAAAATAACCGAGGGCCCGGCTAATACAGCTGCGGGTCCAATTCCTAGAAATAATCCGGTTCCTATGGCACCTCCAAGGGCAATTAATTGTATATGTCGGTTTGTTAATCCTCTAACTAAAGTTTCGTTTTGTCCTGTTTTATTTTCGTTGCTCATAGAATGAATTATTCAGGCGCTAAATATATAAAAACTTTTCACAGAAATTCTCGTTCCATAGGGCAAATTGACAATTCCGGCTCACGAAAAACAAAAAAGCTATTTTATTTTTAAAGATATTCTTTTGGAATTGAAATATTGTTCTTCTTCATATATTCCAAAAGGTTCTGGTATTTATCTTCATATCCATCGTCAGTTCCACATTTGTGTGATATACTGCAGATGTCAGAAGGTTTAATATCTAAAATATCTGAAATTTTAGCCAGGATATCCAGATTGATCTTCACCTTGGAATTTTCAATATCGGAGTATGCCTTCTGGGAAATACCCATTTCGAAGGCCATATATTCCTGAGTAAAATCTCTGCTCCTACGAATTTTCCTGATATTTTGGCCACACACTTTCATCATTTCTGTTTTAGTAGTTTTTGGTATAGTTTAGAAGATTACCTATTAGACTCTAACAAAGTTAATAAATACCTTTGGCAAAACATAATACACATTACATGATATTTATTTTCATCATAGAAAAAGACAGAAAATAAGTCTGTTTCAGAGAAAATATCACTTCGGTAAACACTATTGGAATTTATGGAGACGCAAAAATTTAATTATGACAATAATATTGTCAGGGCATTCCTCTATGCTACTATCGTATTCGGGCTCATCGGATTTCTGCTGGGACTTACTGCAGCATTAATGCTTTTCTACCCGGAATTACCTGAATTTTTATTCGGTACAGATGACACCACTATAAAAAGTTTAGCATCGGGAAATATTCAGGGACTGATCAACACTCAGGGTGCTTTAGGCTTTGGAAGAATCAGAATGCTTCACACGAGTGCCGTCATTTTTGCTTTCGTATGTAATTCCTTTTTCTGTGGTGCTTATTACAGTATGCAAAGACTCCTGAAAACAAGAATGTACAGTGATACATTATCATGGATACATTTCTGGTCATGGCAGTTTATGATCATTACTGTAGTGGTTACTTTCTTAATGGGAATAAATACTTCAAAAGAATATGCTGAACATGAGTGGCCAATCGACATATTAATTACCTTCTCATGGGTGATCTTCGGGATCAATATGTTTGGAACGATCGCTAAAAGAAGAGTAAGACATTTATATGTGGCGATATGGTTCTATGTGGCAACCTGGATTGCTGTGGCCATGCTTCACATCTTCAATAACCTTGAAGTTCCTTTATCTTTCACAAGCTGGAAATCTTATTCTGTATATGCAGGTGTAAAAGATGCATTAGTACAATGGTGGTATGGTCACAATGCGGTAGCATTCGTATTGACCACTCCTGTATTAGGTCTGATGTATTACTTTATGCCAAAAGCGGCACAACGTCCGGTATTCTCATACAAACTGTCTATTATTCACTTCTGGTCGTTGATCTTTGTATACCTTTGGGCCGGGCCTCACCACCTGCAATATACAGCATTACCGGCATGGGCACAGGCCGTAGGAACAGGATTCTCTATTATGCTTATTGCTCCGTCCTGGGGAGGAATGTTAAATGGTCTTCTTACTTTAAGAGGAGCTTGGGATAAAGTAAGAGAAAATCCTATCCTTAAATTCTTCGTGGTAGCAATTACCTGTTATGGTATGGCTACTTTTGAAGGACCTTTATTAGCAACAAAATCTTTAAATAAAATCGGTCACTACACCGACTGGGTTATCGGTCACGTACACTTAGGAGCTCTTGGATGGAATGGTTTCATGGCATTCGGGGTGATCTATTATCTGGTTCCTATTATGTGGAGAACGTCACTTTGGTCTAAAAAATTAGCCAACTGGCATTTCTGGCTGGGAACATTAGGAATTATTTTCTATGCAGTACCGATGTATATTTCTGGATTCACACAAGGATTAATGTGGAAACAATTCAATCCGGACGGAACATTATTGTGGAAAAACTGGCTGGATACTGTTACAGCAATCATTCCTTACTTTAAAATGAGATTTTTAGGAGGTATCCTTTATCTGTCCGGAGCTATTTTAATGGTAATCAATGTGATCAGAACGGTTAAAGCCGGTTCATTCCAAAAAGAAGTTCCTGCTGAAGCACCAGTTTTAGCCAATATCGGTACAGGAAGAAAAGAAGGTGAAGGGGTGCATTTGTGGTTGGAAAGAACTCCTGCACTTCTATCTATTCTTGCATTTATTACAATTGCCATTGGAGGGCTTGTGGAAATTGTTCCTACGCTATCCCTTAAGCAAAGTGTTCCTACTATTACTGCGGTAAAGCCATATACACCACTGGAACTGGAAGGAAGGGATTTATATGTCCGTGAGGGATGTAACTCTTGTCACTCCCAAATGATCAGGCCTTTCCGTGATGAGGTATTACGATTCGAAGGTAAAAACGGGCAGTATTCCAAAGCTGGAGAATTTATCTACGACAGACCATTCTTATGGGGATCCAAGAGAACAGGGCCTGATCTTCACAGAGAAGGAGGGAGAAACCCGGATTCATGGCACTTTAAACATATGTACAACCCAAGAATTACTTCTGCAGGATCCATCATGCCCCGTTTCCCTTGGCTAATTACCAATAAACTGGACCGTTCCCAAATGGTTGATAAAATAAAATTAATGAAAAATTCTTTTGATGTACCCTATACAAAAGCTCAGATTGATTCTGCAAACCAATGGGCAGACAACCAGTCAAAAGATATTGTAAAAAGAATTTATGCAGAAGCTACGGATGTAAAAGACCAGATGGCACGAGAAAAAATAGCAAAAGGATCTGCTTATGTACCACTTGAGCAAAGAGAAATTGTGGCAATGATCGCTTATCTTCAGAGATTAGGTACAGATATCAAAACGACACAGATTCAAACAGCAAGTGCAGACTAATCATTAAAATTGTATTGCAATGAAAACGAGAACCCCACTTTCAATATATATCGCAACAACGTTAGGTTTAACGATCATGGCCTTTGAAATGTTCGCTAGTGATTCCGGATATTTTTCTTCTCCATTTTTCTGGGCGCTGATACTGATTGCCATCATTCTTCTGATGATCATGAATTCTATAGGAGATATGATTGAAAATGAAAGTTTCAGCAGACTATCGGATGAAGAGAAAAAAAAGTATCTGGCGGAAAAGAGTGTTCCCTATTATGAAAAGTTATGGAACTCTGCTTTCAAAAAACAATCTGTCACTGAGGAAAAAGATATTCTTATTGACCATGGTTTTGATGGCATTACAGAGCTTGATAATTCACTTCCGAAATGGTGGATCGGCTTATTCTGGTTCGGATGTATCTTCTGTGTTGTGTATTTAACAGCTTTTAGCTTTACAGATTATGCCCACCCGGAAGCGGAATATACCAAAGAAACAAAAACAATGCTGGCTTCCATTGCAGAATTTGAAAAAACGGCACCTCAAATTAATCTGGAAACCGCAAAATACAGCGCAGACAATATTGCAGAAGGACAGGAACTTTTCAAATCCAATTGTGTGACCTGTCACGGAGATGGTGGAAAAGGAGGTATTGGCCCCAACCTTACCGACACCCACTGGATCAACATCAAAGAAAAAAGTTTATTTAAAAATGTTTTCTGGATGCTTGAAAACGGTTCTCCGAACAATCCTACCATGAGACCATTCATAAAAGACGGAACCATTACAGGAAAAGATGCTGAAAAAATTGCTGCCTATGTTTATCATATTAACCAGGAAACCTCTCCTATTACAGTTGCGCAGGGCGGTGCTGCAGCACAGGGAGAAGAGGTGAAATGGGAAAACGGAAACAATTAAAAACTAATTATCTCAATATACAAATAATGCCAAGCCCCCTTTAGAACTACATTTGAATTTTCATTTTTGCTAACTAACCTTTTCAATATTTCAACATCAAAAAATGATATAAAGGGGGCTTTTTAAAGAATAAAATCCACACCTTGGCTCGTCTTACTCAACTATTCACTTGACAACTACAGACTAAAAATTCCATAATAAGACAGCCAAGGCAGGATTTTTGCATTTGCAAGGGTACCACAGCAAAGTGAAAATAATTTAGTATTATTATCTTTGTCAGAAACCACATCGCATTTGAAACTAAAAATCAACATTACAAAACTCTTAAGGCGTATTGCAATAACCTTTATTTCGATATTGGTTCTCCTTACCCTGTTGATCCTAAGCTTAAGGCTTCCAGCCGTTCAGAACTTTATTAAAGACAAACTTATCGTCTATCTTGAGAAAAAAATCAAGACCCAGGTAAGCCTTGAAAAAGTTTATATCGGATTTCCAAACAGTCTTGTTATGGAAAATCTTTATCTCAAAGGACAGGATGTGGATACTCTTTTGTCTGTAAAAAAGCTGGATGTAGGCTTACACATGCTAAAGCTCATCAATTCTACCGCAGATATTACCTCTGTAGATATGCAGGGAGCCCGTGCTCATGTTGTAAGAAAAGCCGACGGTAAATTTAATTTTGATTACATTATTGATGCTTTTGCTACCAGTGATAAAGAAGAAAGCCCTTCCAAACCTTTCATTATTTCTCTTGATAAAATTAATTTAAAAGACGTAGGAGTCACTTTTAACGACCAGCAGTCGAGAAATGATATTAGCCTTTATTTTACATCTTTCGATACCAGGGTTAAAAAGTTTGATCTTACTAAAAATACCTATGCTGTTAATGATATTAACCTTGATGGATTAAAATTAAAACTAAAGCAAGGCCTAGTAGAAGAGGTTTCCAAAAAAGTTGAGAAAAAAGTAGATTCACTCAATGAAAAAAAGCCTATGAATATTGGGCTAAGAGGAATTAAGCTCACCAATTTCGACATTGACTACGGAGATGAAAATACTAAGACTTTCGCTAAAGTTCTGTTTAAAGAGCTCAGCACGAAAGTCAACAAAATTGATCTTGAGAATAACAACTACAGCGTTGCTAATGTATTTTTATCCGGAGCAGATATTAATGCTAACCTTTATCTTCCGGCTCAGAATGCCAATCCAAAAAAGGAAAAAGAAGCTGAAGTTTCCAAGGCATCAGATCAGGATAAGGCCATGAAACTGCTGTTAGGAAAACTTGTTCTTAATGATGTAAAAGCTACCTACAACAATACAGCAATTGCTCCTACCAAACAGGGAATGGATTTCAATCATCTGAACTTTTCAAAAATGAATATGGAGGTGAGAAGCTTCAAAATGGAGAATAATACGTTTGCGGGAACAGTAAATTCTGCAGAAGTTCAGGAAGCCAGAGGTTTGAATATTCAGAAATTCAATACAGATTTCGTGTATGGGGAAAAAGAGGCTTATCTTAAGAGTCTTTACCTTCAAACTCCCAAAACCCTTTTGCGGGATGAGGTGATCCTGAATTATAATTCTATTGACCAGCTCACTTCAAATCTGGGTGCTGTTAAAGTTTCAGCTACTATTAAAGATTCAAAAATCGGGTTTTCTGATATTTTGAATCTTGTTCCCACTTTAAAAAATACTGTTCCATTCAACAAATATCCGAATGCTGTTTTAAATCTGAATGCCAATGTAAAAGGAAGTGTCAATGATCTTTTAATCCAGGACCTTAAAGTATCAGGATTGGATCAGTTGAGAGTAGTGGCTTCAGGAAAGATCAAAAATGCAATGAATCCCGATCAGTTATATTATGATGTAAGAATCGGAGAATTTTCTTCCAGTGCCAAAACAATTTTCAATCTTGTCCCTAAAAATACAATTCCTTCCAATATTTCCCTTCCTTCTCATTTCAGCATTAAAGGAAACGCAAAAGGAACGACAAAAGTAATCAGCACAGATCTCAATCTTTATTCTACGCTTGGAAATGCAGCAATCATTGCAAATGTTGATATGCGCAGAAAAAATCATGAATTGTATGATATAAAAGCCAATCTTCAGGGAGTACAGGTGGGAAAAATCATTCAGAATAAAGATATCGGTCCTGTCACAGCCCAAATTGCAGCAAAAGGAGAAAGCTTTGATTTTAAAAATGCCAATGCAGACTTAAAAGGGCACGTAGCTTCGGCGGTCTATAAAGGTTACCGATACCAGCATATGAATCTGACCGGAAAAATTAACAAAGGGGTTTATCATATTATTTTAGATTCCAAAGATCCGAATGCCAGTTTACAACTGACCGCGTCTGGTGTTTATAATGAAAAAAATCCTACGGTAAAAGTAAATGGAGAGATCATCAAACTGGATGTTAACAAGCTTGGCTTTTACGATAAACAGATGATTATTGCCGGAAAAATTGATGGAGACTTTAGCAGTTTAGATCCTAATAACCTAAATGGCTATTTAAACCTTAAAGATTTTGCTTTTTCCGATACCAAAGAAGTTTATCCTGTGCAGGAAGTCAATTTAAAAGCATCTTCTACCAACGATTCAACACAGATTATATTCAATTCTCAAATTGCAGATGTTGAGCTAAAAGGAAAATACAAGCTCACTCAGATCTTCGGAGCTTTAACGCAGACCATCAATCAGTATTACCAGTTTCAGAAGCCGGATAAAACACAGAAAATTGATCCGGGGCAGCATTTTAACTTTCTGGCAAAGATTAAAAATGATGACCTTATCAGAAAATTTGTTCCTGACCTGAAGAGTTTTGAAACCATTAATCTGACAGGAAATTATGATGCAGATTCCCAGAAGATTGAGATTGACGGGCAAATTCCCCAGTTGCTATATGGTGAAAATTCCATTGAAAATGCAGCACTGAAAGTCACGAATGAAAATCAGGCGTTACAGTATAACCTTAATGTAGCCGCTCTGAAAAGTTCCAGCTTAACTTTAAAGAAAATTAATATTGGTGGAGATGTAGCCGATAATACGATTAATTACAATGTTACTACTAAAGATGATAAAGATGCCACTCAGTTCCTCATTGCAGGAAATGCAAAATCACTGAATGACATTACAGAAATATCATTGAATCCCAATGGGCTAAAACTCAACTATGCAGATTGGAATGTTGCCGAAAACAATAAAATTCAGATCAGTAATAAAGGGATTTTAGCAGACAACTTCATCCTGTCTAATGGAGGAAGTGAAATATCTCTTCAATCGGAGAATGACAGTCCAAATAGTCCTTTGAATATTTCGTTGAAAGATTTTAAAATTGAAACCATTACAGAACTTATTAAAAAAGATACGGTTCTGGCAAAAGGTACCATTAATGGTACGGCTCAGCTGAGGGATGTGATGAAAAAGATGACCTTCACTTCGGATTTAAATATTTCAAATCTGATTGTGTATGGAAGTCCTGTCGGAAATCTTGCTGTAAAGGTGAATAATTCTTCACCGAATCTTTTAAATGCTGATATCGTTCTTTCCGGAAATAATAATGATGTGAAAATTCTTGGAGATTATAATACTTCTTCAAGCACCTTTGATCTGAATATGGCTATCAATCAGCTTCAGATGAAAAGTATCCAGGGCTTTTCCATGAATGCAATTACCAATACGGAGGGTTATCTCTCGGGGAATTTAAAAATCACAGGCAGTTCGGAAAAACCCAATATCTTAGGAAAAGTAAAATTCAATGATGCCGGTCTTGAAATTGCAAAAACAGGAAGTGATTTCAGGAAGCTCAATGATGAGATAGACTTTACCAGCCGTGGTATTGAATTTAATAAATTTAAGATCAATGACAAAGACGGAAACGCTCTTGTTGTAGATGGACAGGTACTTACTCAGACTTATAGGGATTTCGCCTTTAATCTTAATGTAAATGCTAAAGATTTTAAAGTGGTGAACTCTGAGAAATCAAATGATGCCATGATGTATGGAGTTCTTGCTATTGATGCCGGACTTCGTATCCGTGGAAACCTTGATTTGCCAAAGGTAGACGGAAGACTAAGCGTGGCAGACAATACTGATTTCACTTTTGTACTTCCTCAGTCTACTCCATCCCTGCAGGAAAGAGACGGCATTGTAGAGTTTATTGATCAGGATCAGGTGGTCCTCAATAAAACGGTAAAAGCAGATTCTCTTAATGCACAAAGCCGTATCAAAGGAATGGATGTAAGTGTTAATATTGAAGTAAGCAAAGAAGCAAAAATTTCGCTGATTATAGACAAGGCCAACGGAGATTTTGTACAACTTCAGGGAGAGGCTGAACTTACCGGAGGGATAGATCCGTCAGGGAAAACTACACTCGTAGGGGTATATGAAGTAGAAAAAGGAAGCTATGACCTTTCTGTGAGTTTCCTGAAACGTAAGTTTGATATTCAGAAAGGAAGTACCATTACCTGGACCGGAGAGCCTACGACAGCCATCATGGATATTACCGCAGTTTATAAGACTGAAGCCGCTCCTATTGACCTCGTAGAACAGCAGATAGGTACTGACGGAGGAGCATCCTTTATGAATCAGTTTAAGCAGAGGATACCATTCAATGCTTTACTGAAAATGAAAGGTGAGCTCCTGAAGCCTCAGCTTAGCTTTGATGTTACCACAGAAGAAAAAAATAACGCTGTAGCAACTAATGTAAAAGATATTGTTGATCAGAAACTGGCCCAGCTCAGAACCCAGGAATCTGAATTGAATAAGCAGGTATTTGCTTTACTTCTCCTGAACCGTTTTATTGGAGAAAATCCTTTTGAAAGCGGTGCCGGAATGTCTGCAGAAACCATGGCAAGACAGAGTGTGAGTAAAATTCTCTCCCAGCAACTGAATAATCTTGCTGCCGGATTGATAAAAGGGGTTGATCTCAATTTCGGGCTTGATTCCTCAGATGATTATTCAACAGGACAGAAAAATACCCGAACAGACCTTAATGTAGATATCAGCAAAAAACTGTTGAATGACAGACTGAAAGTAACGGTAGGAAGTAATTTCGGACTGGAGGGTGATGCCCGTCAAAATGAAAACATGACGAATATTGCCGGCAATGTCTCTGTGGACTACAGCCTGTCTAAAGACGGCAGATACATGCTGCGCGCTTACCGTAAAGATGAATATCAGGTGGCTCTTCAGGGGCAGATCATAGAAACCGGAGTAGGATTTATCATTACATTGGATTATGACAAATTCCGGGAAATATTTCAAAAGTCAAAGGAGAAGAAACCTAAAAAGAATCAAAATAACCAAGTGGTAGAATTTAAATAATGAGTAATAAGTTCCATACATATTGTAAATATCTGTTTGTTTCCGGGATTTCATCGGTAGCTATTTCCTGCAGCAATACCAAATATTTAAGAGAGGGTCAGATGCTCTATACCGGTGCAGAGGTAAAAATCTTAAATGACACTATTTCGAAAAAAGAGAAAAAAGACCTCCAGTCAGCACTGGAGGCCAACCTTACTCCCAAACCGAATTCTACATTTCTGGGACTTCGTCCAAAGTTATATTTCTATAATATAGCTAAGGAACCCAAGAAAGACAAAGGTTTTAATTACTGGCTTAAATATAAAGTAGGTGAAAAGCCTGTACTATTAGGTGATGTAGACCGTGAATTCAATAAAGACATTATTGAAAACTATTCTGAAAATAAAGGATATTTCAATGCACGGGCAACTTATGATACGGTTTCAAAGAACAAAAAAGCTCAGGTTATTTATACGGTAAGACCTGGTGCCAGATATATGATTGAGGGCGTAAAATTCCAGAAAGACTCTACCCTCGTTAATCAGGAAATTCAAAGTTTAACCAATAAAACGCTTCTTAAAAACGGAAAACCCTTTGATCTGGATGTCATCAAGACTGAAAGGGAAAGAATTGATAATGGCTTAAAAGAAAGAGGATTTTATTACTTCCATCCCGATAATATTATTGTACAGGCAGACAGTACTGTAAATAAAAATCATAAGGTTGAGCTCAACGTAAAACTTAAAGATAATACCCCGGATCTGGCCACCCAACAGTTTAGTATTGATAAGGTGATTGTATTTCCCAATTATAATATCCAGGATGTAAAAGATGGGAAATACAGTATCCCAATGGATAAAGACTCTCTCTCTAAGTATGCTTTCGATGATATGTATGTTATTGATCCGCAACATAAATTCAAACCAAAAATTTTCGACAGAGCTTTATATTTTAAAAAAGGAGATCTTTATAACCGTTCCAACCATAACCTTACGCTAAACCGGTTAATAAGTCTGGGAGTTTTCAAGTTTGTAAAGAATGAATTTGTTGTCGCTGACTCATTATCTCATAAATTTGATGCTTATTATTTACTGACTCCAAGGCAAATCCAGTCACTTCGTCTGGAAGCACTGGGCAGAACAAACTCCGCAAACTATGCCGGTAGTGAGCTGAATCTGAACTGGACACACCGGAATTTCTTCCGTGGGGCAGAGCAATTTAAAGCCGCTATTTACGGAGCTTTTGATTTCCAGATGGGTGGTCCTAAAGATGCCAACAATATTTTCCGTGGAGGAACTAATGTGCAGCTTTCCATTCCAAGAATTGTAGCACCTTTCCGTTTTCATTCTTCCAGCGAATTTGTTCCGAGAACCAATATCACATTAGGATACGAATTTCAGAACAGAACAAAATATTATACGCTTAATAACTTCACCGGATCATTTGGGTACACCTGGAAAGAAAATGCCAGAAAAGAGCATGAACTGAAGGTAATTGACATTACCCTGGTTTCTCCGGCTAAAGTTACAGAGGAATACATAATGAAATCTGAAGGTAAACCTGCCATGCAACGAATTGTAGAAAGACAGCTTATTTTCGGACCTACCTATTCTTATACTTATACGAATACAATGCTTCCCAGAACAAATACATTCTACTATAAAGGAACGCTTGACCTGGCAGGAAACATTACAGGACTGGTTACTGGAGCCAATATAAAGAAAGATAAGCAAAAAGAAATTTTCGGAATTCCTTTCAGTCAATATGTTAAGATTGAAAATGATTTGAGGTTCTATCATAAGTTTACTGAGAAATCCTCACTGGCAACAAGAGTAATTGCCGGAATAGCTTATCCGTATGGAAATTCAGAATTTATTCCTTTTTCCAAGCAGTTTTTCTCGGGAGGGAGTAACAGTATCAGAGCTTTCCGAGCAAGAACATTAGGACCCGGGAGTTTTGATCCCAGAACCTTAGAGGAAGGTGCCTATTTTGATCAGTCCGGAGATATAAGGCTGGAATTTAATGCCGAATACCGTGCTAATCTATATAAATTTCTGAATGCTGCAGTTTTTGTGGATGCCGGAAACATATGGCTGATCAATAGTGATAAAGATAGGCCCGGCGCCAAATTCTCAAAAGATTTTTTAAATGAAATTGCTGTGGGAGCAGGAGTTGGTCTGAGACTTGATTTTTCTATCCTGATCTTACGATTAGATTTAGCTATGCCATTGCGGGTACCTTATTATGAAAAAGGAGACAGATGGGCTTTCGATAAAATTAATTTCGGAGATTCCAGCTGGAGAAAAGATAATCTTATTTTAAATATTGCCATCGGATATCCATTTTAATATGATCAATAATATAAAATTTTTCTGGGAGGTTCTAAAGGAAACATTTACAGAATGGAACAGCTCTTCCGCGTCAAAAGACTCGGCAAGTCTGGCCTATTATGCCATTTTTTCTATTCCGGGATTATTAATTATTATTATCTGGGTATTGGGGAATTTTTTTGGCGAAGAAGCTATACGTGGGCAGATAAGTACTCAGATCAGCGGCATTATGGGGCCTGACGTAGCAAAAAGTATTGAAGGGATGCTGGCTGGAGCACTGATTGACAAAAAAAACATTTTTATGAAAGCTGTAGGAGTAGGATCTTTAGTTTTTGGTTCTACAACTCTTTTCTTTCAACTTCAACATTCACTCAACGCACTTTGGGATGTAGAAGCGGCTCCTAAAAAAGCGCTGCTCAAATTTTTACTGGACCGGGCCAATTCCCTGGGAATGATTCTTATCCTGGGCTTTTTATTGATGATCACGATGATCTTATCTTCCCTTATCAGTCTTTTTAATACAATCATTACCCAATATTTCGGTTTTGAAACTTATATGCTTGTAGAATTAGTGAACTTTGCCATAGGTTTTGGGCTCGTCATGCTTTTGTTTGCTTTAATGTTTAAGGTTCTTCCGGATGTACTGATCTCCTGGAAATCGGTGTGGAGAGGTGCTTTTTTAACAACCGCTCTATTTACATTAGGAAAGTTTCTATTAAGTCTTTATTTCAGCCAGGTAAAGCCCACTTCCACTTTTGGAGCTGCCGGAACTGTGATTCTGATTATGATGTGGATCAATTATTCCTGTATGCTGATATTTTTCGGTGCCAAATTCACCAAAGTCTACACGTACAAAAAAGGATACAAAGTGGTTCTTTCCAAACATGCAAGATGGAGTCCTGCGAAACTATATGCAGATAGCCTTAAGCAGATGCATGGTAAGGATGATAAACTGCAGGATACATGATGCAAGAAGAAGGGTGTGAAACGTAGTTTTTGGGTTTAATCTAATGTAAAGAATTTTTATCTAGCTTCTACTCTCCGGCTTTTCACTGCTATTATATAATATATTTTACAAAAAAAAATGCCTCCTGAATTCAGGAGGCGTATTATTTTCTACATTCTGTTTACGGTTCCGATTCCCAGAAGCTCTAAAGATTTTTTAATCGTCTTGGCTGTAAGGTCTGAAACATTCAGACGGAATTGTTTTACATTTTCATCATCCTGAATCAGGATTGGGTTATTCTGATAGAAAGAGTTATATGCTTTCACAAGATCATATACATAAT
Source organism: Chryseobacterium sp. WG23 (assembly GCF_024586575.1). Taxonomy (NCBI): domain Bacteria; kingdom Pseudomonadati; phylum Bacteroidota; class Flavobacteriia; order Flavobacteriales; family Weeksellaceae; genus Chryseobacterium; species Chryseobacterium sp. WG23. Next base: position 20,666 of record NZ_JALCZE010000004.1, read on the forward strand.
TAGCCACTAAAGCCGGGCTTAATGTTTCTGCTGATTTGGCTACTACAGTCTTAAAGTTGGTCAACTGCATAATCAGCTCTTTCTCAGATTGATTGAAAACTACATCAGCTGTCTCTTTCTGGGTATAGCCTGCTTTAGATAACAATGACTGAATACGTGCATAAGTATACTGGATGAATGGTCCTGTATTCCCGTTGAAATCAATACTTTCGGCAGGATTGAAAAGCATTTTTTTCTTAGGGTCTACTTTTAGCATAAAATATTTTAATGCTCCAAGTCCTACTGTCTCATAAGAAGCTTCTTTATCTTCTTCTGAAAGAGTCTCCAGTTTCCCAAGCTCCTGAGCCTTAGATTTCGCAGTTTCATACATTTCCTGCATCAGGTCATCAGCATCTACTACCGTTCCTTCACGGGATTTCATTTTACCTTCAGGAAGCTCTACCATTCCATAAGAAAGGTGATAAAGCTGGTCTGCCCACTCATAACCCAGCTTCTTTAAAATCTTAAATAAGACCTGGAAGTGATAATCCTGTTCATTTCCTACGGTATAAATCAGCTTCTTGATATCGCTTTGTTTAAAACGTCCAACAGCAGTTCCTAAATCCTGTGTCATGTAAACGGATGTACCGTCAGAACGTAATAACAACTTCTGATCAAGTCCTTCATCCGTAAGGTCACACCAAACAGAGCCATCTTCTTTTTGATATAAAACTCCGTCATCCAACCCTTGCTGAATAATATCCTTTCCTAACAGATAAGTATTGCTTTCGTATTGAACCTGGTCAAAATCAACACCTAATCTTTTATAGGTTTCATTGAATCCTTTATATACCCAAGAATTCATTTCTGCCCAAAGGTTTCTTACCATTTCATCTCCATTTTCCCAATCTAAAAGCATTTTTTGCGCTTCTTTTATCATCGGAGCATCTTTCTTAGCCTGCTCTTCTCCTACTCCCTGTCCTACAAGATCTGCAATTTCTTTTTTGTATTTTTTATCAAATTCTACATAGTAGTTTCCTACAAATTTATCTCCTTTGGTATTGGTTGTTTCCGGGGTTTCGCCATTTCCAAATTTCACCCAAGCCAACATCGACTTACAGATATGGATTCCTCTATCATTGATAATTTGCGTTTTGATCACATCATAGCCAGCCTCTTTTAAGATCTGAGCTACAGAAAATCCTAATAAGTTATTTCTGATATGCCCCAAGTGTAAAGGCTTATTGGTATTCGGTGAAGAATACTCTACCATCACTGTAGCATTTTTCTTTTCTATTGTTGAAAAACCATTGCTTACGGATCTGAAGTTATCCACAAACAACTGGTTTTTAACTTTAACATTCAAAAAACCTTTTACCACATTAAAGCTTTCAAATAAATCTGATTGTTCCGTTAAAGCTTCCCCTAATTCAACTCCAATGCTTTCCGGATTTTTCTTTAATTGTTTTACCAACGGAAAAGTAACAATGGTAAAGTCACCCTCAAATTCCGTTTTATTTTCCTGAACCTCCAGCTTAATGTCTTTTAATTGATATACATTTAAAATAACCTCTGAAAGTTTCCCTTCTATAATATCTTTAATATTCATGTGTATATATTACTTTTTTAAAGGCCACATGGAATAGCCTTACTTCATCTCAAAAATTTGAAGTACAAATTTAGTGAAATAAAAAAGACAACCCTATACATCAAGATCACAGAGTTTCAATTATTTAATTTATTTTTCACATTATTACACTGAAAAGCAATAAATTACCAATAATTTTCCTATATTTATTTTACTAATTAAAACAAAATATATCATGAAAAATCTAAGAAAAATCTCTAAAACAGAACTTAAACAGATTAATGGAGGAAACGCTCCCTGCTGTGAGCCATGGGGAACCTGCCCTGATGGCTATAGACAATGCCAAGCCTGGGGTGCCTGCTTACCATTTTCAATCAAGTGCAAAGGTGAATAAAAAATATAAAAGAGGTCTTGAAGACCTCTTTTTCTTGTTTAAAAACTTTTTCAGAAAAAACTGCCCGAAGGCGGTTTCTTAATTTGAATATATTATATGAATACTTTTTAGTTTACATCCCAAATTAATTTTGTATTCATTTTATCTCCACCAATAGAAGCAGACGCAGCTTGATAATTCGCTGTATTTAATGTCTGTACATTAGTTGGATAGAAAATTCTGGTTGGTACATCTGTTAAGCCAGCAATAAGTGACGTAAATGTATAGGTAGTTACCCCCGTTGCGGATGGCTTATTAAGATTAGCCGTTTGCCCAGGCAATAACAATGTATTCGGGTATCCGGTTCTTCTATATTCTGACCAAGCCTCATTAGACTGCATAAATAATGCAATATACTTCTGTGTCATTACATTAGCTTTACTCGCTGCAGGAAGCGCGCCTACAAATGTATTGGCTTTAGCGGCATCAATTCCCCATCTTTCCATAGATGCTTTCACACCTTTTTCATAATGATCTTGTGACCAGCCATTCGCTTCTGATAGTAAGAATTCAACCTCTGCATACTCCATGAATATTTCGGTAGCACCAGGTTTTAGGATATTTTTACCAAAGAAACTTGAGGTACCTGCCTGACTTGAGGTTAATGTAGATGGTACACCATAAGGCATTCCTTGGATTTTGCTAATATCTGAAGCTTCGGCCATTGTCTGCTGTCTAATATCAGTTGCTGTCACCGTTGTTGGAGCTGCATATTTAAAAATTCTAGGATCTACCCCAAAAACTCCGGATTCTCCTTTAAGTAGCTGAACAAAAGTCTTTGAAACAGCAAAATCAGATCTGTCAATGTAGGTTGAAAAGAATGGTGATGGATTAACCAGATTACTTTCATAAGTTAAGCCCACAGTATCATCATTAGAAGTCATCACTCCTGAAGCGATAGCATCTGCAATATGTGCCTCTGCTCCCGGAACCACACCTTTTACTCGGGTTGCAATTCTCAATCTTAATGAGTTTGCAAATTTCTTAAGCTTAGCAGGGCTTTTAAACAATTGATCACCTTCAGAAAAAACGGTTGATGTAGAAAGATCAATCATTTCCGAAGCCTCTTTAAGCTCTTTTAAGACATCTGCATACACTTTTTGCTGTGTAGCAAATTTAGGTTGCAATGTTGCATCAATATTTAATGCCTGAAAGTCAGCATCCTTATTACCATAAGACCAATAAGGAATATCACCAAAAGCATCTGCAAGGTTAGCAAACACATAAGATAACATAATTCTTGAAGCTGCGATCTGGTTTTCATTACTTCCATAAGCCAACATTTTACCTTTTGATGCTGGATCAGTATTAAGGTCAATAATTTTCTTATAGTCCTGTGCTACGTAATAAGTCCTTGTCCACAACTGAGTTCCTGTGGTAAGTCTGTACTGATATCTGTCCTCTTCAGTATATATTCTTTGGGCAGAATATTGAACAAATGGGAGCATCATTCTCCCTGATACCCAGCCATCTCTTGTGAAATCCATGTACTCTTTGTTCCCGTTGTTGAACAACCCTGTTGGCAGAGGATTCTCTGTAGAATTCGGATTGACATCAATTTCATCAAATTTATCTGCACAGCTGTTAATTGCTAGAGACAAACCTACTACCGCTATTATAGAAAATATTTTTTTCATTGTAATTAAAATTTAAAATTCACATTAACTCCATACATCCTTGTAGATGGTAAAGAACCACCTTCTAACCCCTGAATATTACCTGACCCATAAGAAGTATTCTCCGGATCAACTCCCTTGAAGGCAAGATTCCATGCAAAAAGGTTTCTTGCAAATGCGGATACTCTTATTCCTTGAATAGAATTACCAATAAATGACTTTGGAAGATCATAAGATAAAGTAATGTCTCTTAACTTAATGTAACTTGCATCAAAAACATTCTGTGCATCAACGGTGTTATAATATGATTTCCCCCATGTTGGTGCATCTAATCGGATATCGTTAGGAGCTCCATTTTCTTTAACACCTGGAAGAATCACACCAGCCTCTCTATTTCCTCCAAGAGCAGTTTCCTCAAGCATCCCGTTATTCATTCCCCACATGTGAGTTGTTGAGAAGTATTTACCTCCCTGCTGAACATCAATCAGGAAAGATAATCCAAAACTTTTATATTTGAATGAGTTTCTGAATCCCATATTGTAATCAGGAAGTACTGAACCTAAAGGCTTAATCGCTGAAGCTTTATAACGTCCGGTTGCATCTACTACCTTATTCCCGTTGGCATCATATACAAAATCAGTTCCCAGAATTGTACCGTATGAATATCCAACCTGAGCAGCTAACTGTACTCTGAACGGAGCATTGGTCAGGATAAGATTTTCAAGATTACCTTGCAATTCTACAAGCTTGTTTCGGTTTCTCGTAAAGTTCCACGCAACATCCCATGAGAAATCTGCAGTTTTTATAGGAGTAATATTTACCGTCGCTTCGATACCTTTGTTAGTCATCTCTCCGGCATTGATTCTTTTAAATCCAAATCCTGTTGCAGGATCAATTGGTAACGGAATAATCAGATTTGTAGTTTTCACATCATAGTAAGTAACATCAAATCCTACTCTATTTTTGAAGAAGTTCATTTCTAGACCAATTTCCTTAGTAGTTTTCAAGTCAGGAGTAAGGTTGTTTTCTCCTTTAGTAGGGGGCATAGAATAAGTTGGGCTTCCCCAGAATGAATTTCCTATTGTTGCATAAGTTCCTCTAATATAAGGATCAGAACCTCCTGCAATTCTTGACCATCCTGCTCTCACCTTTCCAAAAGAGATCCAGTCTGTTTTAAGAAGCTTAGAGAATACGAAACTACCTGTTACGGAAGGGTAAAACTGATCATCATTTAGCATAGAGAACCAGTCATTTCTACCTGTAGCCTCTAAGAATAAAAAGTCTTTATATCCCAAAGACACCGATGCAAATAAACTTTTTACTCCTACGTGAAAAGATGAGTTAGTTGCACGTGCAATTTCTCTACTGTTCGATAAATTATATAAATCAGGAATAATTAATCCCCCAACAGAATTACCCTGCATGATATCCCACTTACGATTCATAATATTAAATCCTACAAAGGTACTTAAATTGAAATCTCCGAAATTATCATTGTAGTGTAATCTCCCTTCATAGTTGAATTCAGAGTTATTACTTTTTCTAAGATTATATTGAGATTGTGCCGCTGATCCAATAGCCACTCTTGAGGAAATGGTTTGTGAATAGGTATCTCCATATACCTTACCAGAAACATATACTTTCTTAGAAAAATTATACGTCAGCCCAGCATTTCCAAAGAATCTATTTCTGGTATCTGCAGAAGTATTTTCATAGATCGTCCAGTAAGGGTTATCAGAGAAGTTTGGAGTACCATCATTCCAAGCAGTCCTGTTCCAGGATCTCTGCATTCCATTTGGTAATTTATAATTTTGCAATTCTGAAAAATCAAGCTGTCTCTGTCCCCACTGGTAGAACTTCTGTGCTACAGAGTTATCCCCGTATCCTTGTTCTGGTCTGTTGAAACCATCGGTACGCACATAATTAAAAACTGCATCAGCTTTTAAATTGTCAGTCAATTTGGAATTAATATTTATACTGAAATTATCTTTCTTAATTTCAGAATTTGGTACAATACCGTTAATTTTTGTATTGGTATAGGATAGTCTTATATTTGTATTTTCGAATGATTTAGAAACAGAAATGTTATTGGTATAAGTTGTTCCAACTCTAAAGAAGTCATCAACATCTTTTCTAGGAGCAACCCACTGTTTCAGCTTCATATATTGATTAGGAAATTCAGGATCAAAAGAATCCCAGCCTAAGTAATATAAATTCGGGCCATATTTAGGACCCCAGCTTTCATCTGTTCCAAATTCAGGAAGATTATACGTTACCCCATCTATTTCCTGAGTTTGCAGTGCTAATTCTGAACCACCTCCATATAGGTTTTGTAATTTTGGTCTGATGTAAATAGATTCAAAGGAAACACCTGTATTAAACTGTACCTCAGTTCTCCCTTTTTTAGCTGATTTTGTAGTATAAATAATGGCTCCGTTTCCTGCTCTATATCCATATAAAGCAGCTGCCGGGCCTCCTTTTAAGACCGTTACACTTTCAATATCATCAGGATTAATATCAAATGTAGCATCTCCATAATCTCGACCTCCTGCTCCTCTTTGAGTATCATCATTATTAACATTTGAGTTATCTAAAGGAACTCCATCAACCACAATTAATGGACGGTTTTCACCAGTTAGAGAACTGATCCCTCTCATTGTAATTCTGGTAGACCCCCCCATAGAAGAAGGAGCTGTTACCTGGACCCCTGCGACATTTCCTGATAATGCACTTACAGCATTCGTTTGCCCGGCATCAGAAATAAGGTCTCCTTTGATTTCTTGAGAGGCATATCCAAGAGCTTTCTTCTCTCTCTTAATCCCCAATGCAGTCACCACTACACCCTCAATCTCTTTAGTCTGTGTGACGGTATCATTTTTCTTCTGCTGAGCACTTACAATAGCAACAGATGAAGACAATACCACTACAAGTAGACTCGTTGTTAGTTTCTTCATAATCAAATTTAATTTTGTATCCGTACAAATTTGTAAAACCTTATTAACAAGTCAAAGAAAAAAAATTAAAAAAATATAAAATACTCAATATAAAACGATAAAATATATTAATTAGTTAAAATTTTAAGTTAAAAACTTAAATAAACATCAATAAAACAAAGTTTCTTATTGTTTTTTATCAAAATTTAAATTTTAAATAATCTTATAAATAAATATAAAGTAAATCATCAGTAAAAAATATTGTATAACAATATATAATGAAAAAAATAAACAATGATTTAATGAAAAATAGAATTATACAGATCCCTGAAATTTACAATAATGAAGAAACAAGTACTATTATTAAATAAAAAAACCGCCAAAAGGCGGTTTTAATATGAATGTTAACTGAATGTGTGTTAAAATATGTTTACAGTATTAGTTGGTATCCCAAATTAATTTTGTATTCATTTGATCTCCACCAATAGAAGCAGACGCAGCTTGGTAATTCGCTGTATTTAATGTCTGAACTGTTGTTGGATAGAAAATTCTTGTTGGTACATCTGTTAACCCTGCAATAAGCGAAGTAAACGTGTATGTTGTTTGCCCAGCTGCAGAAGGTACATTCAGGTCAGCTGTTTGCCCAGGTAACAATAATGTATTAGGATATCCTGTTCTTCTGTATTCTGACCATGCTTCATTAGGCTGCATGAATAATGCAACATACTTCTGGTTCATTACATTTGCTTTATTAGCTGCCGGAAGAGCTGCTACAAATGTATCAATCTGATCAGAAGCTACACCCCATCTTTCCATAGATGCTCTAACTCCTTTTTCATAGTGATCCTGTGACCAGCCATTAGCTTCAGCCAATAAGAATTCTACTTCTGCATATTCCATAAAGATTTCAGTATAACCAGGCTTTAAGACATTTTTACCAAAATAACTTGATGAAGCAGCCTGGCTGGTTGCCAAAGTAGTTGGTACACCATATGGCATTCCTTTGATCTGGTTAATATCTGTAGCTTCAACCATATTCTGAGCTCTGATATTAGATGCCTTTACAGAAGTTGGAGAAGCATATTTGAAAATTCGTGGATCCACTCCAAAATTACCTTTTTCTCCTTTAAGCAACTGTACAAAAGTCTTTGAAATTGCAAAGTCTGATCTCTCAATATAGGTTGCGAAGAAAGGAGATGGGTTAACCAAGTTATTTTCATACGTTAATCCTACCGTATCATCATTAGACGTCATTACTCCTGAAGCAATAGCATCTGCAATATGAGCTTCTGCTCCCGGAATAACTCCTTTTACTCGGGTTGCTATTCTTAATCTTAGAGAGTTCGCAAATGTCTTCAATTTTGCAGGGCTACCAAACAATTGATCTCCATCCGTCAGGATAATATCCTGAGTACCATCGATCATTTCAGAAGCTTCTTTAAGCTCTTTTAAAATATCTGCATAGACTTTCTTCTGAGTAGCAAATTTAGGCTGTAAGTTAACATCAACATTTAATGCCTGGAAATCTGCATCTTTATTCCCATAAGACCAGTACGGAATATCCCCGAAAGCATCTGCTAAATTAGCAAATACGTAAGATAACATAATTCTGGATGCTGCGATCTGGTTTGCATTAGCTCCATAGTTGGCCATTTGAGCTTTAGTAGCCGGATCAGTATTCAGGTCAATGATCTTTTTGTAATCTTGAGCTACATAATAGGTTCTTGCCCATAATTGTGTACCCGTAGTAAGCCTGTACTGGTATCTGTCTTCTTCTGTATATTGTCTTTGTGCTGAATATTGAACAAACGGCAACATCATTCTTCCTGATACCCAGCCATCTCTTGTGAAATCCATATACTCTTTGTTCCCATTGTTGAACAACCCTGTTGGTAATGGATTCTCTGTAGAGTTTGGATTGGCATCTATTTCATCAAATTTATCCGCACAGCTGTTAAGCGCTAATGACAAACCTGCCAGTGTTAGTATTGAAAATATCTTTTTCATTGTGATTAAAATTTAAAGTTTACATTAACTCCGAATACCCTTGTAGATGGTAACGAACCTCCTTCTATTCCCTGAATGTTTCCTGATCCGTATGCTGTATTCTCAGGATCAATTCCTTTATTAGCTAAATTCCAAGCAAACAGGTTTCTTGCAAAAGCAGATACTCTGATTCCCTGAATAGAGTTTCCTATGAAAGATTTTGGCAAGTCATATGATAAAGTAACATCTCTTAACTTAATGTAGCTTGCATCAAAAACGTTTTGCGCATCCACAGTATTATAAAATGCTTTCCCCCATGTTGTTGCATCTAAATGAATATCATTTGGTGTACCGTCTTCTTTAACTCCTGGTAGGGTAATTCCTGCTTCTCTGTTTCCTCCAAGTGCAGATTCTTCAAGCATACCCGAAGACATCCCCCACATATTCGTTGTCGAGAAGTATTTACCTCCCTGCTGAACATCAATTAAGAATGACAATCCGAAACTCTTATATTTAAATGAGTTTCTGAATCCCATATTATAATCAGGTAGTACAGAACCTAAAGGCTTAATCTCGGAAGCTTTATAACGGCCTGTAGCATCTACTACTTTATTACCGGCAGCATCATATACATAATCAGTTCCTAAGATTACCCCATAGGAATACCCCACCTGAGCAGCAAGCTGGACTCTGAACGGTGCATTGGTCAAAATATAGTTTTGAAGATTTCCTTGTAGATCAACAAGCTTATTTCTGTTCCTTGTAAAGTTCCAGGTAAAATCCCATGAGAAATCACTGCTTCTGATAGGTGTAATATTCACCATGGCTTCAATACCTTTGTTGGTCATTTCCCCGGCATTGATTCTCTTGAATCCATATCCTGTAGCCGGATCAATTGGCAATGGAATAATAAGATCCGTAGATTTTACGTCATAATATGTAAAATCAAATCCAAATCTGTTTTTAAAGAAGTTCATCTCTAAACCGATCTCTTTTGTTGTTTTGATCTCCGGTTTGATTCCTTCTTCTCCTCTCGTATTAGGCATAGAATACACAGGACTTCCTCCAAACGGAGTATCTATCGATGCAAACGTCCCTCTGATATAAGGATCAGAGCCTCCTGCAATCCTTGACCATCCTGCTCTTAATTTACCAAAAGAGATCCAATCTACATTAGCAATTTTGGAGAACACGAAGCTACCCGTTACCGATGGATAAAACTGATCATCATTAAGCATTGAGAACCAGTCATTTCTTCCGGTTCCTTCTAAGAATAAAAAGTCTTTATATCCTAGTGAAACGGATGCAAATACACTGCGTACTCCAAAATGGTTAAATGCATTAGATGCACGTGGAGCTTCCTTACTGTTGGCAAGGTTATATAAGTTTGGAATAATTAATCCTCCTACAGATCTGCCTTCCAAAACATCCCATTTACGATCCATAATATTGAATCCTGCAAATGTATTTAAACTGAAATCACCGAAATTATCATTGTAGTGAATTCTACCTTCGTAGTTGAATTCAGAATTATTCCTTTTTTGAATAACATATCCTGATTGTGCTGCTGAACCAACAGCTACTCTTGATCTGATTTGCTGAGAGTAAGTATCTCCATATACCTTCCCTGAAACATACACTTTCTTAGAGAAATTATAGGTTAACCCTGCATTTCCAAAGAACCGGTGCCTGCTATCATCAGAAGTATTCTCATAAATAGTCCAGTACGGGTTATCTGAGAAGTTAGGAGTACCGTCATTCCAGGCAGTCCTGTTCCAGGATCTCTGCATTCCGTTAGCCAGTTTATAATCTTTCAGTTCTGAAAAATCTAGCTGTCTTTGTCCCCATTGATAAAACTTCTGCGCTACTGAATTATCTCCATAGCCCTGCTCCGGTCTGTTGAAACCTGCTGTATGGACATAATTGAAAACAGCATCTGCTTTTAATTTATCTGATAATTTTGAGCTAACATTTAAACTGAAGTTATCTTTCTTAATTTCTGAATTAGGTACAATACCATTAATCTTAGTATTGGTATAAGATAACCTTACATTGGTATTTTCAAATGATTTAGAAACTGAAACGTTATTGGTATATGTAGTTCCTACTCTAAAGAAGTCATCAACATCTTTATTAGGAGCTACCCACTTCTTCAGTTTCATGTAATCATTACTAAACTCAGGGTCAAATGAGTTCCAGCCTAAATATAATAAATTAGGATTGTATCTTGGTCCCCAGCTTTCATCGGTTCCAAACTCTGTAATATTATAGGTCTGGCCGTTAATATCTTCTGTAGGAAGTTCTGACTCTAATCCACCTCCATATTGATTTTGTAATTTGGGTCTGATGTAGATGGATTCAAAAGATACCCCTGTATTAAGCGTAACTTCCGTTCTCCCTTTTTTAGCTGATTTTGTGGTATAGATAATCGCTCCGTTACCCGCTCTATATCCGTATAGTGCTGCCGCAGGACCTCCTTTCAATACCGTTACACTTTCAATATCATCCGGGTTGATGTCAAAAGTTGCATCTCCGTAATCTCTTCCTCCAGCTCCTCTTTGAGTATCTACACTGTTAACATTTGAGTTATCTAAAGGAATTCCATCAATAACAATTAAAGGTCGGTTTTCTCCGGTAACCGAACTAATACCTCTCATGGTAATTCTGGTAGAACCTCCCATGGAAGAAGGTGCTGTAACCTGTACCCCTGCAACATTTCCCGACAATGCACTTACAGCGTTCGTTTGCCCTGCATCAGAAATAAGGTCCCCTTTGATTTCTTGAGAGGCATATCCAAGAGCTTTTTTCTCTCTCTTAATACCTAATGCAGTCACCACTACACCCTCAATCTCTTTAGTCTGTGTGGCGGTATCATTTTTCTTCTGTTGAGCACTTACAATAGCAACAGATGAAGACAATACCACTACAAGTAGACTCGTTGTTAGTTTCTTCATATCAAATTTAATTTTGTATCCGTACAAATTTGTAAAACTTTATTAACAACACAAAATAAATTCTTAAAAAATTATTAACTATTTAATAATTTTCAATCAAATAAGCATAAAAATTATTAAAATAAGTTAAAATTATTTTTTTTAACAAAAATTAAAAAAAAATTAAACATTTTTCTTCTAAAAATACTAACGAGTATTATTATTGATAATATTCATATAAGTATCAAATAAAATCAAACAATAAAATACTGTAAATGAGATAAATACAACAGTTTTCAACTTTTAAAACCATTAATAATTTTACAATTGCAATGCAATGCATATTTATTTTTTTTATCTTAAAATTCGAAAAAACATTCTACAAACCGCGAGCAACGCACTACAAACGCAATAAAAAATCATAAAAAACGTAAATAAATTAATGTAACAAAAGCACCAATATAGTACCATTAAGTAAAATTGTTTTTAGGTTAAAAAAAAGCAATTTTAAACCCTCTTGACAAATCATAAAAATCATATTATTATCGTTCATTTATTTTAATTCATGAACTTAAAAATGATTTATTTTCAGAATTTCAAAAAACAGATGAAACCTCTGTTTAATAGGTTTGTTTTTACTAATTTTACAGTCTTATGCAAGATATAGATACACAGTTATTACATAGGTGGTCAGACGCTTATATTGAAGCAGGATGTGACGAAGTAGGACGAGGCTGTTTAAGCGGGCCAGTGGTTGCTGCTGCTGTAATTTTGGATGACAGTTTTAAGCAAAATTTAGTTAATGATTCAAAAAAATTAACTTTTAAAACAAGAATGGAATTGGATGATTATATCAAGGACAATGTAAATACTTATGCCATCGCTGAACTGCCTCCTTCATTCATTGATGAACATAACATCCTCAATGCCAGCATCCATGCTATGCATCGCGCTCTGGATAAATTAGCAATCACTCCTGAACTTATTTTAGTAGATGGCAACAAATTCCATCCCTATAATTTTATTCCTCATCAATGTATTATCAAAGGAGATTCAAAAGTACTGTCTATTGCTGCAGCTTCTATTCTTGCAAAAAACTACAGAGACAGATTAATGATCGAGCTGCATGAAGAACATCCGGAATATGGCTGGGATACCAACTTTGGGTATGCTACAAAAAAACATCAGGAAGCTTTGATAAAGCATGGCCCCACAAAACACCACAGACAGTCATTCAGATTAAAGTATGATTAAAAGCAAAACCTTTGATTATCATCAGATTTACAATATAAAAAAAGAGAAGCAGTTAAACAGCTTCTCTTTTTTGTAGTCATATATATTAGACTATTTCTTTTTATTTCTTTGTTGCTCCTGAGCTTTTTGCTGATCCTGAGCTTTCTCCATCATTTCTCTCATTCTTTTTTGGAATTTACCTTCCGTTTTAGGCTTTTCTTTATTAGCCTGAATCTGAGCATGAATTTTCTTCTCATCCAGAATCACATACTTAATAACTAAGATAATTAAGATATTGATCGCATTCGATACGAAATAGTACCATGAAAGGCCGGACGCTGAAGTGTTAAGGAAGAATAGGAATGTAATCGGGAAAATATACATCAATACTTTCATATTTGGCATTCCTTCCTGCTGAGGCTGCTGCATATTTCCTGAAGTCATCACCGTATAAATTAAGATAACAATAGTACACGCCAATGCAAAAATACTCAAGTGATCTCCCAGGAAAGGAATTTTAAATGGCAATTTAATCAAATCGTCATAAGCTGTCAAATCTTTTGCAAACCAGAACCCCTGACCTCTTAAATCAATAAAGTTCGGGAAGAAACGGAATAATGCGTAGAAAATTGGAATCTGAACCAATGCGGGTAAACATCCTGCCATCTGGTTAACTCCGGCCTTTCTGTAAACCTCCATAGTAGCCTGTTGCTTCTTCATTGGGTCTGCATCTTTCAGTTTGGCATTTACCTCATCAATTTCCGGACGGATTACTTTCATCATCGCACTCAACTTATGCTGCTTATACATAATGGGTGACAAGATCAATTTTACAATAATAGTCATCAGGAAGATTACCCAACCTGCAGTTAATCCCCAATCAGCAATAAGGTTATACATCGGCATAAAGAACCCACGGTTCATCCATCCGATAAAAGACCATCCTAATGGAAGAATCTCATCAAAATTTTTATCGTAAGATTTCAATAATTTCAGATCCAGTGGCATAAAGTACCAGGTAAAGTCCTGATTCAGTTCACTTCCGGTCATCTGAACGAAACCTTCATAGTTTAATTTTTTCAGATACTCGCCTTCTTCCACCGACTCCTGGTTTCCTTTACTTTGTGTGAAACCATTCTTAGCCTCAATAACAGAAGTAAAGAACTGCTGCTTTACACCAATCCAGTTAAGGGTTTCTTTTTCCTCTTCCATGGTAGTTCTTCCATCATAATCATAATCTTTATAATTATTAAAAGCATAGGAGAATTCTGAATGAGACTGCTCCTGAGCTCTACCTTTTTCTAAGTTTCTTACACTATAATCCCAGATAAAATCTGCTTTGTTATCTGAAGTAATTTTAGAAAGTCCTTGTGTTCTTACTTTAAAATCTAAAGTATATTTTGGAAGCAATGTATAAATAAACTGAATAACAGCGCCGTTATAATCAGCTGTTAGTGTTACAGCATTTCCATTAACAGAAGGGGCAAAAACTAAATCTTTAGTGTTGACAACCTTTCCTGTTTTATCTTTAAACTGAAATCCGTAGTTTGAATTATTTTTATTGATCAGATATAGAGGAAGATCCGCCTGATCTGTTTTGTGGTCATATGCTTTGTATTCTGAAAGCTGTACTTTGGAAACCTGTCCTCCTAAACTTGAGAATTCTACATTCAGTTCTTTGTTAGACAGACTTGCTGTTTGGATGGAACCAGGAGTTACATTTGGATTGATATTACTTGCCTGAATTTGTTTTACCGGGTTTTTAACCTGTTCAGTTTTCTGCTGCTCAGCTTTTAACTGCTCTTCTTTCGCCTGCTTGTTCTGAAAATAGAACATAAAGCCGAAGAGAACCAGGCATAAAACCGCGAAACTAATCATTTGCTTCTTATCGATTCCGTTGTTTTGTTGCATTTTATTTTATATTAAAATTTTAAACTTAGGATGTACCTTTATATGTACATAATTTTGAGCTGACAAAAATACTGTTTTTTTATCAAAACTCTATGCTTTACTACGTTACTATATAATAAACTCAAGCTGAGAATAATCAGCCTGAGTTTATAGTAAGACGTTTATGATAAAATTTTACCTTATTTCTTTTTATAAGGACATTTAGTATTCTTTATTGGGAACAATGTAACATACTTACATTCTTTCCAAATACTAAAATATCTACTTAGATGTTTCACAAGCCTTAATGAAAGCTCTGAATAAAGGGTGTGGCGTTGCTACCGTACTCTTATATTCAGGGTGATACTGAACCCCTACATAGAATGGGTGACCAGGAAGTTCAAGAGCTTCTACCAATCCAGTTTCAGGGTTTGTACCTGTAGCCAGGAAGCCATTTTTTTCAAATTCCTGCAGATATTCACTGTTGAATTCATAACGGTGACGGTGTCTCTCGGAAATATTTTTACTTCCGTAAACATCAAATAATCTGGATCCGTTTTTCAAAGAACATTTCCATGCTCCAAGACGCATTGTTCCTCCTTTATCTACTACATTTTTCTGTTCTTCCATTAACGAGATCACAGGATCAGGCGTTGCTGTATCAAATTCTACTGAATTCGCTTTGGTATGTCCAAGAACATTTCTTGCAAATTCAATGGTCATGATCTGCATTCCCAAACAGATTCCCAACATAGGAATTTTGTTTTCTCTTGCATATTTTGCAGTAAGAACTTTCCCTTCTATTCCTCTGTCTCCAAATCCGGGAGCTACAAGAATACCGTTCACTCCTTTCAGAACATCCTTAATATTATCTTCTGTGATATCTCCACTGTATACCCATCTTACCTTCACTTCAGTTTCAAGATCGGCACCGGCATGTTTAAATGCCTCAGCAATAGAAATATATGAATCCTGAAGGGAAACATATTTTCCTACCAACGCAATTTCCACTTTTTTCTTAGGGTTCTGGAATTTCTTTAAGAAGTTCTTCCAGTCTTTAAGGTCAGCTGTTTTATCACTTTTCAGATCCAGTTCTTTCAACACTACATCGTCAAAATTCTGCTTCTGAAGATACATTGGAACTTCATAGATCGTTTCCAAATCTTTACATTCAATAACGTTTTCCAAAGCAACGTTACAGAATTGTGCCAGTTTTGCTCTTTGATCTTTAGGAATTTTATGCTCTGTTCTGCAAACCAAAACATCAGCCATAATTCCGCTCTCCATCAATTGGCGCACGGAATGCTGAGAAGGTTTTGTTTTTAACTCTCCACTTGAAGCCAGGTATGGCAATAATGTTAAGTGGATCACCATAGAATTACTCTCTCCCAATTCCCACTTCAGCTGACGAACAGTTTCAATGTATGGTAAAGATTCAATATCCCCTACTGTTCCCCCGATCTCTGTAATAATGATATCGTAGTTCTGTTTTGAAAGGATTTTAATTCTGCGTTTAATTTCGTTAGTGATATGAGGAATCACCTGCACTGTTTTTCCAAGGAAATCTCCTTTTCTTTCTTTTTCAATTACAGTCTGGTAGATTTTTCCTGTAGTAACGTTGTTGTTTTGAGAGGTAGGAGCATCAAGATAACGCTCATAGTGGCCTAAATCCAGATCCGTCTCTGCACCATCTTCGGTTACGTAGCACTCTCCGTGCTCATAAGGATTCAATGTTCCCGGGTCGATATTGATATAAGGATCAAGCTTTTGGATCGTTACATTAAAACCGCGTGATTTTAGCAATAGTCCCAGAGAAGCAGACACGATTCCTTTTCCCAAAGATGAAGTTACACCTCCTGTCACAAAGATGTACTTTGTATTCTTTTTACTCATTAGATTAGGTTTGTGCAAAGTTAGGGGAAAAAGAAACACAAAGCAATTTTGTTATGATTTTTTGTATTTTAGATGTTTAAATTAAAGTAATGTATAATAAAAAAAAACTAATAGAGGCAATAAAAAACTACCCTGAAAATAATTTTACAAAAAATATTATTATACCATTACTCCAAACATTAGGATACAATAAAGTAGAATTTTTCGGAGGAACTTCAGAAGAGGGAAAAGATATTGTTTTTTGGGAACAAGATCCAATGGGTGATATCTTCTTAAATGTTGCACAAGTAAAACACTTTAAATTTACTAATTCATCTAATAATTCTGGAAGTTTTCAAACGGTTGTTAATCAATTGTCAGTATGTTTTAATAAAAAAATTCCTCACTCAGATGGATTTACTCAAAAACCATGTAAAGTTTGGCTTATAACTACTCATGAAATCGACTCTAAAACTCTACTTACTTTTTATGATGAATCTCCAAACATACAAACAGATAAAGTAAGAATAATAGATGGAGCAAAACTAGCTGATTTAATTATAAAAAAGACACCAGAATTAATTAAAGAGTTATTAGGAATTGATTTTGAAATAAAAACTAAACTTACACCAAAATTTAGTAATGACATTCTTTTAAAAGCATTAGGGAAAGATAGAATTATTGATATCAAAATGATTTATACTGATGTTGATTTCTCAATTGGCAAACAAACAACTGAATTATTTTTCAATCATAGTTTTGAACCCCAAACAAAGACTATTACATTAAATTTTGAAGAATGGAACAAATTTCAAAATATTTGTATTGATATTCAAAGTGACTTTAATTTATCTTTTATTGAACAAGATCTGGTAGCCATAAAAATAAAATATGAAAAAAGCGAACAAAATTATAATGAAAACTTAGCCGAAATACAGCAGCTCCAAGAACAAGTAGACCATTTAAAAAGTGAGAATAGTACAAGTACAGAGATTATAAACAAAGAGAACGCAAAAATCAATCAGATAAAAAAAAATTTAAAGTCATCAATTGGTATAGAAGAGCGTCTTGAAATCGATAAATTGGATTCTAATATAAAATATAATAAAAATAAAATTTCAATAAATCAGAACTCCATTCAAAAATTATTTGACAGGCAAAAATCATTTAAAACGAAAAATGATAATTTTAAAGTTAGAATAAAGATTATTGGTGAAAATTTATGTGAACAAGTATTACAAAAACGAAAATATATTGAAAGTAATATAGAACTGATTAACAATAAAAAATATAATCAAAAAAAATTAAAAGATTTTATCAATAAATGTGACAACATTATAAATCAATGTTCACAAATTTTTGAATTTCAAAATCTTGATTTTAAAGAAACCTTAGGAACAAAATCTAATTATGCCTATGGAGAAAACCTTGATAACATAAGATTCAGACTTCCAATAAATGAAATTTTTGAAACTGGTTTAAATATTTCAGTCTTAGGAGAAGCTGGTGCAGGAAAATCAACAAGTCTTGAAATGTTTGCATATAAAAATCAAGAATCAGAAAAAAAAGTTTTCTTTCTACCATTAGGCTATATTATAAAAGACTTCAATATCAATATTTCTAAAGATAAAATTAATGGTTCCGAGTACATTGAAGAATTAATCATTTTCTATTTAAAAAAAGTTGAAATTTTCATAAACTTAATTGAGTTAAAAAAATATTTAGTTGATAAAAAGACGATAATTATTTTTGATGGCCTTGATGAAGCAATCAAACTTCAACCGAATTTGCCGAATTTAATTAAAGATTTTTCGGAAATCTATACTAAAATCCAAATTATTCTATCTTCTAGATATTATGGAGAGTATATTAATCAAATACCTTTTTTTTCAGTGACCCTTCTTCCTTTTACTGATAATCAAAGAATAGAGTTTATAAAAAAATGGTTTACAGAGCATAATGATATTTCTGTACAAAAAAAGGTTCTTAATCATCTTAACCAAAATGAAGAAATGAATAAAATTATTAGGAATCCATTATTAACTACAACATTGTGTATATTAGCTGAGAATGGTTTAAGCTTACCTACGACAGAAATAAGATTATATGAAAAAAGATTAAAACTATTCACGGGATATTATGATAATGTAAAGCATATTTCAACAAGAATATTTTCTTTACCCTCTTTACTTGAAAATATCTCTCAAAAAATAGCATTTTTTTTACATTCTTCCAATGTTCGAGAAATGGACCTAGAAAATATCACTAAAAATCTTTTAAAAACATTAAAGTATAAATATACTGAAACTGAAATAAAAAAAGGTATTGAGGAGCTAATTTCTCCATGCGAAATTCTTGTTCCTATGACTGGTAATAGAAATTATGGTTTTGGTCATTTAAGGTTTCAGGAACATTTAACAGCTAAAGAAATTGCTTCTAATAGAAAAATAGATTATTTTCAGTACATTAAAACAGAATGGTGGTACGGCCCTATATTACTTTATCTTCATATCAATAATGATTTTGAATTATTTATTAAAACACTAGGAAATCAAGGCTTAATAGATGCACCTATAATATCCTTTATATTTAACTCTATTAATGGTCCTATTGAATATTTAACTTCCGATCTTATTGAAAAATATCAACTTATGGAAACTGGAGATTTAAAAAATGATAATTATAAAAAATAGAGGAGATTCGATTTTAGAAAATCAGCCTGGACAAATGACCAAGTCAGTACCCGTCATTATTTCGGTATACATATTCAATCCAAATCACAAGGAGTCAACATATACCAATTGATGATTTTTGCAGCCGTATTATCATTATTCAGGAAAAGTAAATTTCTCAGGCTGAGAACTTTTAGAATAATAAAAACAAAAAAGGGTTTCCATGGAATTGGAAACCCTTTTATTTAAAATGATATACAATTATTGTTTTACCAATTCAAGGTAAACGTTGATATCAACATCTTTTGCTACTCCCGTTCCGGTAGGATCATATTTGATATTATAATCCAAACGGTTAATGGTGAATTTCCCCTGCAGTCCCATCACTTCTTTTCCATTCTTATTTTTTGTTATTCCGCCAAATGTTACAGGGATGGCAATTTCCTTCTGTACATCTTTAATGGTCAATTTTGCCTTCAAAGTATAGGGACCGTTTTTATCTTTTACTACAGAGGTTCCTTCCAATAATATTGAAGGATACTTACCTGCTCCAAAGAAATCATCACTTTTAAGATGTTTGTCTCTCATCTCCACACCAGTATTGATGGTTTCAGCCTCCACACTGATATCGAAGGCTGCATTTTCAAGATTGGCATTTTTTGTAGTTACCGTTCCGCTGAATTTATCAAATCGCCCCTGAACAAAACTGATTCCCATATGCTTAATCGTAAAGTTTACAGAAGAATGCATAGGATCAATAGCCCAGCTCCCTTGTGCAAAACCTGATACACTTAATAAAGCGAATACGAAGGATAAAAAAACTTTTTTCATTGTAATTATATTTTATATTACTATTTTAATTTAAACAAAGCTAATATATAAAAGATATTCTTGACATTGATGTATGTTAGTTTTTATTATTAAATCCCGTAAAACTTCGAAAGAAAAATGCATTTTTTTATAACTTCGCAGTATGGCAAAACTGAAAACAGCATATTTCTGTCAAAACTGTGGTTCTCAATACTCTCAGTGGATGGGACAATGCAAAAACTGTGGAGAATGGAATACATTAGTGGAAGAGGTGGTGGAAAAACCCTCTCATAAGACGCCTCCATTTTCCAAAACCAAACAGCATGTGATCAATATCATTGAAGTGGAAACCAGTGAAGAACCGAGAATAAAAACCCCTTCCGAGGAACTGAATCGTGTACTGGGAGGTGGGATCGTTTTAGGATCGGTTACTCTTATTGGCGGGGAACCCGGAATTGGAAAATCTACGCTTCTTCTTCAGCTTGCCTTAAAAATGAAGAAAAAAGTCTTCTATGTTTCCGGTGAGGAAAGTGCTTCTCAAATTAAAATGAGGGCAGACAGGCTTACGGATGTTCAAAATCCAAACTGTTTTCTTTACACCGAAACATCATTGGAAAAAATTCTTCATGAAGCTAAAAAACTGGAACCTGATTTTATCATTATTGATTCTATTCAGACGCTGCAGTCTCAATTGATTGAAAGCTCACCCGGAACAGTTTCTCAGATCAGGGAATGTTCCAATGAAATTATTAAATATGCCAAGGAAAACAGTACGCCTGTATTCCTGGTAGGGCACATCACCAAAGACGGGCAAATTGCCGGTCCTAAGGTGCTGGAACATATGGTAGATGTAGTTTTGAACTTCGATGGGGACAGGAATCATCTTTTCAGGTTACTGAGGGCCAATAAAAACCGTTTTGGTTCCACTTCTGAAATTGGCATTTACGAGATGATCTCTCAGGGATTAAAGGAAATTAAAAATCCTTCTGAAATTCTGATTACCAAGAAGTTTGAAGAACTTTCCGGTAATTCAGTAGCTGTAACGCTGGAAGGAAACCGCCCGATGCTATTGGAGATCCAGGCTTTGGTAAGCACTGCTGTATATGGAACACCACAGAGAAGTTCCACAGGCTTTGATTCAAAAAGGCTGAATATGCTGTTGGCCGTATTAGAAAAAAGAGCAGGTTTTCAACTTGGAGCTAAGGATGTTTTCCTTAATATTACCGGAGGTATAAAGACGGATGATCCGGCTCTTGATCTGGCGGTGATAGCCTCCGTTCTTTCATCCAATGAAGATATTGCCATTTCTGAACACTTCTGTTTTGCCGGAGAAATTGGGTTAAGTGGAGAGATCCGTCCGGTAGCTCAGATAGAACAGAGAATCACTGAAGCCGAAAAACTGGGCTATGAAAAAATATTTGTTTCCAATCTTAATAAAATACCAAAAAGAAAATTTGGGATAAAAATTGAGGAAGTGAGTAAAATTGAAGATTTCCATGAAAGACTTTTTTAGAATAAAATAAAAAATGCAGCTCGAAAACATTCAGAAGTTTGTCCTGGTATTGCTTTATGGCGGACTAACCTTGCTCTCATTTACGGTATTGATAAATCCTATGCGGGTCAACAGGAAAGCCAATTTCTTTTTTGGAATGTTTTTATTGTTGTGGTCCAGCTATTGGGTCCAGGATATTTTAAGTTTTTGCGGAATTCCCGCTGAGCCGTTTTTTATCTATTCACTGTATACTGTACAGATATTTACTCCTATACTTTTATTTTTCAGCGTTATCTATTTTATTAATCCTAACTATACATTTAAAGCGAGGGACCTGGTTTGTTTTATCATTCCTGTTATCTATTGGATATTATTATTCTATTTAGATAACAATCCGATCATTCGCATTACAGTACTATTGATAGATGTTTCTCATAACCTGCCCTATATCGCTATCATTTATTTTAAAATAAGGAAACATCAGAGAAGAATTAAAACAATTTCTTCCAACACAGAGAATATTGATCTGCAATGGCTTATTAAATTAAGTTTTCTGCTTTTTATAATGATCATCATCACGGTTGGTTACGAGTTGTTTAATACTTTCGTGTACAAAATGCATCAGCATCTGGTTATGGACCTGTTATTTTTATTCATTGTCTACAGCACGCTCTATTATGTGCTTCGCCAACAGGAAATTTATCCCATAAATAAGGAACAACGGGATGAGTTATTAGCCATTGAAATAGAAAATGAACAGGAAGTGACAGAAAGGAAGAAATTAATTTCCGACCATGAATTTGAAACTCTGAAACTGAAGCTAAATGTTTTAATGGAAACGGAAAAACCTTATCTGGATGGCGATCTTAACCTGCTTAAACTTTCTGATCTGGCCCAAGTGAATGCCCATCAGCTTTCTTATCTTCTGAACAACGGCTTTAATGAAAATTTCTTTCATTTTGTTAATAAATACAGAATAGAACATGCTAAAAAATTATTAACAAATGAGTCTTTTAAAAAGCTTTCCGTCTTGGGGATTGCATTTGAATCCGGGTTTAATTCTAAAACAGCCTTTAATACTATTTTTAAAAAAATGACCGGAATGACGCCTACTGAATTTAGAAAAAAGCAGGAAGGGGTTTAAATTTAAAAGTATTTACCTGTGAAATATTTTCCATTCACATTTAATTCCTACCTTTAAAATATGAATTATCTGGCTCATTCTTTTCTATCCTTTACTGACGGACAGATCGTAGGACAATTTCTTGAAGATTTTATCCGGAATAAAGACCGCTTTTCTTTCCCTAAAAATATCCAGGACGGAATTACTTTGCACAGAGCCATTGATACCTTTACAGACTCCCACCCGGCCATTCATGAAGCAAAAAAGGTATTTGCTCCCCTGGTAAGGTTGTATGCAGGAGCCTTTGTAGATGTTTCCATGGATTATTTTGTAGCCACAGATCTTTCCCTAAATTCTTTAGCAGAATGGAAAGCCCATTCACTGAAGGTTTACAGGGTACTGAATGAGCATCAGGAATGGCTGCCTGAGAATTTCAAAAAAATGCTGGTAAAAATGGAGCATGACGACTGGCTTTATAATTACCGTGAAGACTGGGGGATAAAATTCAGCATTCAGAATGTTCTTAATAAAGCTAAATATCTGGAAAAAAACATTCCTGTTTTTGAAGCTTTCTTAGAGAATAAAAATACCCTGCAGCAATGTTATGATGATTTTTTTCCGGACCTGCTTGCTCATGCAAAAGGAATTAATACCTTGCTTCAGCTTGAAGGTTAATTTATAAAAAAAAGCTACATCCTGCTGTACCTGTTTATAATTTTTATCTTTTATAGCGCAATCGGAATTTAAAACTGTTTATACAGATAGCGGTTAGGATATGACAACTTTTCACTCTTCCGCTGACCATCCATTATAATATGAACAATATTAATCTGATCATCAAACAGATTATACAGAAAACTGACAGCCGTTTCTATCTTTTTAGGATTCGTTACCGGCTCTGATTCCAGGAAGATATTGACGGATTCCTGATCTTCTTCATAGCCAATATAACTGATTTTCAGAAACATGCCATCGGCTTTTAGTTTAAAATACTCCAGGCAATATTTTTGTAAGGCTTCGTTCAGCCTTGCTTTGTATTTTTCATCATTAAAATGAAATGAGTTCCCATACTTCTTACTCAACCCGTTTTCCAGATCATCTAAGAAAAACCTTCCGGCTACCTCAAATGTTTTTGATTTTGAGTTATAATTTATTTCTACCGAACCTACATGATAAGGATGTACATTTTCAGCTCTGAAACTCTGACAAATAACTGTTAGCGATAAAAAAAATATTAAAAAAAATTTACCCGGCATTACTTCTGTTTTTTTGACAAATATAAAAAAAGCAGCAGTTATAAAACTGCTGCCCCGTTATTATTATAATCTGACTGACATTTACTGCTTAACCACTTTTTTAGTGATTGTTGTATTGTCATTCAATGCAATTGTAAACATATAGACTCCTTTTACCAATGCTGAGACATCAATTTTATTTGAATCTTTTGTAACATTTGCCGTCTTAACCAACTTTCCGGATGCATCATGAATAGTTACCAAAGCTTTAGAGTAATTTCCTAACATAACACTCACAACATCCTTAGCCGGGTTTGGAGTGATATTCACTGTAGAATTCAGTTTAACATCTACTGTTCCCAATGCAGAGTTTGTTCTCACAAAGTATCCACCAAAACCTGCAGACTGAAAGCTTACTTCCCAATATTGGTAAGTATCATTCCACACCACATCAGCCGCATTAGGAGTAATAATTGTTGCTGCACTTCCAAAAGAAGCTACAGTACCTGTGTTTCCGGCACTAGTTCCTGTATATTTTTCCACTATTACATTCGCTTTATTGGCAACATCTGTAGGTGAAGTTGGCAATTTCAGTACGTTTGTTGCATTATAGGCGTCAAAATCCGCCTGTTTAAAATATAACGTTACTTTTCCTGTTGCTGTTGCTGCATCTGTAGCAGGATTAATCTCATATCTTCTTGAAACATAATTAGGCTGTACATTATCAACCCATACTTTTGATGTTACATTTCCTGTCATTGTACTTGCGGTTTCTTTTTCAACTCTGGCAATCAGCTGGCAGGCATTCGTAAAATAATTATATCCTGCAGCTACAGCACTTGCTTTTGTCTGATTAGCAGTAGCCAGAGTTTTCACTTCTGCTACATTTTCATAAATGGTCGCTCTCATTTTAAGATCAAAAGTTCTTGCTGTCCAGCTTGTTCCGTCCGTTGAAGTTTTGCTGCGTCCGCTTACTGCAATAGATTCATTTTTTATAGCAATTCTTCCGGCAAGACCATTGATTACAATATAAAAATCTTTTCCTGTTACCATCTGAATATTCAGAGACGACAGATCAACATAATTCCAGGTAAATCTCTGAGTATTGGTTAGCCATGAAGAAATTGTTTTTGTAGCAATAATATCTCCCGGATCTCCGTTAGCATTTACTTTTCTTACCTGAATATCAACCGCAAGATCACTAGGAAGCGTTCCTGAGCCTGTTGAGAATGAGAATCCTCCTAATTTACCTGTCAGGGTTGGTGTATATCTAACGGCTAATGCAGTATTATCAAAATTACTGTTAGCGCTGTTACTTTCTGTATTCACCACCACATAAGGTTCATCATATGTTACGATCTCAAAATTAGATGCTACACATCCTAATTCGGAAGTAACGGCTTTATAGATATCTAATTTTCCATATCCCCATCTTGCATTTGGGACAGTTCCTGTTGCTCCGTCTTTTCTCGCATTGGAAGTAAGACGGGCTTTCACCTGTGCTGCTGTTAAAGCTGGATTTGCCTGAAGTAACAAACCTACTGCTCCCGCCACTCCCGGTGAAGACATACTTGTTCCTTGATTTTTCACATAATAATCAGTTCCAATAATAATATCTGTAGTTCCCGGAGCCGAATTACTGGACCTTGATGAGATTACATTTTGCCCTGATGCCGTAATCTCCGGCTTCTGAACACCATCTACTCTTGGCCCCTGTGAGCTGAATGCAGAAATTAATTCCTGTGGCGTAGTGGTAAGATAACCTCCCACAGAAGAATACCAGCTGCCTCGTCCCATATATGAAGCTACAGTAATTGCATTAGATGCATTTCCCGGAGAACCAACAATATATTCATTATCTCCGTTTTGTAGCGTGGTAGCAACTCCCTGGCTGCTAAGCCATCCATGGGTACTAATCGTTTGGGTTCCGTTATTGGTAATTTCCAGCGTATACGTTCCCTGGCAATTAGCCGTAGATCCGGTAACCCTATTGACCACTAGCTGAACATAACGTTTGTTATTATCTGATCCCCAATAGTTATACATAGTAGCCGTAAATCCACCCCCCAGGATACTATGCGTGGTATTTGTACTTATATTCTGTGTATACTGCTGGCCATCAGGAGCTGTTAATTTTGCAGTAACTGCTGTATTATCATTAGCATACATGATAAAGCTGAATACCGAGGCAGCAGAAGTATTACTTGCTACTGTAAAAGTATAAGACTGTGCAGCACTTGCTTCTATATCAACTTTTCTATGAAGATTGGCACCATAATCATTGCCTGCTGAAATAACAACTACTCTTCCTGGTCCTGAAGATGTAAAATTGTTAACAGCAACTTCATGGGAAGATGTTCCGTCATGAGCACTTCCCTGCCCACCGATACTCATATTGACAACGATAGGTTTGTTTAATGCGGTGGCTACATTCTTAAAATACGTTAAAGCATTAATGGTATTCGTAGTAGGAAAGGATCCGTTTCCTCCTTTTACAAATACAATATCGGCATCGGATGAGAATCCCTTATGTCTTTTATCTGCGAAAGCGGCACCGTTTCCTGCAGCAGTACCTGCTACGTGGGTTCCGTGTCCGTTAATATCATTTTCACGAACAAAACCTGCCGGAGTACCGTCCAGTTCATCTTCAATCTGAGCTCTGGTATACTCCACTCCTGTTGCAAATCCTGTCGGAGAGACCTCACTTCCCTGTGCCGTTAGAGTCTGATCCCAAATAGAAACAATTCTACTTTTTGTCTGATCATCAGCTTTTCTGAAATCAGGATGCTTCCAGTCAATCCCGGTATCATAAATTCCTACTAAAACCCCCGTTCCATTATAAGCTGTATTATTGAAAGCCCCATCCTGTAAAAGGCTTGCCCCGGACTGTGCTCTGCTCACATCATTATGAAGCTCGTCAAAGGTAGGAGCCATTACAGAAGTTACATAGGAAAGTTTTGTAAGTTTATCAATGTCCTCAAGACTTACCAATGCCGTAGAAAAAGTAGGAAGCTGGGTCTGTACTAAAAAGCCATCTGCTTTCAATTTTTCCGGATTTTTAGTATAAATAATACATGAATACATGGTCTGAGCTCCTTTAGAGGTCACCACCAGATGCTGATCCAATTTCATATCAGCATGTTCCAATCCTTTTATAGGATTTCCTTTTAATAGGCTCTCTTTATTTTTTAACAAAATATCAAAGCGAGAGTCTAATTTTTGTACCTGCCCGTAAAAAGCATAAGAATACAATCCTAAAAAAGCAGCTGTAGCATTTCTAAGAAGCTTCGCTCCTCCACGTGAAATGTTTACTTTTGCAAAGAGTAATTTTTTAAAATCCATTTTCATTTATTTAACACTACAATTATACAATTTTTATCTAATTAAATATTAATGCATAATATTAATAACTCAACAAATCGTATAGTATTAAAAATTCAACAATTAAATCAATTTAACATAATAATAAAAACTAAATAATCTATTGTAAAAATGCAGGATTTTCTATTCTATTTAAACCTTGGATGGGAGCATATTATTTCCCTTGATGCATTAGACCATCAGCTTTTTGTTCTGGCATTGATTGCTGTATATTCTTATACTGACTGGAAAAAGATTCTGATTCTTGTAACAGCATTTACCATTGGACACTCTATCACACTGGCTTTAAGTATTCTGGATGTTTTCAGGGTTCCTTCCGACTGGGTTGAATTTTTAATTCCGTTGACTATTGTTGTAACCTCGCTGGATAATATTGTGATGAAAAATCAAAAGCAAACTTTAATGCGTGCCAATTACTATCTTGCCTTGATCTTTGGTCTGATCCATGGTATGGGTTTTGCGAATACGGCGAGAGTAATGATTGCAAAAAGCCAGGGTATTGCCATTCCGCTTCTTGGTTTCAATATCGGCCTGGAGCTAGGACAAATCATCATTGTTTTTGCAATTTTAATCATTCTTTTTATTTTGCTTAAAATTTTCAAGGTCAATAAAAAGGATTGGGTATTGTTTGTTTCTTCGGGAGTATTTGCATTATCTCTAAAAATGGCATTGGAAAGAATTCCTTTTTAACCTTGAAATATTTTCATTATTTCAACAGCTTATTATTATCTTTGATCATTATTAAATCATTTCGGTTATGAAGCTAAAAGTTGTTATACTTTCACTTTCTGTATTTGCATATACAGGTTTCACCGCACAAAATATTCAGAATAATCCTGGCAGCAACCACGGAAATAAATTCGAGCAGCTCGGGACCATACTTCCTACACCCAATATTTACAGAACAGCTTCAGGAGCTCCGGGACACGGATACTGGCAGAACAGAGCGGATTACAATATCACGGCTTACCTGGATGAAGACAAAAAAAATCTGAAGGGTTCTGAAACGATTACCTATTACAATAATTCTCCTGATGAGTTGGATTATATCTGGCTTCAGCTAGACGAAAATGAGCACTCCAATATCAGAAATGCAGGATATGGAGCCTCATCTGTACTTCCTTCTTCCACTACTGATCAGCAGCTTAAAGCAACTGAGCTTCCCGTAAAAGACAACGGGTATGGAGTAAACCTTGAAAAAGTAACGGATGCCTCCGGAAATCCTCTGAAATATACTGTCAACAAAACGATGATGCGTATAGATCTTCCAAAAGCATTGAAAAAAGGAGAAAAGCTCATCTTTACCATAGGCTGGAATTATAATATTTCCAACAGAATAAAAATGGGAGGCCGTGGCGGTTATGAAAATTTCCCTGAAGACGGTAACGACCTTTTTACCATGACGCAATGGTATCCCAGAATGTGTGTATACAGTGATTTCCAGGGATGGCAAAACCATCAGTTTACGGGAAGAGGTGAATTTGCACTCGTTTTTGGAGATTTTAAAGTTTCCGTGAATGTTCCGGCAGATCATATTGTGGGCGGAACCGGGGAATGTAAAAATTATGATCAGGTTTTAACTTCCGACCAGTTATCAAGGTATAAAAAAGCTGAAAGCGCAAGTGAACCTATAGAGATTGTCACTTTGGATGAAGCTAAAAAAGCAGAGAAAAACCATTCAAAACAAAGGAAAACATGGGTTTTTGAAGCGAATAACGTAAGGGATTTCGCATGGACTTCCTCAAGAAAATTTGTGTGGGACGGAATGCAGGTAACCATTCCTGAAAACAATAATAAGGTAATGGCTATGAGTTTCTATCCTAAAGAATCTTACGGACTTTACAGAAAGTTTTCCACAAAAGCAGTAGCCCATACCATTAAAACCTATTCGGAATTTACCATTCCCTATCCTTATCCTGTAGCACAATCTGTGGAAGCAGCCAACGGTATGGAATACCCGATGATCTGTTTCAATTTCGGAAGAACCGAAAAAGACGGAACCTATTCTGAAGGAACCAAAAATGGAATGATCGGAGTGATCATCCATGAGGTAGGCCACAACTTCTTCCCCATGATCATCAATTCTGATGAGAGACAGTGGGCCTGGATGGATGAAGGCCTCAATACCTTCACAGAATATCTTACGGAAGAAAAATGGGATAATAAATTCCCATCTAAAAGAGGACCGGCATGGACGATTGTAGATTATATGAAACTTCCGAAGGATCAGCTGGAACCCATCATGAGTAATTCTGAAAACATCGTTCAGTATGGACCCAATGCTTATTCAAAACCGGCGACTGGGCTGAACATCCTTCGTGAAACCATCATGGGAAGAGAACTTTTTGATAAAGCATTCAAAACCTATGCTAAAAGATGGGCATTCAAACACCCTGAACCTGCTGATCTTTTCCGTACTATGGAAGATGCCAGCGGTGAGGATCTTGACTGGTTCTGGAGAGGCTGGTTCTACGGAACGGATCCGGTAGATATTGCCATTGATAAAGTTACTGTTGCTACTCCTGATCTGGAAACACTAAAAGCAGCTTCCGAAAAAAAATACCAGGTAGAAAGTCCTTTGGTAAACAGCTTCGAAGATATTTCTAAAATAAGAAACAGAGAGGATAAGAATATTACTTTTTATGTGGATAAAGACAAAGATCTTCAGGACTTCTATTACAGATATGACAGAGGTCAGGAAAAAATAGATACCCATAAGGAATACACTGCCAAAACTGAAGCCTCCACTCCTTTGGATGCTAAGGATAAAGAGAAATTCAAAAACCTTACGGCTTATCAGATAGATTTTACTAATAAAGGTGGGCTGATCATGCCTATCATCCTTGAGTTTACTTTTGAAGACGGCTCAAAATCTTACGATAAATCATCGGCTCAAATCTGGAGGCTTAATGAACAGAAGGTTTCCAAGACGTATTATTTTGATAAGAAATTAGTATCTATACAACTTGATCCTATGAAAGAAACAGCTGATATTGATACTTCCAATAACTTCTGGAGTAGTACCGGATCCAGCAGCGGAACTTCCAAATTCCAGTTATTTAAACAAAAACAGGAAGCAGGCTCCGTAAGAGGAGGTGCAAACGGAAAAGTAAATCCGATGCAGGCCTCAGGAAAAAAATCATAAAAAAATAAAAGGTTGTCTTAAACAGGAGGCAACCTTTTTTCTTATAAAACAGCTTCATCATTTTCGGTTAAAGCCCAAAATCTGCGGGAGCTGTATAATCTGTGGGAAACTTTACTAGGAAAAATTAATTCAGATAAGCTTTTAAAGAATTTTTATATGTTCTCCCAAGCGGAAGTTTCTCCCCGTCTTTAAGATATACATTCGCGGTATCATAAGAACTGATATGAGAGGACAATACGATATAGGATTTGTGAATCCTTATAAAGCCTAAGTTTTGAAACTTTTCTTCGAAATTAGACATTCGCTCAAGGATCATATATTTTTTCAAATGGGTAATCAGGATGATATATTCTCCAAATCCTTGAATCCATTTGATATCTTCCAGTAAAACTTTATTCATGATATAATTGGATTTGAACATAATAAAGTCTTCCTTCTTTTGATCTTCCGTAGATTTTTTAAACTGAAGAAAATCCTTTGCTTTGGTCACTGCTTTTCTAAAAGTCTCAAAGTCTACCGGTTTTACCAGGTAATGAACGACATCAAGTTCAAAAGCTTTTACAGCATACTGGGTTTCCAGTGTAAGAAATATACACAGGGGTTTATAGGGAAGCTGAAGTAAAAGTTCAATTCCGTTGATATAAGGCATATTAATGTCCAGAATTACGAGGTCTACTCTATTTTCCTTCAGGTATTCAAGGGCATCCTGAGGATTCTGAAATACTTCCAGCAGATCGACATCTTCCATCCGCTCACAATAATGCCGGATCAGTTCTAATGCCGGATATTCATCATCTACACTTACAATCGTCAGGTTGGCCATTACAGTTTAATTTTTAATATAGTCTGATACATATTGTTTTCCATACTTTCGGATATAAAAGTAAATCTCTCAGGATAATATTTTTTCAAAATACTGATCACCGCTTCATTTCCCAGCCCACTATCATTAAGATTACTGACCAGAGTCCTGTTTTGGGCAACGGAATTTCTGATATCGAATAAAAATTCATGATTCTCTATTGTATAGCTTAGTTTTATAAAACTTCCCGCTTCTATACCCACCGCAGAATGTTTTAATGCATTTTCAAATAAGGTAAGGCAAATGGAGGGTGGTATTTCAATCAAGTCCAGGGTTTCTTCATCTTCAATATCAAAACTGATATCCAGCAGGTTATTATATTTCAGCTGATAGAGTCCTTTGAGAGACTGGATCGAAGAAAATTCCTGTGAGATCGTAATATATTCTTTATTGGTGTCATAAATGACATATTGAAGTAATTTACTCAGGTGCAAAATAGATTCTGAGGTATTTTCGGATGGGGTAATACTTTTGGAATAAATATTATTAAGTGTATTCAATAAAAAATGAGGATTCAGTTTGGATTTCAGGAGATCAAGATACAGCTGATCTTTCTCTTCACCCAGATTTTTAAAATCCTGCTCAATAAGAAATTTATTTTTTGTTATTCCCAAAAATGAAGCAACAAGAATCACAATCCCCTGGACAGTATATACATTGTACAGAAATTTAGTATTGGAGAGCGTTTCATTAAACTTCATATTAAATACAGCAGGTTCCAGTAAAATTCTGAAAAGGCTTGAGACCAGAAAACATATCAAAGCATACAGAATAAATTCCGGGTATTTATTGGAAAGGTAAAACTGGGGAACCAGATAAAAATAGACCAGATAATAGATTCCTATATTCAGAATAAATGCAAACAATACACTCCATATCAATTCCGGAACATCTAAAAAGTAGTTTTCGGTGAAAAAAATAATAGCCAGGAACACCAAAAAGAAAAAAACATGCTGAAACCTCAGCAAAAATCCCCAATGGTATTTCATGAGCGTTTCCAAAACCTTTGCATTAAACAATAGTCTGAAAACCAATAATATAAATATAATATTTATCAGTAAAAACATCCGGTTAAATGAATTTTCCCATTTTTCAAATATAGCATCTTTTTACGCCAGATTGCAGTTCACTGATAAAAACAGTCATTGATTGAAAAATAAATTCCCGGCTTCTTCTTATAAATATATTTGAGACATCGGGATATTAATCAAATCTTACATGAAAATTAAATTAAAATTAACTATTATCATAGTATTGGGATTCAGCAGGCTTGCTGATGCACAAAGCCGTGATAACTACAATATGTGGTTTCAGTACTTAATGTCAGCAAAACTGACTGATAAAAGTACTTTGACAGCACTTTCTCAATACCGTTCTTTTGATATGGCTTATGATACAAGGCTTTTCCTGGTCTCCGCCTATGTAGATTATGAAGTAGCCAATGAGGTACGCCCTGCGGTGGGGGCTATGTTTTTGGTTCTGGATTCTTACCGCTCAGACAGTTCTAAAAAAGAAAGGTATGAAAAAAGGCCTTTCCAGCAGGTATCACTGGGAGGTAATATAGGAAGAACATCCGTTTCTCACCGTTTCCGTGTGGAAGAACGTTTTATAAGCAATCCGGACGAATTTATCGTAAGACTGCGCTATCTTATTTCTCTGAGAATTCCTTTCAACAGAGCCGGAGAAAAAGAAAAGCTGTACGGTATTCTGAAAAATGAAATCAGGATGAATGTCGTGAAAGAAGACCCATTTGACAGCAATCGTCTGACGGCAGGAATAGGTATAAAAACCGGAAAGAATTCCGCAATAGAAGTTGCATTTATCAACCAGCTGGAAACCGGGTCTACCAGTAACTATGCCTATATCGGCTATAGAAACAGCTTCGACTGGAGAAAAAACAAAAACAAATAATCTAAATACACTCATTATTATGCTTACATTCCTTGGGTTTCTGATGATCATTATCTTTATGGTGCTTATCATGAATAAAAAAATGACTCCGCTTACTGCCCTGGTGATTATCCCTGTCACAGTGGCATTATTTGCAGGCTTTGGCCCTCACTTGGGGGAGATGATGAAAAACGGAGTTAAGGAAATAGCCCTTACCGGCGTTATGCTGATCTTTGCTATACTTTATTTCAGCTTAATGATAGACACCGGGCTTTTTGAGCCTCTCGTGAATCTTATTTTAAAAGCCGTTGGAGATAATCCTATCAAAACCACTATAGGAACAGCTATTCTTACCACACTGGTTTCATTGGACGGTGACGGTTCTTCTACTTATATTATTGTAGTGGCTGCCATGTTACCTCTTTACAAAAAACAAGGAATAAACCCACTGGTCTTAACCTGTATTATCATGCTGGCCGGAGGAATTATGAATATTCTTCCATGGGGCGGCCCTACAGCCAGAGTAATGAGCTCCCTGAAGCTGGGGCACACAGAAATTTTTGTACCTATGATTCCTATTATGGTACTGGGAATTGCCTGGGTTATATTTGTAGCCTATATTCTGGGAAGAAAGGAAAAGAAAAGAATTGCAAAACATGGGAAGTATACCCGTTATGCAGCCAGTGATATTACCGGTGAGTCGGATCCTAGGCTTCTACGTCCCAAACTGATTTGGGTGAATCTCTGCCTTACCACTGTTCTTCTTACCGTTATGATTTTAGATATCGTTCCGCTGGGAATTGCCTTTATGATTGCTTTCTGTATAGCTTCTGTCATCAATTATCCTAAACTGAAAGACCAGCAGAAAATCATGTCTAAACATGCAGGAAATGCTTTATCGGTAGCCGGAATGATCTTTGGAGCAGGAATTTTCACCGGAATTCTTAACGGATCCGGTATTATGCAGGCAATGGGTAACAGTATGATAGAAATAGTTCCTAAAAACTGGGGAAGTTATTTGAATATTATCACGGCTGTATTCAGTGTTCCCCTTACCTTTTTCCTTACCAATGATGCCTACTATTTTGGGATATTACCTATTGTTGAAGCCACAGGCCATCAGCTGGGAATTGCTCCTGATATTCTTGGGAGGGCAAGTCTTGTAGGCCAGGCTTCCCATCTGCTGAGTCCGTTGGTTCCTTCCACCTATTTATTGGTGTCATTGGCCGGGGTAGAATATTCAGACCATCTGAAATATACGTTGAAATGGGCTATCGGGTCTTCGGTGATCATGTTGCTGGGTGCTCTCCTTCTCGGTACCATCTGATCTGTTTTTTTCATAATTATTAAGTTTCAACGTTATAATGATGCCCTAGTTTATATATTTGTTGTATAAAGACCGCATATCTTTCCCGAATGAATCTCTTACAGTCTCAGAAAACATTTACCGGCAGGTACCTGAAAAATCTTACCTTATATGTATTCACAGCCATTATAGGCGGAGTACTGACAGGTCATTATGCTCCGGAAGCAAGCATAAAGCTGGGCGTGGTAAGCCGGTATTTCTTCATCATTCTGGAGTCTATTATCCTACCCATTATTTTTATGGCAATTATGTACGGAATATGCCAGCTTTCTGATATTAAAAATGCAACACGCATCGTATGGCAAACGATTTTATATTTTCTTATCATCAGCTCAATAGCTATTGTACTGGGATTTATCTTTGGCTCCATCATACAGCCGGGCGCTGACACAGGCATTAATACCAGCAAAATCAATACGTCTCTTCCCAAAACTTTCGAAATAAAAGATGGAAAAATTTCTACCATTTTATACCTGAACAGACACGGCCTATTTCTTATTCTGTCCATAGTCCTGGGAATATCCATGAATCTTTCAAAAGGAAGGGAGAGATTTTTGAAACTGCTGGATAAGGGATTAAGCATTTTTTATATTTTTATTAAATATCTCTACCTTGTTCTTCCCATCATCATCTTTTGTAATATTGCTTACGGAGTAGCTATCTATGGAATCAATACCCTGTTGCCGCTTAGTAAAGTGGTGGCTACGGTATATCTGGCAGACATTGTCTTTATTTTCGGAATATTAGGATTGATCTCCTACTTTTTCAAATTCAACCTGTTGAAATTCCTGCTTAATATCAAGGAGGAAATTATCCTGGTCATTACTACCTCTACTTCCAAAACAGCATTCCCATTAATTTTTGAAAAAATGGAATCTGAGGGCTACAGCAGGAAGATTTTAAGATTTATTATTCCTTTAGGCTATAACTTCAATCTGGCTGGAGCCTGTATTTATATTTCGGTAACCTGTTGTTTCCTTGTTCAGTTTTATAATATTTCACTGACGATCAATGATTATATCTGGCTGTTTATCATTATTTCTTTTACCTCAAAAACAGCGTCAGGAGTTCCCGGTTCCGGATTTTTAGCTCTTATATTTACCCTGAACAGATTTGGAAAAATACCCCTTACAGATTTAGCTCTGCTTTACAGCGTAGACCGTTTTATGAATGAAGCCAGATCAGTCACCAACTTTATAGGCATTGCAGTAGCCGGAGCCATTATTTCAAAATTCAACCAGCAGCAGAAAAAAGTTCTACCATAATTTCAACATAGTAACCTATCATAGATGTAAAGGCTTAATCAAATGTAACTTTTTGAAAACCAACACTACTTATCAGCAAAAAAGCTATGAAAACATTTCTGATCCTTTTGCTCATAGGCAGTACTCATGTATTTTCACAACAACTGCTTACCCCATCCAATACCAGTATTGATCTCCAGCTCATACAGGACGAAACATCTGAAGCAGTATGGTATGCTGAAAATGCCGGTCAAAAAATAGAAATCGGTAACATTACTACCCAGATTAAAAAATTAAACACAACAGATCTGCTCATAGAGACCACCGTAAAAATGAAGCAGATGCCCAATACCCATTGGGTAGATTCCACCCTTGTGAAAACCGCCAATCTTCAGCCGATACGCCATTCATCCTTTAATATGAACCGCGATATGGTTTTTACCTACCACAAAAACAAAGTAACCGGGTATTATCTTGATAAGAAAACTCAGAAAAAAGATGATATTGACATGCCTGCTACCCATTATTTTGACAGCAGCAGTTATCCGACACTGATCAGGTTTCTACCCTTGAAAGAACACTACACTGCAGAAATTTCCATTTTTGACTATAATCCCAATGCAACAAAAAAAGGAATAATGAAAGCCTACATCCAAAGTGTAGAAAAGGGGGACTATCAGCATAAAAAAGTATGGATCGTAAAAACCGCTGACGACATTACAAAAAAAACAACGACTGTAACCTATTATATTGATTCTGACACACGGAAAATCCTCAAACAGGACATTGAATCGGGAACAAGAAAAATGTCAATAGAAACAATACAATAAATAAAAAAATATCATTTAATGACTGATAACCAAATCATTATTTTCAAAAAAAATACAAAAACATATCACACATTAAGGAAAAATATTTATATTTGATCCACTAAACACCAAATGTCAAAAACCTGATTGACGTTAAATGTTCAGGAATTGTACACCTTATATATTATTAACTATGAAAAATGCTAAATTATTAAGCAGAGATGCTCAGAAATCAATCAACGGCGGCGCTATAGGACGCTTTTGCTGTGAATACAACTACAAAGGACAATGTATCCTATGGATTGGACCTGGACAATATTGCCCATAGTAAAAACCAACTCATAGTGTTCAATAAAAGCCGGAAGATTTTCCGGCTTTCTGTTTTTATTTTTCTGCCAAATTTTCACATCCCCCGACAAAAATCTGCCATTTCATCCACTGACCCCTGATGGCATACATTTAGAGAATTATACTACAGAAATACTTAAAAAATAAATATATTATGTCAGTAAACTTTAAACCATTAGCAGACAGAGTTCTAGTAGAACCAATTGCTGCAGAAACTAAAACAGCATCAGGTATTATTATCCCGGACACTGCAAAGGAAAAGCCGCAAGAAGGTACTGTAGTGGCAGTAGGTCCTGGTAAAAAAGATGAACCTACAACTGTTCAGGTAGGTGACAAAGTTCTTTATGGAAAATATTCAGGTTCTGAATTGAAATTGGAAGGAAAAGATTACTTAATTGTAAAAGAAGCTGATTTATTGGGAATTATCGGGTAAGCTTCTAGCTATTGGCTTCTGGCAAATGGCCTTCTATATAGAATTTAATTCATGAGAGATTTTAAAAAATTTGAAGTTTGGCAATTAAGTCATCAATTGACTTTAAAAGTATATACTTCAACCAAAAACTTTCCGAAAGAAGAAGTTTTTGGACTTACTTCTCAAATAAGAAGATCATTTGCGTCAATTGGATATAATATTTCAGAAGGAAGCGGCAGAAATTCGGATAAGGAATTCGCCCATTTCATCAATATTGCATTAGGATCATCCAATGAAGCCGAAAACCAATTAATTCTTGCTAAAGATTTGGGATACATTAATGAAAATGATTATCAAAATATTTTGGAAGAATTAACAATACTCAAAAAGAAGCTTGTAACATTGTGGAATAGGCTAAAAGTAAACTAAAATTAAAAATCAAATTGCGACTTGTATAAAGCCAAAAGCTAACAGCCAGTCGCCAAAAGCTAAACAATATGGCAAAAGAAATA
This sequence comes from Chryseobacterium sp. WG23, assembly GCF_024586575.1. Taxonomy (NCBI): domain Bacteria; kingdom Pseudomonadati; phylum Bacteroidota; class Flavobacteriia; order Flavobacteriales; family Weeksellaceae; genus Chryseobacterium; species Chryseobacterium sp. WG23. Next base: position 58,430 of record NZ_JALCZE010000004.1, read on the forward strand.
AAATTCGATATTGAATCAAGAGACGCGTTAAAGAGAGGTGTTGATGCATTGGCTAATGCAGTAAAAGTAACTTTAGGTCCTAAAGGTAGAAACGTAGTAATCGAAAAATCTTTCGGTGCTCCTCACGTAACTAAGGATGGTGTTTCTGTAGCAAAAGAAATCGAACTTGAAGACAGAGTAGAAAATATGGGAGCGCAAATGGTAAAAGAAGTTGCGTCCAAAACTAATGATATCGCAGGAGACGGTACTACTACCGCTACTGTTTTGGCACAGGCTATCGTAAGAGAAGGTCTTAAGAATGTAGCTGCTGGTGCTAACCCAATGGATCTTAAAAGAGGAATCGACAAAGCAGTAACTGCTGTTGTTGAAAACCTTAAATCTCAATCTAAAACAGTTGGAGATTCTACAGAAATGGTGAAGCAGGTAGCTTCAGTTTCTGCGAACAACGACGAAACTATCGGATCTTTGATCGCTGAAGCTTTCGGAAAAGTAGGTAAAGAAGGGGTAATCACGGTAGAAGAAGCTAAAGGTATCGATACAACTGTAGATGTTGTAGAAGGTATGCAGTTTGACAGAGGATACCAGTCTCCATACTTCGTGACTAACCCTGAGAAAATGGTAGCTGAAGTAGAAAACCCATATATCCTTTTAGTAGAGAAGAAAATTTCTTCAATGAAAGAATTGCTTCCTGTTCTTGAGCCAATTGCACAAGGTGGTAAGTCTCTATTGATTATCTCTGAAGAAGTGGAAGGTGAAGCTTTAGCTACTTTAGTGGTAAACAAATTAAGAGGTTCTCTTAAAATTGCTGCTGTAAAAGCTCCAGGATTCGGGGACAGAAGAAAAGCAATGTTAGAAGATATCGCAATCTTAACTGGTGGTCAGGTTATTTCTGAAGAGCAAGGTTTTACGATGGAAAACATCTCTTTAGATATGCTTGGAACAGCTGAGAAAGTAACGATCGATAAAGACAACACAACAATCGTAAACGGTGGTGGTGATGAAGCGAAAATCAAAGGAAGAGTAGCTCAGATCAAAGCTCAGATGGAAACTACAACTTCTGACTACGACAGAGAGAAACTTCAGGAAAGATTAGCTAAGTTAGCTGGTGGTGTTGCTGTACTTTATGTAGGAGCAGCTTCTGAAGTGGAAATGAAAGAGAAAAAAGACAGAGTAGATGATGCATTACACGCTACGAGAGCAGCTGTAGAAGAAGGTATCGTTGCAGGTGGTGGTGTTGCTTTAGTAAGAGCAATCTCTGCGTTGGAAAACCTTACCGGAATCAATGCTGACGAAACTACAGGGATTAAAATCGTTAAGAGAGCTATCGAGGAGCCATTAAGACAAATCGTTGCTAACGCAGGTGGTGAAGGTTCTGTAATCGTTGCTAAAGTAGCAGAAGGTTCTGGAGACTTCGGATACAATGCTAAAACTGACGAGTATGTTCACATGCTTGAAGCAGGAATCATTGACCCTACAAAAGTAACAAGAGTTGCCCTTGAAAATGCAGCTTCTGTATCTGGAATGCTTCTTACTACTGAGTGTGTAATCACTGAAGTGAAAAAAGACGAACCTGCTATGCCAATGGGAGGTGGAATGCCGGGAATGATGTAACAGCCAGCGACCGAGGCAAATTAATATACTAACCGCCCTATTTTTATAGGGCGGTTTTTTATAAAACTAATACTTGAAAACTCAATAATAATATGGAACATATAGAATATTTTGATAAACTTATAGCATTTCTTGAAAATGGTATAAAAGAATATAGAGATATTAAAGTTTTAATAAACAAAGGCGATATATCAAAAGAATTCGAAGAAGTATTTAATCAAATACAAAAAATAAATGAGCTATCGATGCTATTTATTATTGCAAATTCGGATCTAAGTATCTCATTAAAAAATTTACATATTGTAAAAAATGATTCTGAAAAATTATTCTTTCTCAAAAATATTTTTTTAACAATACATGAAGTAATAGTTGTATATAGTGCAAATGGAAAACTAATTAATAGTATTTGTAAAGATGATGATCAGGCAATGGAAGCTTGTAAAACAACAGCCGCTAACCTTAAAAAATTTAAAAAAGATTTCAATTATGATAATTATATAATTCCTCTTCGTAATAATATTTCGGCACATATTAATATTGATTCTTTTTATGATGAGACTATTCAAATTGATATTGAGAAAACTATTGAAATGATTTTACAATTTGGAAATGACTTTTTATCACCTGCAACATCCTTGGTAAGAATTCTATTGAATTCTCTCATTTATAATTCGTTAAATAAATCCTCTACATAATTTTATAACTTTTATCCAGTTAGGCCCTAGCATTTTATGCAAGACTCATTTCTAAAATTAAAATAATAAGAGTTGCCCTTGAAAATGCAGCTTCTGTATCTGGAATGCTTCTTACTACTGAGTTTGTAATCACTGAAATTAAGAGCGCGGAACCAGCTATGCTAATGGGTGGTGGAATGCCAGCAATGATGTAACAGCGTGTCACTGAGATCATTTAATATATAAATCTCTATTTTTATAGGGCGGTTTTTGTTCATAACTAAATACGGTTTTCCGTAAAAAAATATCATTATATTTTTCTATTTTAGCAAATCGTCCAATAATTCTTTTTAATAAATTACAATAAAAACAAAATAATGTCAGAAAATTCTAATTCAGCTCAAACAGACTTAACTATCCGAAATGAAAGTATACAGAGAATATATAATTTTTATAAAAATAATATTCTTTATGTTAATAGAAGATATCAAAGAAAATTAATATGGACTTTTGAAGAAAAACAAAGATTTATAGACTCTTTAATAAAGGGACTTCCTGTTCCCTTAATTCTTTTAGCAGAAACAACAATTCATGGTTCTACGGCCTTCGAGATTATTGATGGTATGCAGAGATTAAATACTATCAATGCATTTATTGAAGGCGAATTTACTCATGAAGGTTGTTATTTTGATTTAAATACATTAGTTGAGTCAAAATCTTTATTAGATAGTGGAGAGTTAATTCAAAAAGAACCAATTTTAGATCGTCTACTCTGTGAACGATTTGCTAGTTACATTTTACCTGTTTCAGTTTATTCATTTACAGATGAAGATAAAATTGACGAAATTTTTGTAAGAATAAATAGTTATGGTAGACATTTATCTAGACAAGAGTTAAGAGCCGCAGGCACACTTGATAGCTTTGGTGATTTGGTTAGAATTGTTTCTACGGATATTAGAACAGATGTATCCCATGATGATATTCTAAATCTGAAACGTATGAAAGAAATTAGCATTACTAATGTCGGTTTAGATTATGGTATAAATGTAGATGATTTATTTTGGGTTGCAAATAATGTTATTACTAAAGAAATGGTTCGTGAATCTCGTGACGAGGAAATTGTTGCAGATATTTTATCAGCAATGGCTTTTATGACAATTCCAGCAACGAGTTCTGGAGTATTAGACGAGTATTATGGTTTAAAAAAAGGAGACAAAACTGAAGAATTATCTTTAGCTTTAAATAGAATTGGGGCTGATGTTTTACGAAATCAATTCCTCACAATCTATAATATAATTAGAAAAGTTATTGAGATATCAGGAAAGAATTTACGAGACTTATTATTTAATGAACATGCCCAAAGAATTCCTAGATATTTTCAAACAGTATTTTTAGCTCTCCATAAATTAGTTTTCAAAGAGAATAAAGAAGTAAATAGTTATACTGAACTAATTGCTAAATTACAAGGCATTGCATCACATATTACAATAACAGAAGGAGGGAATTGGAGTTCATCAAATAGAGTTTCAAATGTTGATGCAGTTTCGGGAATAATTTCTTCTGCATTTAAAGAAGGAACTGATGATCCTGGTGCTTTTAAGTGGTTAACAGAGTTTGAATCACTATTAATGCAATCTAAAACAGAACAAACCTCGTACGATTTTAAGCAAGGATTTACAAAATTAGATGGCACAAATCAATTTAATGAGGATAATTTCAGTAAAATTATTTTAACTTTAACAGCAATCGCCAATAATTCTGCACGCAATACTGGATATGTTTGTGTTGGAGTATGTGATAGTAAAGCTGATTCAGATAGAGTTAAGACAATTTATGGAGTTGAAACAACTAAATATAGAGACTTTTATGTTTCTGGAATTGAACACGAATTTATATCTATTGCAAAAGACAGAGATGATTTCTTTAGACAAATTATTCAAAAAATCAAAAGCCAGCCTATCTCTGAGGATGTCAAAGATTATTTATGTAAAAACTTAAGGTTAATTAATTATTTTAATAAGGATGTAATGATTTTTAAAATTGCATCATTAAACACTCCAATGTTTTATAATGGTAAATACTATGTAAGACACGGCGCAAATGTTCAAGAAGTACAGCCAGAAAAATATGCTGATTTTTTCTTATCCTATAAATAATTTTCAAAATTCCTTTTCTTTTAAGAAAGAAAATATATTTACAACGAAAACTATTAGCTAATTTAGCACTGCTAATTAGAATAAACCCACTCTACTCCAGAGCAGGTTTATTTTTCAATTATAAGTACTCTCACATGATATAAATTTTTAACTTTGAGTCAAAATAGAATAATTCTTGTGGATGGACTCCCCCGCTGCGCAAAGTCTCCCGACTTTGAGCTAGCAATATAACAAAGTCAATCTTTAGAGGTTGACTTTATTTGTATAGTAAGACCTTGAATAGTTATTCTAAAATTTATATATTTAGAATAAAACAAACACAATGAAAGAAGGTTATATTATAAGAGATCAGGATAAACCTCATTTTATTACTTGTACAGTTATAGATTGGATTGATGTTTTTTCCCGAAAAACCTATAGAAATATCGTTATAGAAGCGCTAAAATATTGTATCAAAATAAAGGAATGATAGTGTACGGCTATGTCATCATGACTAATCACATTCATTTAATAGTACAATCAAAAAGTCATAATTTATCAGATTTATTAAGAGACTTTAAAAAATTTACCGCCAAAAATATCTTGGAAAAAATCAAAAGTGAACCTGAAAGTAGAAAAGCGTGGATGTTAGAGAGATTCTCAAAAGCAATCGAAACGCATAATAGAAATAAGTGCTATCAATTTTGGCAATATGGGAATCATGCTGAGGAAATATTTACATCACATTTTATGTGGGATAAGTTAAATTATATCCATCTCAATCCTGTAAGGGCTGGATTTGTTGAAAAAGGATATCATTATCTTTATTCTTCAGCTGGTAATTATGTTTTTGGAAAAGGATTACTTGAGATTGAGATTGCTGAAAATCTAGTCATAGATCCTACTAAGAAAAATGAATTTTGGAAATATAATAATTATGATGAATGAAATAAGTGCTCAAAGTCGGGAGACTTTGCGCAGCGGAAAATCTCTACCGGGCAATACCGACAGCGGGATGATAAAAGTTGAGTATGACAAATATGACGAGGAGGATTACGAAGTATTTGAGGGAAATATTTATGACTTCTTAATTAAGGAAATTAATAATTTAGAACAAGATTACCAGGAGTATATCAACGAAGGAAAATCATAACCCATTTTCACACAACCTTTCAATATGAATCCACAATAAAATCCTAGGTCTCCCCACTTCGGATTCTTTATCATTACCCTTGCTAAAATACCACTACCATTTCCTATTCCCAGATTTTACCTATATTTGTTTCTATAACGAGCAAATATGCAAAACTAATAACCGGCCGTTCATGAAACTCTATACTTTAATAGCAGTACTATTTTTGCTATTCTTCAGTTGTACTGAGAAAGGCAAATACATTGTCGGCCAGGAATGGCAGTACAAAACCCGTCCTACGGAAAAAAGCTCAATTCTTAAAATTTTAAAGATTGAGGAATATCCTAAAACCGGAAAAGTAATTCATATTTCCATCAGTGGTTTGAAAATGAGAAACCCTGCCAGTCCCAAAGGTTTTGCAGAATACATCAGCCATCTTCCTATTTCAGAAGAAGCTTTAGACAAAAGTGTCACTAGCCTGAAAAATAAGACAGGCAAAAAACCAGATTCCCTTGAAATGGACGGCTATTCTTACTGGAGAAAAGATTTTGACAAAGGAAATGCCGGGATATTTACCATTCCCGTTTCTGAAATTGTCGGGCAAATGGAAAAATCTATTGTTGCAGGGGATTATGTTAAGTAAATTTCCCAGATCATCCAGTTTCACACAATTCTCCCAACTTTGCGCAAATAAAATAATTATCCAAAATCAGGAAAGCTTCTAAAAACAAGCATTAGCAAAACAATAACAGAAAAAACAATGACATTTTTATTTACTGCAAGAGGAATATACGATAAGAACTATGAAGACGGAACGTCTTGGGATAAGTATATTGAATGGTCTAAACTAAGTCATCTCAAAGAACTTGTTTCGCTGGATGGAATGCTAAATGAAATTTTAGTTGAGCCAGACTATGATAATGCCAACGATTGGGATTATATTCACGTTATTGAACAATACCAAACAGGCTTTTTTACAACCCTTGATTTTGTATTTAAAAGATTAAGTTCGAAAGAAAAGTTCAATCTTCTGGCAGTTGTTGTAGCACCAGATCAGGAATGCAGCCAAATTAATATGGACGGGTTTGAATTTATAGGGTATGAACTGCTTGATCAAGATTTCAACATTAGTGCTTTGACTAATTGTGGTGGCTTCTTAGAAACATTTTTACCAACAGACCTAAACAACAAAGGACTTATTGACGAATTTGAAAAAGCATATGACATCAAAAAACGACTTCTGGAAAATAACCCTGATGAACACCATGCAGATACAAATGTAATTGCAGTTTGGAGGCATAAAACAACTGGCAGGTAAATAATTGACACTTGAGAATACTATCTACTTTTGTTCTTCTACCCCTACTGCACAAAGTCTCCTGGCTTTATGCAATTAAACACAAATCCAAAGTCAATACTCAGTTGGAACATGTATCTCCGTTGGTTCTTGGCTTGCTTTCTGAGAAAGAATACCAAAATCCTCTGCTGCTCTTTAAAAAAGCATTCAAAGAATACAGCATCAAGTAATTTGATTATTTTATTTCCGGTATGGTTTATTTCTCAATGGGCATCTATAACAATCTTCCGGAAAGGAATATGATAAACCCGTACATTCATCTCATCAAAATACTGGATGCAGCGTACCTTCTTCTTGAAAGGAGAAGGAAGAAATAAAAGTGGAAATTCCGGGCTCAAATCAACATTATCATTATAGTATATACTTTATATTGGTACAATATGTAAATTTGGGCCTTACTAAACATACAAATACGTCCAATAATTTATCCTAACTTTTATCTATCTTTGTTTCCATAGCTCACTAAAACACATGAAGAGAATATATTTAATATGGATTTCATTACTTTTTATAGTAAGCTGTTCTAAAAGTAATACAGAAGAGAAAACAGACCTGAACAAAATAGTGAATACTGTTTTGAAATACGAATCCAATCGTAGTACTTCAAAAGAGAACATCTATTTAGTTAATCCTGAACTTTTACAATTAAAAGTCTATAGTCCTAGTAAAAAAGAAATCTTGGGAGAAGAACCGGGATCACCACCATTTTTTAATAAAAGTGTTGTTCATTTGCTTGATTTGAAGAACAATAGATTAGAAGAAAGAAAATCTGACTCTTTGCATCTATTACAACAAAACCAATATATTTTTGATTCTCTGAAAATTGATCGTAAAATAAACCCCAATATAAAACTCGCCACTAAGGAAGATATTAATAATCGTGTAAAGTTCTATGAATTTTCCAATCCTGTGTACTTCAAAGACGGATATGCTTATATAGAATCGAGATATTTTGACTCTTCTTTTGGAATTGGTTTTGGCTATCTTCTGGAAAAACAAAAAGATGGAAATTGGATGGTAAAAAAGGTGATCAATACTTTTATCACTTAAAAACACTACCCAACTCCACAAAGTCTCCCGAGTTTGCACAAATAATATATATAGCTCAGAAATCTACAAATTTAAAATTCAACTAAAAGTATTTCTTAATATTTGAATATCATGAAATTTTTAAATTATCTATTAACTTACATTACCGTATTATTTTTTTTTAACGTCAGCAGCCAAACTTTCAATATTAACGAGCGTTTCATTCAAATCAACACTCGTGATATTTTCAGACCTGCTTCCCGAATCCAGATGATAAGTTCATTAAAATTTAAGAATGAATATTATTCTATATTTCAGGAAGATCAATTATATTATATGGGACATTCCCAAAAATATTTGGTAAAATATAATATTTCGGGAGAAATACTGGGGACTGTGATACTACCTGAAGATCTTTCCCGTAGTTATTATTTAGATTTTTTCGTATCTGATAACCAGCTCTATATCCAACAAAATAATAATGAAAGGTATATTCTTGATGTAAATGCAAACAAATTTATAGAAACAACTAAAGGAAATGACTTAGTTTATACTGATAACAACTACAAAGTTATGTATAAAAATTTTGGAGAATGGGGACAAGCAACCTGGTTTATTAATAAAAAAGACAAATCAGAATATTTCACAAGCCTCAATGGTCAGGACATTAATTTCCTTTTCGGAAAATTTTACTTAACAAACGTTTCTTCAATCTGGGAAATTCGAAATCCTAAAGAACTAAATAAATGCAGCTCTAATCAGCACTACAATGTAATTAACAATAAAAAAAATGGAATATTTACTTCCTATGATAACGTCAAGGGAATTAAGCCTATATATAGAGATACAATAGAATTTGATCCTTACGTTAGAAATTCTATTGATAAAATAAATTATGCTTTCATAACTTCCTTTGTTACTAATAATAAATTATATCAGATTACCCAGCTAAAAGATAAAACGGCTATTTCCAAAGTTAGACAGAATAAGGTGGAAATTGTTAAAGAATTTAATGAAAAATACAGATTTTTTTCTTGGCATAATCAATTCAGAAATAAACAAAACAAATACAAATTTTTAAAATTCCAAAATGGATATAACTCATTCGGTTTTTTTGAAGTAAATGATAACAATATTGACATTACTAAAGTTAATTACACTCATGACACAATACAATATACTAAGTCTGACAATATTGTACAGTTACTCTCCTTCTTATCTGATAAGAATGCTATTTCGAAAAAAGAAATAATTAATTTTGAAAAGAGAACAAAGGGGACTGACCTCCAAAAAAGAAGAAACAATATTAATCATAATTCCTATTTTCCAAAAAAGTTTAATAAGATTGAAGTAGAAACAATTAATTATTTAAAATCTGAAAATGAATATATCACCCAAAACATTGATTATTTATTTGTTAAAAAAGATGAAATGCTAAAAGCAATCTTCTTGGATTGGGATAAGACAATTTTTGTTTATTCTGTTGGTAAAGACTTCTATCCCATCAGAAACGAGAACTATCTTGAAAGTGATAAAAAATTCAGAGAGAAATATTCAGAAATTCAGGAACAGTTAAATAAGATAGGAGAACAAGTTAAGGTTACCACTCCATCAGGCAAAATAAAATATAATGCATGGATTTTCAATGGATGGCGTATTAATCTATATGGAATTTCAGAAAAGAATATTTATGGAATTAGAGCTTTAATTTGCAGACAGGATGACTTTAATGAGAATGAATAGATCTATGCTCAGCAAAGTCTCTCGACTTTGCACAAAAAAATAAATCATCCAAAGTCAGGAGACTTCGGATAGCGGTATAGCGGTGTAACCGTAGCCCTGAGAGGAATATCATAACCCCGTACATTCATCTCATCAAAATGCTGGATGCAGCGTACCTTATTATTGAAAGGAAGGAAAAAATAAAGCCTTAAAAATTAAAAAAGATGATTTGATGTAAACTCAACTTCTTAATTATAAGTCTGTTTAAACTAACCACAAAAGTCACAAAAGTTTTTATTTTCAAAACACTTTAGTGCACTTTAGAAAGTTTAAAATAATACAGCATAAAATACATTGAAGAAAAAAAAATCAAAGATTTTTCAAAACTTATGTGGACTTATTCTGTACCAGGATATCCTCTTAAGCTCCCTTAAGTGTTTCAATCTTTTGTGCCTTTTGTGGTTTCATAAAAAAGTTTAAACTGTTTTTATATACAATCACTTCTCCTTTATCTTCTTTCTATGCTTCAAGCCAAAATTAATTAGGGCATTGACAACATCTTCAGTTTCTTTGGCATGTGTGGTAAGTGCATACGAAACTGTAACAGGTTTGGTGTTATTAACCGTTCGGGTAATCAGTAAATTATCTTCCAGTTCCTGCAGCTCTTTGGATAGAACTTTTGGACTTATTCCCAAAGCCGTTTCCTGCAAATCTTTAAACCGCATTGTTTCGTAATAATACAAATTATGCAGAATACAGAATTTCCATTTGCCCCCCAATAATTCAATCGCATCTTTAAGGGCTAATATTTTTTCTTTATTGATGTCATTTTTTTTGGCACTCATAGTATAGTTACTTTCCAAAAGGTAATGGATAGTAAAGGTAAAGTTTCTTTCACATAATTTTACACTGTAAAAAAAATGAAAGTAACAGTAATTGCCAATATTTCGGCTAATGGTAAAGTATTATTATCCGATCATCCACATCATCAGTTGCCACCAGAAGCAATGGAGTTTTATTTAGAATTCGCAAAAAAAGTTGGGAACCTTGTCATAGGCTTGAAAACCTTTGAAAGTTTTTTAACCTTCCCACAGGAAGTCAAAGAACATTTTAGCGGAATAGAAATCGTAATACTCTCTGAAAAACCCTACGCATCAAAAGGCTACAAAACTGTTGAAAGCCCCGAAGAAGCTATTGAATATATGTCAGAAAAAGGGTTGCAGGAAATGGCAGTTGGCGGTGGAACAGGTGCTTTTAATGCCTTTATAGACAAAGATTTGGTAACGGACATTTATTTTAATATTCATCCATTAATCACAGGAGTTGGCGGTGTATTAGGAAACAGCAGTGAACTGAACTCAAAATTTAAACATAAAGAATATAACCTTAAAGACGGTTTCCTTCAACTGCATCTAAGTAAAGAAGACTGAATAACAACGATCTAAAAAAGGTGAATACAGTCTCAGATATATTCTTGACGAAAAAAATATGAATAACCGAGATCAATTATTAACATTACAATCTGTCTATTACCAGACACAAGTATTAAAAACCGTTCTGTAAAAACATGACGGTTTTTTATAAAGTAAATACCCTCGCGACCGCACGATTGTATCGTGTGGTTTTGGCCTTAGATTATATTATTAGAATGTTTAATTTATAATACTTGAACCACACGAAAGGATTCGTGCGATAGCGAGGGGGCAGCGGGGAGCTTACCGCAATATACCTGAAAGTAATATCGTCAATTCATACATTCATCTGACTAAAATGCTGGATGTTGCACACCTTATTCTTGAAAGTCGAAGAAAGAAATAAAGAGCGTTAAGCTGCTCAAAGTCTAGTATGATCGTTGTTTTACATTTAATTCTACGTCATTGATGAAAACAATCTAAAAATATTAACACAATTGGATCTGTTTTATATTAGGCAATGTGTAAATTTGGATATTATCTGCCATTTTGCAGAATATACAAACTGACAAAAAAATAAGATATGGTTTGGAAAGCATCAGCTATAATAATTAATAAACCGACACAGATAGACAACGAAACGCTACTAACAGAGCTAGGATTTAATAATCTGACAAGAATTGAGGATGAGCCTTTTGAAGTTGCTATTAATCCTGATGACAACAAGGTTTATATCGGTTCATATAAGAACAACTTATTGGTTTGTGCATCCGGGCTCAAAAGTCAGGAGACTTTGCGCAGCGGGGGGTGCCTTTATAAGTTTTGATGGAATCCTGTATAACAAAAAAGACTTTGCCATATTAATGTGGGGAGCTGCAGTTAAAAAAACAGGGATAACAGAACTCAACAAAGCACAATCACTTTGGCAGGAGATTAATGAAAGGAACTTAACAGAACCTGAATTAAAAGCATTGCGAAGATTTTGAAACGAAATTTTAAAAAGTACTTCTTGCTAATATCCTTTCGATTGAGCAACAAATTTAATTGTAAATAAAATGATACAGTTAGAAGAATTAGACAAAATCAAAATACTTGAATTTCTAAAATTACAAATGTCAAAAAAGAAATTTGTAGTAACTCCTACTTCTATTTTAAAAAAATGTGGTTTTCCTGTTTCTGAGCATCACTTCCTACTTGAAAATAAAGCACTGATTTTAAAACTAAAATATATTCTGGAAGAACTCAATGAAGAAGGTATTCTAATCCAAAGGGAATCAAAACAGGATTTTAAAGGAGTAAAAGAAATTGGATATGACTTTATTACTTAATAACAATCAAGGGTGCTTTTTAAGTTCTCGGAATTGACTTCACCCTAATCCTTGAAGCTTAATTTTATATTGACACTCAGTACTAAAAAAATATCGAATTCTTAATAGAAATAAAAACAAACACTAAATCTTAACACCATTGAAAACAAAATTATTATTCCTTTTATTTTTGGGCTCATTGTCAGCCTATGCACAAACACTTCATTTTAAAAATCTCGCTAATATGTCTGCAGGCAGGGGTGCCATAACCAGTGTAATTGTAAATGACAATATATATGTGAGCAATGGATATCAGGAAAAAGGAGGTATCGCCAATTATATTGAGAAATATAATATTACTGATAACAGCTGGAGTGTTCTCAATTCTGCTTTACTTACCAAAAAATTTGCTAATTCGGAAACTTATAATAATAAAATATATATTTTTAACGGTTGGGGAAATAGTCATCTTGAAATTGTAGACCTTGCCACCAATACAATAACGAAGGGAGCTGTTAATCATTCCTATACAGGAAATGCAGGTTCTGCCATCTATAATGGTAAAATATATGTGTTTGGTGGCAGCGGATTAAATGGAGCCAAAAACACCGTATTTTCTAAAAAATTTCAGGTGTACGATATCGCTTCAAATACCTGGAATCCATTACCGGATATGCCCACAGCCAGAGAAACAAAGGGCAAAATTGTTAATGATAAGCTTTATGTCATTGGTGGTTTTAACGGTACCCCATCCCGTCTGATCAATGTTTACGACCTCAACACTAATCTTTGGATCAAGCAATATACGATGCCTTCTGGTATATCGGGACACGCATTAGCGGTATCCGGTAATAAGATTTTTATTGTAGGTGGTTTTAATAATCAAACTTTTCTGGCCTATTTTGATACTACAACCAATAAATTGCATCAGTTATCATCCAATATGATTCCCAGAAGACATGCTGCAGCGGAAGTATATAACAATAAACTGTACATCATCGGTGGAAGTACAACTTCTCTCACCAGCTCAGCTATTAAAAGCATACAAGTGGCAGATATTAGTGAGAGTATACTTTCTGCAAATACAGCCAATGAAGATCATGAAACTGAAACAAGGGTCTATACCAACGCAGCCAGAGACGGTTTTCGGATCAGTAATAAAAATAACAGCAATCAGTTTGAATATACCATTCTCTCAAAAGATGGGAAGCCAATCAGTAAAGGTTTTGCCTATTATAATAAAATAATAGATTTATCAAAAGTCGGAAGTGGAATTTACTTTTTTAGTTATAAAAATGAAAAAGGGGTTTTGCAACAGGTTAGAATTGTAAGATAATAAGCATATTTTTTTAAAACTCTATTTCTGCGAATACTCGTTTTGAAAATAAAAATTGACATAAACCTCTTTGCAAATGCCATGAAAATCTTCATTCTGATCTTAGCTTTATTACTCCTTTCATCTTGCAGCTCACAAAAAAAATTGCAAGGAATTTATAAATCTAATAAAGCTGAATTTGATTTCTTCGTCACTAAAATCGAATTAAAGAATAGCAATGAATTTAATTATGTATTTTCTGGAGATCTTCAGCATACAGAACTTTCTGGCCTTTATAAACTGAGCGGTCATAATCTGTATTTAAAATTCAGTAAGAATAAAGGAGAAATAGAATCCTTAAATGATTCATTAACCATATCTGACATATTATCCGGCAACTATCATAATTATGATTTAAAAAATGAAAATGGGATCAACCACCACTTAAAATATAAAATTCAGGGAAATAAACTCTTTGCTTACGGAACTAAAGACGGGCAATTGAAAAAAAAATCAAAAATATACACTAACCAGAAGAAGTTTTTATTTTTTGGTACTAAATGGAAAAACAAAAGAGTTTATCTCAAAAAAATTACATCTTAGAATCATTAATAACATCATACACCCGTTCTGTCTTTTAAAGCAGGATTCTATTTTATGCTTCTAAAATAAAAACATCAACAAAGCTCTAGGTATGATATTACTGTAATTCGTAGATTTGAATCATGTACACTACCATGAAAAAGATACTCTTAATAAGCATTCTGTTATTTTTGACATCATTAAATTTATTTGCACAAAATAAACTTCCGGAAAATTTACAACAAGCTGTAATATTTTTGGGTAAAGATTGCCCTGATAGGGTTAAAAAACAAATTAAAAATATTCATAATGATAGTTTAATTTATTCTGTTTATCCATTCGCAAAGACAAATCCATATCAAGACTACCGAACAATTTTTAATTGGACAAGTGAAAATGGTAATCCCAGAATCACTAAATATTTAAATAAAAAAAGAATTTTTGATCATCAGTCAGAAATCTTATTATATGCTTTTAAGCAATATTTGATAAATGGTAAAATCACAGAAAAAGAAATACTTACCAAATATATTGTACTTCAAAAAAAGACGGATGATAACAACAAGGTAAAATATACAACAGATAGTATTAATAGTGTGTATATCCCAAAAGATTTGCAAGATTGCTTTGCTCAGATAAATATATTTTGGAATGAAGACACAAAGACGCAAGTGAGAGCTTTAAAAGAAGAAGAATTTACAGGAAAAGTTCATCTGGGATTTGGAATGTGGATGAGAAATAATTGGCAACTTTGGGGAGGCTCAAGACTTTCAAAATATTTTAATGATTTAAAAATTTATCATCCTGATGATATGTCGGGAATTATTTTAGTAAGCTATCACAGATATTTAAACAGCAAAGAAATTAAGCTTGAAGAACAAGTAAAATATTATCAGGATTACTGGGAAAGCTCTGAGAAGAAAGCAAGGAAAGGAAAAATAGAAGAATTTTCCAAATACAAAATTGGGGATAAACTCAACTTCAACTATCAAAAAGGATTTGTAAGTAAAGAACAGGAAGATAGATATGATAATGATACTTGTATGGCGACGGGAATAATTACAGAACGCAACGAAAAAGACTTTTTAATCAAAGTGAAGCTCACTGAAACTTGTGATAAAAAAGGAGTTATATATTATGACAATGAGGAACATAGAATATATGATCCGAAAACCAAAAGGTGGAGCAAGCCTCCAAAAAGAATTATCAAAAAAGTAAAACGTAATAATGAACAATGGTTTGAATATAAAGATTGGGAAACTACCGAATAAAAAAAACTTTTAAGTCACAAGCATTTTAAACGTCGATTTCTTATCTCCTCTTAATTTAATCGCCAATCTTGTGTAAAGAATGTCCCCCACTCTCGACTTTGAGCAAAACAAAAAATTCTCAAAACCACTAACAAAAAATTAAACATGCAATCTTGTAAACAACTCCTCTTGCTTTCCATTATTCTGTTACTTCTAACGAATAATACATGGGCACAAACAAACAGGATCAACCAAATTGATTCTCTGATGAAACGGTCAAATCAGATGGGTGACTTTAACGGAAATGTTTTAGTGTCAGAAAATAATAGAATTATTTACCATGCTTCTTTCGGCTTCACTGATGCTACAAAAACAAAGAAATTAACAACTGACTACAGGTTTAATATTGGTTCTATTACCAAAGAATTTAGTGGTGTCGCATTACTTCAATTGCAGGAACAGGGGAAATTAAAAATAGAAGATCATGTTTCCCAATATATTCCGGAATTACCCAAATGGGCCAGTGAAGTCACCATAAAAGATTTGTTACAGTATACAAGTGGACTACCCAATGTAAATTGGAAAAAAATTAAAAATAATAAGGACATTTTTGATGATTTAAAATTAATTGACAAACTAGATTTTGTTCCAGGAACTCAATACGATTACAACATGAATAATGTTTTTCTAAGGCAGTTTATTTTGGAGCGGATTACGGGAATGCCTTTTAACCTGTATGCAGAAAAGTTCATTTTTAAGCCTTGTAAAATGACATCTTCTGTAATGACTCCTTTTGAAAATGAAAACAACATCGCCAAAGGATTTAATAATGATTCAGTGGCAGACAAAGCGGATCTGCCCCTAACAGGAGGAACTTACTTAACAACTCTGGATTTACTGAAATGGTCAGGCTGTCTTCATTCCAATAAAGTCATCAACGCAGATTCATTATTTGAGCTGGGGCAGCAATTTAACCTACCGGAAACTCAATCTTCTTTAGGACAGGCAAAATTTAAAAACAGAAAACTAATTGAGCATGTACACGATGGGAGATACGGAAACTATGAAGCCTTATTAGTTTCTGATCTCAATAAAAAGCTGACTATTATTCTGCTAGGAAACAATCACAACGGAAAATTATTTGAAATTTCTGATGCTATTACAGGAATTTTGAAAAACAAAAAAGAAAGATAAGATCATGAAAAAAGCATTTGAATTCCTCAGCCATTTAAAAGAAAATAACAACCGGGAATGGTTTGCCCAACACAAGCCTGAATATGATTTGATTGTAAAAGAAAACAAAGATTTTTTTAATCAGATCTATACTAAACTTCAGGAATATGATAATCTGAAAGGAATTCATATTTTCAGAATTTACAGGGACGTTCGTTTTTCTAAAGATCAGACTCCGTACAAAACCAATTTCGGAGTGGGATATTCCCGTTCAAAACCGATGTTAAGAGGTGGATATTATATTCAGCTGGAACCCGGCAACAGTTTTGTAGGAGGCGGATTCTGGGGACCTGAAACCAAAGACTTACTTCGTCTCCGTAAAGAATTTGAAATCAGTACCACAGAAATCGAAAAGATTACTTCTGACGAAACCTTTGTAAAATATTTCGGAGAGCTCAAAGGTGATTCCGTAAAAACGGCTCCAAGAGGTTTTGATAAAAATCATCCGGCTATCGATTTAATCAGAAAAAAGCAATTCGTAGTCATGCGAAAATTTACCGATAAAGAGGTTTTATCCGATAATTTTCAAAAGGAAGCTGTGTTAACTTTACTGGCGATGCGCCCCTTTTTTGATTATATGAGTGAAGTACTGGCAACAGACCTCAATGGAGAGCCTTTATTTTAACTCTGAATCAGCTATAATTTTCAGCTACACTATCTCTAAAATACAAATAAAACTCTGAAAATGTAATAATTAGACCACTGAAATTGTTTTTATATAAAAGCCAGTATGAAAAACCTAAACTACAATCTTCTTTTTGTTTTGCTGATTATTTTCTGCCAGGCACAGAAAAAACAGTCCCCGGAATTCAAAAGAACCCAAAAAGAATTAACGGATAAACTCGCAAAGATCAGTAAGAATACAAGCTTCAATGGATTTGGAGTGGCGCTGGTGAATGATCGTGATATATTGTATCAAAACGGATTTGGTATTGCCACTTTAAAACCTTTTCAAAAATATGATGAAAACACCGTTCAAAATATAGCCTCGGTTACAAAAACATTAATTGGTATTGCAGTCCTTAAAGCTCAGGAATTGGGAAAATTAAAACTGGATGATCCCGTTAATCAATATCTTCCATTTAAAGTAACCAATCCCTATCATCCGCAAATCCCGGTAACGATCCGGCAATTGACCACCCACACCTCTTCTATCAATGACAATAGCGCCTATTTAAATAATACTGTTGTTTTAAAAGATACTGTCGATCTCGCCAACCATCTACATATTGATATCTCTCCTACCCACTTCAATCCACCTTCTGCAAAAATTTCCATTGAAGAGTTTTTAACTCATGTGCTCAGCGAAAAAGGAAAATGGTATGCTAAAGATGTATTCACCGAAAATAAGCCCGGTGAGCTCTTTAATTACTCCAATATTGGAGCCACCTTGGCAGCACTGGTTCTGGAAAAGGCAACAGGAATGTCCTATGACACATTTACCGCGAAATATATTCTTGGGCCCTTACAAATGAATCATTCCGGCTGGAAATTTAATGCTGTCAATTTTTCAAAGTATACGCAGACATTTATCAATAAACAAACACCCTACCCCTATTATTCACTCAACACTTATCCTGACGGAGGATTGCTTACCACTTCCAGTGATATGAGCAAATACCTTCTGGAACTCATGAAAGGATATTTTGGAAATGGAAGCATTCTTTCCAAAGAAAGTTATAAAGAATATTTTACGCCACAGCTGAAAGCCGAAAACTTCAAGGACAGAAGCAACAGTGAATACAGCGACGAATACAATATGGGCATCACAATGGGCTTTGGCTCTACCGGAAACTTTGGCCACACCGGCGGCGATCCGGGAATGAATTCCGTGATATGGTTTTTTAAAGATCAAAAGATGGGCAGATATTTAATCGTCAATACAGATTGGGATCAAAAAGTTTCGGGAAAAGACCAGAAAGCTATTTATGACCTGCTGGATGAATATTTTATAAAACTGGATGCACTGAGCAGATTACATTAACATTTATACGTAGATTTGGGTAATAACCAATATGATATGAAAGCTCAGGACATTGAATTATTACTGAAAGAAAGAGTTACGGGATTAGAATTAAAAAAAACAGCATTTGAGAGTCTTACTTATATATTTTTAAACAATGCTGCCGACAAGAATTTTTTATGTGGCTTCGAACAACAGGAAATTAAAACAATTTTTGACGGATACCAATATCTTATTGACAGGCGTTTCGGCAGCTCTATTATTAGAACAAGAATAGGGTTGTATATTGAAAACGAAATTTATCTTGACAATTTAGAACCCATTGGTTATTACGAACTGGAAACAGATTTGGATGGTGAAGTATTAGACGACTGGTTTGTTATTGAAAAAGAAAAACATTGAAATAGTGTGAATGCTACGATGAAACAAGCAACACTAAAACATACTGTATGGACAAAAATGAAAAAGAGCGAAGAAAACAAATCCTAAATGAGCTGAGACAAAAGCAGCAGGAAGAATTTGAAGTTACAGATTATCTGGTGGTAATCAATACCGACGAAAATGGACTACTAGATGAGATAGCAATGGAAAGCTAACCTAAAAAACTAAGATATTTTTATTAAAAAAAAATAAAACACTAATGTCAAATGCTGAAAAGGTAATTAACGAAATCGATACATTTTTAGAAAAGTCGATGCTCAAAACCTCTACAATCACCGGAGAAGAATTCATCAGTTTTATAGAGGGAAAATGGGAAGAAGCTGATGATAAAAAATATGATATTTATCAGGCTTACATTATAAGCAGCCGGATGATCAACGAATACATCCGGGAAAAAGATTTTGAAAATATGATGAGGTGGCTGGAGATTTCAGACCGCCATTCCGCTGCTCAGAAAGATGCTTCTTATATCCGGAATTATTATACCGGAGAATGCTGCCTGGAATGTGGCAATGAAGAAAAAGCCCTGGAGTATTTCAATTTATGTTATGCTGAAAATCAGGATTATATTTTTTCAAGAGCCCCTTTTTGCTATGAATTTTTCAATAAACATCTTGATGAGCCAAGAGACTTGCCTGATCATGCAGAAAGTGATGATGACTATCTCGATCTTAGTATCGAACTGAAGTACTGGCAGACTTTCTTCGATCAGGAAGATCCTGAATTTTATTATGAACTCCTGGATGAGGAAGATGAATATATGGACGAGCCGACCCAGGAACAGCAAAACGGATTAGAATATTTACAAGAAAACCAGGAAACCATCTTAGAAAAAATATTGACTGATCTTTTAAAACAGTACCCCGATTTACAAAAAAATTACAACTATTCTGAAGAAGATAAAACTGATTTCATGCCTGATTTAAAAGATATACAAGGTTTTGCTCATCTTTTATCACCCACTTATTTTTATATTACTTCAGTAGTTAGAGATCACTACCCATACATCGGTTTAGGTTTTTCGTGTTCCTGGGACAGCGAACATGGGTTGGGAGTTATGATTCATAAAGACCGGATTATAGAAATAGGAAGCGCAGCCACGGCATTTGACAGCTGGGCAGCGGAAAAGGACGTAAACAGTATCAACAGCTAGTTTTCTTACCTGGAGAATAGGAAATGATAGGAAAGCTCAGAAACCACTCTAATTTTTTGAAGTGGTTTTTTGTTTTGTTAACTTTATGAATGTATTATTGTAAAAAATTATTGCCATGTACATTCAGGTTTCTGAAGACTTCAAAAAGAAGAGTAAATCCGCTATTCTTGCGATTAGCATTTTCGTTCTTGTATATATCCTTATGTTTCTTTTTACCATTATTTTGGCTGTAGCCTGTATTGGTGGAGGGATCTTACTTATCATCACCAAACCCATGTTCTTAACCCTCATGTTGGGAGTAGGAGCTGCAGGAACAGGCGTTTGTGTTTTCTTTTTTATCATCAAATTTTTATTCAAGAAACATATCAACGACAGAAGTTATCTTACAGAAATTACAAGAACACAGGAACCTGAGCTTTTTAAAATGATTGATGAAATTGTAAAAGAAGCTGAAACGGATTTCCCTAAAAAAGTATATCTATCCTATGATGTAAATGCCAGTGTTTTTTATGATTCAAGTTTTTGGAGTATGTTTCTTCCTATTAAAAAAAATCTGACCATAGGCGTTGGATTAATCAACACCTCTACTAAACAGGAATTAAAAGCTGTTCTTGCCCATGAGTTCGGACATTTTTCGCAGCGTTCTATGAAGGTGGGAAGCTATGTGTATAACGTGAACCAGATTATTTTTAATCTTGTTAATGATGATCAATCCTACCGGAACTCTATAGAAAGCTGGGCAAGTATGAGTGGTTATTTTTCCATTTTTGCAGCGATTTCCCTTTTTATAACCAATAAAATCCAATGGGTTCTTTCTAAAATGTATTCTTTTGTCAATATCCGTCATATGGCACTTTCCCGAGAAATGGAGTTTCATGCCGATGAAGTGGCTGCCCATATTGCAGGTTCCGTTTCATTGGAAGAATCTCTTCTCAGGATAGAACTGGCAAGCAACTCTTATAACAACGTGATTAGTTTTTACGATGCTAAGGTTTCCAAAAATCAGGCGAGCAAAAATATTTACAAAGAACAGTCTTTTGTGATGAATTTCCTGGCCACACAAAATGAACTGGAAATGAAACATGATCTTCCTAATGTAAAACTTTCAGAATCTGGCCTTTTTAACAAGTCTAAATTGATGATTGAGAACCAATGGGCATCGCACCCTTCTCATGAAGAGCGTATCGCAAGACTTCGAAATCTTAATATTATAAAGGATACCGACAATGGACACGCCAAAAACTTATTCCAGGATTTTGAAAAAACTGAAGAAAAACTTACTGCAAAGCTCTTTTCAAGGGTTAAATACCAAAAAGAAAGAACTGAACTGGAACTGAACGTTTTTAAAACAGAATTTGAGGAACAATACAACAGGGATTCTTTCGACAAAATTTTCAACAGTTATTACGATAACAAAAACCCTGATTTTACCATTCAGGAAAACACTACCACAAAAGATCTTCTTTTTGATGATCTTTTCAGCAAAGAAAAAGTAGAATTAGTCTATACCCTGATCGCTCTTGAAAGTGATAAAAAAACAATTGAAGCTATTGTCAATAAAGAATTGGTTTTAAAAACATTTGATTACGACGGAAAGAAGTATACTGCTCAGGAAGCTAAAAAACTGATTCCTGAAATTGACCATTCTATTTCTGAAATACAAAAACAAATTCAGCAGAATGATTCCGACATTTATCACTATTTCTTTTCCTCCTCAAATGATTCCGGTAAAAAAGCTGAATTTATAAATGCTTATCAGCTTCTTTCAGCATATGACAACAGCTATGAGGAAAAATTAAAGGTTTATACAGATATTGCTCAGGCAGCAGCCTTTATGAGCACGAAAACAATGCCTGAGCAGATCAAACGAAATTTCCTGAATCTAAAACCATTGGAGGATACATTAAAAAATGAAATCAGGCCTTATTTAGAAAATACTGCTATCTCATTTTATCTGGAAGAACAGGAAATAAAAGATCTGCACTACTATATTGACAACAATTTAATGTACTTCAACAATGACCATTATATTGATACCAATCTGCAGCTTCTGATGAGAGCCATTAATGTCTACCCTTACCTTCTCAACAGGAAGTATTTCCTTATGAAAAAAGACCTTTTGCATACAATGAAAGAATTGGAAAATTCTGGTTATACGGAGAAGGTGAATTGATATTTTACCCTTAACTTAACTGTGAAAGATTGATGACTACCTGTCCCAATTTATCTTCATTACCTCATTTTGTGAATTTTTTTTTATTAATTTAGATCTCTGAATTAATAACATTCCTCGTTAAAAAACATACTAGAATACGATCTTAACAATGAACACAAAGCTGGATACCATCCTATTTTATGTAAAAAACATTGAAGTGATGAAAAACTTTAATGTTGAAAACTTTAATGTGAAAGTCATTGAAGAAGATCCTGTTTGGGTACTCCTGGATGCAGGAGGTGTAACCTGGCATTTCATAAAATCGGAGATCAGTATCTTGAAAAAATAGATGAAGGATATCTATATGACAACAATACCAAAATAGTTTTTACAGTTGATCTTGATATAGAATCTGTCAGGAATGAACTTCTTTCAAAAAATGTTCAGATGAGAAAAATCAAAACATTTGAAAACTATGATTTTTGGTTATGTGACGGAACAGATCCTGAAGGAAATGTATTTCAGTTAAAAAGTAAAAAAATAAAATCCCCATTTTAAAATGAAACAAGTAGTATTAGATTTAGCCATCACTTTAGATGGGTTTATTGAAGGACCCAACGGAGAAACCGACTGGTGTATTATGGATGATGACATGGATTTTGACGGTTTTCTCTCAAGTATTGACACTATTTTTTATGGAAGGATAAGCTATGATGCCTGGGGAAATTATCACCCGGAAGAAAATGCTACTCCGGAAGAGCAAAAACTTTGGGAAGCTGTTCACTCAAAAAATAAATTTGTGTTTTCAAGCCAACACAGAGAAGATAAAAATGCAACCTTTATCAATGCTGACATTAAAGAAAAGGTTTCAGAAATTAAAAAACAAGGTGGAAAAAATATCTGGTTATATGGAGGGGCAAGTCTCATTACAACTTTTATTCAGGACAACCTGATTGATGTTTACAGAATTTCTGTCCATCCAATTGCTTTAGGTAGTGGAAAGCCTCTGTTTAAGGATTTAAAAGAGCGACTCAACTTAAAATTAATAAAAACCAATGTTTTCAAATCTGGAGTGGTACAGCTTATTTATACTCCTCACTCATGAAAAAAATAATTATTATTAGCTGTATAATTCTGGCTGCCGTTTTCTTTAATTATCCTGTTTTTGACAGCGAAGGAATATCTTATATCATTATTCTTTGCTGTTTCGTTGTGATTACTTTTTCTACAGCAAAGATTTATAATCCTGATAAGGAAGACTATCAATCTGTTGAAAAAGAAATGGATTGCTTACTTCAATATGGTGGAACTTTTAATCAAGATGATTCTATGAAAATTAACCTTGGAAATTGTGATAAAAAATGCCAAGAAATTTACTACCCACAGCCTTATTTTAAAATTAAAAGTGGTTTTGTATACCCTAAAAAAGCTTTTGAAATTAATGATATATTAGCCTATCGGTTAATAACTTCTACTTGGAAATCTATAGAGTAAAAGAGGTTAAAAAATAATTTATTAATGATCGATTAATTAACTTAGATTATCATCTTGTAACTGATCTATTTATGAAAAACAACCCAATCATATTGAAGATTTTTATTATTATTCTTTTGCTTGTGAATCGAGATTTCAATGCACAAAATTTATCTACTGAGATGTTTACCAATCAAAACAGTATTGACTCTCATTTTGTTGCTGATCAAAAGATTAAAAAATTATTTCCTAAAAATGAAAAAAAATTGATTCAGCTCATTATTAAAACAGACAATGATTCCATTCATTCTATTTATATAAAAAACAACCAAAATAAAAACATACAACTAATTCCTCAAGACAATAGTTTATACCTTATCCAGGAAGCTTTAACCAAAGATAAACAATGGCAACCCATCGAATTTTGGGGATATTCTACCTGTGGTAATAGCTATGATAAAACAATGTTATTTTTTCCTCAACAAATAATAAGGCTGTCTTCTCGGAGATATTCCGGAGAGTTTCAAACTCGGATTCGTTTTAAACTTTTACTAGATAAACAGGTTTACTATTCTAATTCTGTACGGTCTGCAATTAGTCCTGAAAAATTTAAAAAATCAAAATGGTTTAACGAAATAAAGGAAATGTATGGAAAATATAATACTCAGGATATAGAAAACAAATTGTTTCTAAATACTTCTCTGTGAATAATAGACTGTAGTTTTTTTTCGTTGAAAATAACAGCTAAAAGAATAAGAGCAGAAATCCAAATTCACAGCGATATTCAAAACTATAAAAGCCTTTTCCTTTTTTAACAGATAGTATTTTTCATATTATCTTTTTTATTAATTTGGGAGTATTTTAATTGTATATATGATTGAAAATCATGGATGTACTTTGATAGGCACTTTGGCCCATAAAATTGAATATAAACCAATCAAAATATAAACTATTATGAGCTTAAAAACATTAGTCACCAAAAGCGTTCAGTACAACACCTGGGTATTCAACAAATATCTTGACTGGTTATCCACAAAATCCGATGAACAGCTTAACCAGGAAACCATTTCAAGTTTTCCGACCATCCTGAAAACATTACACCATATCTGGCAGACCCAGGAATACTGGTGGAGTTATATTTCTGAAAGCAATGACTTTGATTTTACACAGACGGCAGCTACAGATAGTAAAGAAGAGGTTTTTAACGCCTTAAGAAACAACTCACAAAAGCTTGTGGATTATGTAGAAAACTTATCTGAAGAGGATCTGGAAAAAAATATAAAAGTTGAATCCCAATGGTTCCAATGTGATTTTACAAAATATGAATATATTCAACATATTATTATCCATGGAACTTTTCACCGTGGGCAGATTGTAACAATGGGAAGAAATATAGGAATAACGGACGCCCCAATGACAGATTTTAATTTCTGGAATATTTATAAAGATCAAAAATAATTTCTCTACAGCCTCCAAACCATCACAACAAACCTATGAGGTTTCAGCTCCAACTACGATACCGGCAAAATATATTTATCTTACACTAAGCTTTTCCGCAAGATTAAAATCGTATTTTTCTAAACACATCAATTGCTGTGAATAAAATGTGGATAACTTTTTCATCACCTAAAATCCAGCCTACAAAAAATGTTCTAAAATCCAGGCAGTGAGATCCTTTATTGACGGATATGTTTTAAACATTGTGGATAACTTATCCACAATCGCTTCA
Source organism: Chryseobacterium sp. WG23 (assembly GCF_024586575.1). Taxonomy (NCBI): domain Bacteria; kingdom Pseudomonadati; phylum Bacteroidota; class Flavobacteriia; order Flavobacteriales; family Weeksellaceae; genus Chryseobacterium; species Chryseobacterium sp. WG23. The sequence goes on from NZ_JALCZE010000004.1 coordinate 84,103, forward strand.
TGGATTCTATTAAAAATAAGATCCCTTCAATACCATTACACATATAAAATATTTTTATTCATAATTATTTATTGTTGTTTTTTGTAAATTGCAATAACAAAAAAATCACCAAATAAAGAAATATAATAATAAAATAAAATTTATACTGCAAAAAAGTTCAAAAACCTAATATCAGTTTTTCGTACTTACGGATTTCTTATCAAAATTGTAAAACTGAATGATAATAACTTCGTTCACATCCCCTTATCAAACACAAAAAGATTCTATAAACAAATGAAAATAAATTTAATAACCCAACACTTTTATTCCCATGAAAACAACCGACATTCAAGAAAACATTATCCCCTACATAGGGGAGACAGCTCCTTACATTTCTATTCCTGAAAACATCATTGTTAATAACCATAGAATAGAAACAGAAATAACAGACTGCAATTTCAAAAATGAAAATTTTTCCAATTTATTAAAAATACTGGCATCTTTGGGAAGCTGCAGTCTATACCAACTTTTAAATAACACTTCAAAAGAAAAAATCTATTTTTTGGGCGAAAAACTGAGAATCAGAAAATTATCTTATAAGACCGCCCTTGATACGGTATCAGTTGTCTGTGAGAGCTTCCTTGAATCCAATAGAAAAGGTAAATCTCACTTAAATGTAAAAGACACCCATTCAGGAGAAATCGTATACTCTTTCGAATTGGACTATTATATCATAGCAGAGGATACATTCAAACTTTTTTATAAAGATTATTTCAATAACACTCCTGTAGAATATCATGATGAGAAGCTTCCGGAATGCCAGATCATCCGCACAGAAGACAACCATCAGTTCACGATCTCAATAATGCCTTTTACTCCCAATCAATGTAAGGGCCATTTTGAAAATTATCCTATTGTACCCTTTGTATTTGTTGCGAACTGCGTATTAAAAGAGATATTCAATTTCCTGGAAAATAAAGACTCCTACGAGATAGACAGTTTGGAAGGCTACGCTTCTAAGGCTATGCCAACAGGAAAAGGATTTATGATCGAAGTTTTCCATCAAAAGTTTTTAAAAGATCTTATTTATTTCAAATGCGAAATAAAGGATACCTCAGGAAATTCATACGCCGTCATTATTATCAATATAAAATCAAAGAATAAAAATTAAATCCAAAAAAAAATAAACACTGCATTAATGTGGTGTTTATTTTTTGGCAGTACCTATAACAAGATATTAATGACCCTTAAGCAGATTTGAATCGGGTTAAAAAAAATAACAGACAGGAATTTTTGTACCTTACTACAGAAAACCAATCCAGTTAGTAATGAAAAATCATCTCTTTATTTTGTTCATTCTTTTTTATATTCCGTGTTTGTCACAGGATAAAATAACATTATCCCACGCTTCCCAACATGAAAATTTTATTGAGATCGGTATAGAAATAGATAAACCAACCGGTAAATTTGACCTCATAGATCTGGATACTATGATGGTTACAGACCATAAAAAGAACATACTGAAAGAAAGTAAAGAATATCCTTTAAATTATAATTACAACAATGGAACAAATAAAATAAAACATTATTACATTCCTGATAAAAAGTTCAAAGCAATAGACATATCCGGAATCCTTAATTATTTTACGCCATCAGAAGCAAACAACTCATACTTTAATTTAGGTCCTCTTAAAAATATAGTCCGAAATACGAATCTGATTGATAAAAAAATAACAGAAAAAAGTCCATCCCTTTATTTTAGCATCCTGGATTCCACAGCCATCAACAAGGTTTTTCCTGATTTCCAATATAGATTGGATGATGATAAAGATTATGCAAAAATAGATTTCGAAAGCTTTGATATTATGTATGCGTACAGGTATAACAATAAGCAAAAACTCATATATTTCATCAACGACGATATGGACCCCGGATACAATACCTTAACCTTACATGATAAAAAAACAGACATTATTTATAAATTGGTTAAACTAAAGCGTGACATGTCTTCTTCTGAGAAAGATCAAACCAATGTGGAGCTTATGATAGAAAATGAACAGTCCATCAGGAGAATCCCTTTTGAATTGAAAAATATAATAGTGAAGGTAAATAAAAATTAAATAAACGATGAATATGATAAAGTCTTCAGTATTGCTATTCTGCAGCTATTTTCTATTGTACTCTTGTTCCGGTCCGGCACCTGCGTCAAAAATCACAGCTATTTCTGAGGTAAAGGCGGAAATTGAAATTTATCAAAGCTTAACAAATAAAAATGATAATATCGTTACTGTAATTTTATATGATAAAAAAAACAAAGAGATAGGCAACAAGTCTATCAACATTTGGGTGAATCAAAAGGCAACAGATTACCAAATCATGCAAAACTTATATTATACCAAAAAACACTATTACCGAATTGAACATGTACAGCCTGAAAACGGGCAGTATGATCTTCAGATACAATTGGCCAATGGCAAGAAGTTCTTTCTCGGAAATGCTTCCACACTTACCACGAGTAGTCCCAACAATATTATCTATAACAAGGAAGCTTCCCTGAACCAGGACTTTTCTATACAGTGGTCCAATCTGTATGATGTAAATAGACTCTGCATTTCAAAAAGTGTTGAAATAGAAAACAAGGAGAATACTAACATTCATTCTTTTATAGAAGGGCCTACAGACACTATAAAGATTAATGCTGATGGAGATTATCAGATAGCATGGGAAAAATTATTATTTAACCCTAAAGAAAAACTCAGTACTATGAGCTTTACATTTATAGCACAGAAAAAGGGTACACTTAATCCTCTGTTGCTAAAAGGAAGCAGTATAAAAATCTGGGGTGAACATCAAAAACGAACCTCTTTCAAATAAAAATATTTATATTTACTTACCATAAGATCATCTGTTGTTTTCTGATTCACCTTTACATCTCCTACAGATGATCAATCAGAATAGCAAATCATAAAATATACTTTTCAATGTACAATACTACGATCCAAAAAGAATGGTTCTCAGAAGGAGAACACTATGCTAAAGAAATTAATGAAATGGTTGAGTTTGGCGAAAAAAACGGCTGGGAAAACTGGAAAGGTGAGGAACCGGAGGATAAAAGAGCCCATTTAGCCCCGGAAGTATTTGAATTACTTACAATAGCCAATCAAAATGGTGAAACAGAGCTATTCAGAGCACAGTTTCCACCGGCCCACACTCCAATTATTCCATTAATGAAAGAAAAATCTCAAAGTATTGAGCAGTTACATTTCATTAGTGGTCAGAAAATTGTTTTCCTTACCGGTACCTCATATGAAAAAAGACAGGCTTATGTACTTGATCATGATAACATCACAATGCTGGATGAATCTATTCATGCCATTGGAAAATCTAAACAGGGAAATATTTTTGCCATAGCCACTCCCGGAAAAATATCTGTTTATAAAGATTGGAACGGAGAAATCATCAATGAGTTTACGCTCAGTGAAACCGAAGATTCCGGAATTACAGAGATGATACCCTTCAATGATGGAAGTAAAGTTCTTATCGTTTCTTCAAACGGAATCCATCTGATATCCAAAGAAGACAAAAAACTTATTCACCCAGTCAATGAAGACAATGATGAAGACTGGACTTCGCAAATTGACATGGAGAACGCAGCTTTATCTCATGACAATACTTATATTGCTGTGGGCGATCAGGGCTATGATCACAGAATATTAGATGCGGAAGGAAATACGTTAGGATCTATCGGGCCACAATCTTCCTATCCTCATTTTTGTCTCTTTGCAAAAGATGACAGCCAACTGATTACCAATTCCTGTCACTTCTATAATGGCATCACCATCGGAATCAATTCAGATCAGTATGTAGGAGCAGATATCGAGGCATACACAGAAAGTGATGATTTCACTTTCATTGATGAAGAGATGAGAATCTATGCAGGAGTGGCTGTGAATGACCATTATATTCTTGGTGATGCCTATGGCTATATCAAAGCATTTGACAAAAACGGAAACCAGCTTTGGAGGTATTTCCTGGGATCAACAATTTCCGGAATGACCATTTCAGACAATGAGGAAACACTTTGGGTAGCTGCCCATTCCGGGATTTTACATAAGCTAAGACTTAATAAAGGTCAGAGAGACACCCATACCATAGGTAACGGAAAACATTATGAAGAATTCAGGTTACTGATCTGGAAAGATGAACCACAGATCTGGAAATGGTAAGTTTTAGATCCAGATCCTATGACATCTAAAGCTTTATTTAACATAAACTACAAACCATTACAACTACTTATATGGAAAAATACGCAGTCTCAGCAGACGGACAAAAAATTTATTATAAAGAATACGGAAGCGGAAAAATATCAGTCATCTTTGTACATGGCTGGTTGGGAAATGCCCAATGGTGGGAAAGCCAACAGATCTATTTTAAAGATCAATACCATATTGTACAGCTTGATTTAGCCGGCCATGGGAAATCTGATGCATCCAGACAGGATTGGACAAGCGAGCAATATGCTAATGATATTAAAGCTGTTGCAGATGAAATTCATTCCTCAGATATCATTCTTGTGGGCCACTCTATGTCCGGAGCCTACGTGCTTGAAGCAGCATTAAAAATTCCACAGGTGAAGGCTCTTGTTTTAATTGATACCCTAAAAGATCTTGATGAATCTTTTACAGAAGAACAGGTTGAGCAGTTTCTGTTTACCCATTACCGTAATGATTTTAAAAATGCTGTGGAAAATATTCTTCCTCAATATTTATTTACAGAAAAAACACCTGTTGAAGTAAAAGAAAGACTTTCCTATGAATTCCTTCAAAATGAAGCGGAAACAGCAGTTAATTTACTCAAACCATTATACAAAACAGATTTTAAAATAATTGCAGAACAGATTCAGATACCGGTGGTTGCCATTAACTCTGATGCCTCTCCCACCCATCTTGAAAACAACCGCAAATATCTGAAAGATTATGATTATGTGACCATCTCAGAAGTTGGCCACTACCCTATGCTGGAAAAACCTGATGAGTTTAATGCTCTACTTGGTGAAGTAATTAAAAAATTGATCTAAACTACAGAACCCATGCAAAACACCCGGATATTTACCACATCTGTTGCGAGTGTTTATCCACACTACATTCAAAAAGCAGAAAAAAAAGGCCGTACAAAATCAGAAGTAGATGAAATTATCTGCTGGCTGACCGGCTATGACGAACAGACACTTCAGGAGCACCTGGATCAAAAAACTGATTTTAAAACATTTTTTGAAAAGGCTCCTCAGATACATCCTAATGTTTCTTTGATCAAAGGGGTCATTTGTGGATACCGGGTAGAGGAAATTGAAGATGAACTGATGAGAAATATCAGATATATGGACAAACTCATCGATGAATTGGCAAAAGGAAAGAAAATGGAGAAAATATTGAGACAATAATATGTTACGTAGATGATATTGGAAGAAATAACGGAAAAACTCATTCTTTTATCCGAAGCAAAACTTAGTGCTGAAGAATGGATACATTGGTTCGCGCAACATAAAGAAAATGTGGAAAAAACATGTGGCAGAAGGGCTTTCCTTAGCATGAAACCAAAGGATAGTTTCAGTGGCTCGAGAAATCTATATATTGGACAGCTGGCCGCTTTTGACTGGCTGCAGTCACAAAAAATAAGCCCTAATTTATCTGATCATTATAAAAAAGGCTGGGAAAAAGAATTCAATGACTTTTGTAGAGCAGAAAAAGAAAGAGAACGCCAGTTTCAAAAAACGGTGGAAAATCAGTTTGGATATTTAAAAGACATCTATCCAAGATTCCTTAAACAACTTACAAAATCCTACAGTACTTCAGACCATATTGAAAAAGGAGCATCCCAGGAGCGCATTCAAAACAAAGAAAGAGAGCTTTCAATACAGTTCCCGGAGGACCTGATTTTATTTTATCAGAATATATCAAGGCTGGAACTTGAGGGGCTAACCATTGATTTTGAAGAGCTCGAAACTGAAATTATTCAAAGCAAAACCTATCTGGTCTTAGGAGAATTTTGGATCTATGGAGATGGAGATCCGTTGTTATATCATTGGGAAAGTCAGAAAATTTATATTCTCGCTCATGAGCATCAGCCTCCCAAGCCGATCAAAATAGCAAATTCTGTATCTGATCTCGTTGAAAAAAAATTAGTTTCTTATCTAAAAGAATATGAAAATTAAGAAAAGAGAACTTCAGAAATCAATAAGGAGCATCCTCACAGATGCTCCTTATTGATTGATAAAAAGTATCGGAAATTTCTTCTCCAATTCAAAAAACTTCCCGAAATTAGCGGTCTGTGCGTTAAATACTATTCAATGAAATAAAAATTTAAATTAAAACATACAGCAAAACTTAGTATAAGTTTTCTTCGGGGCAGGGTGTAATTCCCTACCGGCGGTTACAGTCCGCGACTCCTTTCTTTTGAAGGGACTGATTTGGTGAAATTCCAAAACCGACAGTTAGAGTCTGGATGGGAGAAGAAAATGAGATGATCAGTAAGATTCCTTATGGGCTCTTATTGTGTCGTATTTCATTTCCATGTACCGAAGACTATTTTAACTTTTAAAAGTAAAATAACATGGAAAAATTATTAGAACAATTCGGAGCTACCTCCAAAGAACGTGTAGAAAAAGCACTTCAAACACTACAACAGGGAAAAGGTATTCTTTTAGTAGATGATGAAAACCGTGAAAATGAAGGCGATATCATCTATCCCGCGTCCACCATTACAGAAAAAGACATGGCACTTCTGATCCGCGAATGCAGCGGTATTGTCTGCCTGTGTATCTCTGAGGAAAAAAGTAAACACCTCAACTTACGTCCCATGGTGGAAAACAACAATTCAAAAAATCAAACGGCATTCACCATTACCATTGAAGCCAAAGATGGGGTTGAATCCGGTGTTTCAGCCAAAGACCGTGTCACCACTATCAGGACAGCTGTTGCTGCCAATGCTCAGGCTGACCATATTGCCAGCCCGGGACATGTATTTCCTTTAATCGCCAAAAAAGGCGGAGTATTTGAAAGACGGGGCCATACGGAAGGCAGTGTAGATCTTGTAAAAATGGCTAATCTTGGGGATGATGCGGTCCTTTGTGAACTAACCAATGAAGACGGCTCTATGGCAAGGCTTCCCGAAATTGTGGACTTCGCCACCAAAAAAGGGATGACCGTCGTAACCATTGAAGATATTTATGCTTACCGCAAAATGATCATCAGCAATTAAAATAAAGTATATTTAACGCACAGAAACAGCCGGCTGATTGTATCAGGCGGCTGTTTTTTATAGAGTCAATAGTATTTAAAAAGTAGCAGCCGGAGCTGTCTCATTATTAAGTTTTCTTTGAAGCTCAGTTTTCTTTCCTGTTGAGAAATCATAGCTCAGTCCCAAAACAAACATCGATTTGTTATTCATAATCTGTGTATGAACTCTGTAATCCACAAGGCTTTCCTGAAGACTTTTCGTTTTGTATTCCGAAGGCATTCCCATCCAGTACATTCCTGTAGAAAAGGTCCAGTTCTTATGTTTATAGCTTACAAAAATATTGTTCTGATTTTCATTGGTATTGAGGAAAGCTCCGCTCAGACTGTACACCGGAATATTGAACTGATATTGAAGTGAAAAAGCTTTATATTCAGAAGACAGCACAAAATAATTCCCTAAATAATTATTTTTAATCAAAGCTCCCGCACTTGTTTTTACCGTTTCAGAAGTAGGCATTATCACAGCTTTTATGACAAGCAGGCTGTTGCCAAAAGGCTTATAAGATCCTGTCAGCTGTACGCCGTACCTCTGGCCGTTTTTTCCATTCTCATAAGTCAGTGCATACCCACCTAATGCTGCATCATGAACATAATATTGGTTAATCACCCTATCCGTATACCGGTAAAATAAAGCAGCATTAAAATCAAAATGCTTATTATTAAAAGAATACGTTAATGTATTCGAAAAAACCTGCTGTGATTGTAAAAAAGGATTTCCCCTTTGTACAATATTCGGAGCCAGCTGTACCACATTGCTGCTCAACGCATTACTCCACGGACTTACGGGGCTGTAGCTCCCTGTAAAACGGAGGCTTTGATTGTTTTTCAGCTGATATCCTAAAATCACTTTGGGAGTAAAAGTCCATTCATCAAAAGTATTTTCAGCACTTTTATTGTGAATATTGGTAATTCCGGCGCCAAGGCGGTAAGTAAACTTTTCAATTTTCCCGGAAAACTCGGTATAAAAATACTGTTCAAGATAAGTAACACTATACTGAGAATAGCCGGCAAGATTATTAAGGTCATTGGAGATGGAAGATCTTGAAATACGATACCCTGATGAAAGCTTTCCTGCTGCAAAATCATGAGTATGGGCAAGTTCCCCTACAATACTTGTCTGCTTGGCTTTCAGTGTCATATCATTGTCATATACCGAAAGCCCGGAACCTATGATCCATTCTTTTGCCGTTTCCGAGGTATTGGTTGTATAATGAGATCCTACCACATTAATACTCAACTCATCCTTTTCCCCTATTTTCTTTGAATAATATAAATCCAGTTTAGGAATCACATAATCTGAGCCGTTATTTTTAAACATCGCATGTTTTTCATGAGCTTGATCTTCAGTAAAGATACTTTGCCCTACCCCTTTTGAAAACCTGCTGAAAATATCCATGTTTAGCTTTGCCTGAAAAGCATAATTGTCAGGAACCAGCCTGGTGTAACGCAATGCTACATTCTGAAAAGTATATCCAAAATGATCCGTTCTGTTTTCATCCGAACGGTAATGCTTTCCATTCAGCTGATAATCATAAATACTGTTTACTCTTCTGTCATCGTAATCCCTTAAATTCAGGGAATATTCAAGTCCGAAATTATTTTTCCCTTTGGTATAATTGGCATAGGCAGCACCATTCACAAATCCTGTATTAAAGGCTGAAGATACATCAGCTCCAAAAACATATCCCGTTTCCGTAGATCTTGTCAGAATATTAACAACAGTATCTGCTCTTGTTGCCCATCTTGCTGGTGGGATATCATAATACTCCACTTTTACCACCTCACTGGGGGCTACACTGCGGATCTGTAAATCCGTAGCTTCAATTCCATTGATAAGAAATAATACAGTACCTCCTTTTGTACTCGTAATTGTATTGGCTACAGGATCAAGCTGCAGCTCCGGGAGCGTACGCAGCAGATCTTTTGCATACCGTGCTCTTTCCAGGGCTTCTTTGTCAAAAGTATAGACTGCTTTATCTGCAAACTGTCTTTTACGTTGTGCCTTTACAATAACTTCCTGAATCTCTTCGGTCTTCGCTCCCTTAACAGTATCATTCACCTTCTCCTGCGAAAACATAAAAGCCCCACAAAGTACAAACACGGTATATATAGTTTTTTTCATATCAGAAATGCAATAATACAGATAAGACAGCACAAGTATTACATTTATTACATTTATCTTCTGTATCAGAACCAATAATTAACTAAATCATTGCAATCTGTTATCTTTTTTCTAATAATCGATATTATTATGTTAAATTCAGCCCGTTTTTTGCTGGTATTATCTTACACCACAAAATATAAGATCATGAAAAAAGCAGGTATACTTATCCTTGGTCTGGCGTTTTTAGAAGCCGCAGCTCAGGATCAAAACAGTTCGGCAGAAAAAATGAATATGATCAAAACGAATGTTACAGCTTATGCATTCAGAAATATTAACCTGTCCTATGAAAGAGCCATTAACCGGTGGTTCTCAGTAAACATTGGATTTGGAACCATGCCGGAAGGAAAAATTCCTTTTATCAATGCTTTTCTGAAAGATGTAGACGAAAAAAGATTTCAAAACCTTAGAGTAAAAGCTACCAACTTTACAATAGAACCCCGATTTTATGTTGGACAGGGATATGGAAAAGGATTTTATATTGCTCCCTATTACCGGTACTCTGATGTTTCCTCCAATACCTTTGATTTTTATTACGATTATCATGGTCCTGATGGAAATACATATCAGATTCCGCTTAAGGGCCAGGGGAAAACCAATGGAAACAGTGGCGGCCTCATGGTTGGAGTACAGTTTTTCCTTACGAAAAGTCAAAATCTGGTACTCGATTTTTGGATTGCAGGAGCTCACTATGGAAACGGAAAAGGTGACTTCTCCATGTCCAGCGACTTTCTATTGACTCCTGATATGCAGGCACAGCTAAAAAAAGAAATAGAAAAACTGGATATCCCGATCGTAGATTATACCGTGGAAACCAATGCCAATGGTGCTATGATAAAAGTAGACGGCCCATGGGCAGGTTTTAGAAGCGGACTTTCTTTAGGATACCGGTTTTAAAAAAACAACAAAAAGTATACAAACCGTTCTTTTTTTCAAGACCATTTAATTTTTCCTGAAAGTTGTATATTGCTCACATTATTACGGGATTTTTGGGAAAATAAAAAATATGAATACATCACAAATTACCACCGGCCAAAGGATCAAGGCCATTGTGGGCGGCTCCGTCGGAAATCTTGTAGAATGGTACGATTGGTATTCTTATGCAGCATTTGCCATCTATTTTTCGCATTCATTCTTTCCGGATTCCGATCTCAATGCACAGTTAATGAATACAGCAGGGATATTCGCTGTCGGTTTTCTTATGCGACCGATCGGAGGATGGCTGTTTGGAAGTATAGCCGATAAAATAGGAAGAAAAAAAGCAATGACACTTTCTGTATTGCTGATGTCTTTTGGGTCACTGCTTATTGCCCTTACCCCCACCTATAAATCCATAGGAATCCTGGCTCCTTTATTACTGCTTTTGGCAAGACTGCTCCAGGGATTAAGTGTGGGAGGTGAATATGGAGTTTCCGCTACCTACCTCAGCGAAATGGCAACTCAGGACAGAAGAGGGTTTTACTCAAGTTTCCAGTATGTAACATTAATCGGAGGACAGCTTATTGCCCTGGGAATCCAGCTTATCCTGCAAAAGTTATTGCTTACAGAAGCACAGCTGGAAAACTGGGGTTGGAGAATTCCCTTCGTGATTGGAGCTTTACTTTCCATTATTGCATTATACCTGAGGGCTAATCTCCATGAAACGGAAGCTTTTGAAAACAAAAAAGAGGTCAGTGACAAGAAAAAAGGCAGTGTGGGAGAGCTTTTGAAGCATCCTCAAGCGCTTCTTACCGTAGTAGGACTTACCTTGGGAGGAACCCTGGCTTTCTACACCTATACCACTTATATGCAGAAATTCTTGGTGAATACGGTTCACCTTACCAAAGAAGAATCTACCTTAGTCTCATTTATATCATTATTCATATTCGCCTGTCTACAGCCTGTATTTGGGGCCTTATCAGATAAAATTGGAAGACGTCCTCTTCTTTTGGGTTTTGGTATTTTAGGAACTTTATGTACGGTTCCTCTTCTTACAGCACTGAGTACCACCACTTCCATATGGGGAGCATTTTTTCTGATTATGGCAGCATTAATTATTGTAAGTGGTTATACTTCTATCAACGCTGTGGTAAAAGCTGAGCTTTTTCCTTCCGAAATCCGGGCTTTAGGAGTAGGTCTTCCGTATGCGCTTACAGTAGCTATTTTCGGAGGAACAGCAGAGTATATTGCTCTTTGGTTTAAAAAAATAGGGAGTGAAGAGTATTTTTATTGGTATATCACAGCATGTATTTTTTTCTCTCTCATCGTCTATGCGAGGATGAAGGATACTAAAAAAAATTCAACACTGGATAAAGATTAACAGAATCAACATAAAGAAACCGGCGCCTCAGAAAATCTGAGGCGCCGGTTATATTTTTAATGGTAAGCTTGTTTGAATTTTTCTATCATACTGTCCAGATTGTGTCGCTGGACATACACACTTTTCACCTCTTCATATCTTGGCGATTTGTAGAAAACTTCATGGAAATCCATACTTCCGTTTCCTACTTTTACTACTTTCTGAACTTCAATATTAAGTTTTTTCAGTTCGTCTCTAAAGACTTTAAATTCATCTTGGATACTACTACTCATTTATATGTTTTGGGTTTTAATTAAAAATTCCAGTTTTACGTGATACCCCTACGACATTCAAGGCATCGTCTTAAATATTTAATAAATTTAGTAATTTTTATCAATATAAACACCTTCATGTCATTATTTTTTTGTTTTATTCAACAAAAATGCAAAAGATATATTTATTTCTATAATTTAAAAAAGATCAAAAAAAATAATGGAATAAACATTTGTATTGAAAAAGATTCTCAATGAAGAGAAAATTACTTTATTTTAAAAATGAAGAGAATATAATTTTCTTTTGTTTTAGCCTTATATAGAGCTTTACAGCAAAAAATGTTTTTTAAAAAAAATAATTAAAAAATATTGTAACATTTTCAAAAGGTTCGTCTCTAAAAGACAAATAAACCTTAAAACCTTAGAGATCATGAAAAAGTTCACATTCCTTCTTATCATCATGTTATTTTTTGCAGCATTATGCAATATATTCGGTCAGGAAAAATCATATCCATTTGAAGTAAAGAAAACCGGAAAAGGAAAACAGTCTTTAATTTTCATTCCTGGTTTTGCCTCATCAGGAGACGTTTGGAATGAAACTACGGCAAAATTTGAAAAAAATTACACCTGCTATACTTTAACAATGGCAGGGTTTGCAGGGATAAAACCAGAAACTGATACCAGTTTTAAAAATTGGGAAAAAGCAATTGCAGCCTTTATAAAGGATACAAATATCGAAAAACCTATTATCATCGGGCATAGTATGGGAGGAGGCCTGGCTTTGGCTATTGCCGCAGATTATCCTGACCTTCCGGGTAAAATTATTATCGTAGATACGCTGCCTTGCCTGGCTGCACTATCCAATCCCAATTTTACAGCTAAAGAAAATAATGACTGCTCAGCAACCGTTAATAAATTAACCGCCATGACTGATGACCAATTCCGCCAAATGCAGACACAATCTATCCCCCGTCTTCTGGCGGATACTTCCATGCAGGAAACCGTAATAAACTGGAGTATGAAATCTGACAGAAAAACATTTGCCAGTATGTACTGTGATTTCTCCAATACAGATCTCAGAGAGAAGATAAAAAGTATACGGTGCCCCTCTCTTATTCTGCTGGAATCTTATTTCGTTAATTTTAAACCAGCTATTGAAGACCAGTATAAAAATCTAAAAAACACCAATATGCAATATGCTTCCAAGGGATTACACTTTATTATGTATGATGATAAAGAATGGTATTTTAATCAGCTGAACAACTTTTTGTCTGCAAAATAATGGTATTTGAAGAAATATATGAACTATACTGGCAGAAGATATTCCGTTTGTGTATGGGATATGTGAATGATACTGATTCTGCTCAGGATCTGGCTCAGGAAACCTTTATTATTGTATGGCAACAACTACCAAAATTCAGAAACGAATCCAGTGTAGGAACATGGATCTTTAGAATTGCCTCCAATAATTGCCTGCGTCAGATTGAGAAAGAAAAAAGATTTACCAAAACAGACCTTCCTATTAATCTCGAAGAGAAAAAGCAGGAATCGCTGGAGCCTCAAATACAATTGCTTTATCAGTTTATTTCAGAGCTTCCTGAAACAGACCGTATTATCATTTCTCTGGAACTGGAAGAAGTAAAACAGGCAGAAATAGCCCATATTGTTGGACTTTCAGAATCCAATATCAGGGTAAAAATCCACAGGATAAAAGAAAAATTAACGCAAAAGTTTAAAGAAAATGGATACTAATATAGATTTCAAGAATATATGGAAGCAACAAACTTCCAAAAAGCCTGATCTGGAAGATCTTCTTGGCAAACTGAAAAAGTTTAAGAATGAAAATCTCCGCAAAATCATCATCATGAATGTTTTATTGATTGCCACTTCCCTAGGTATTGCCTTCATCTGGTATCAATTTCAGCCTCAGCTTATGACTACAAAAGCAGGAATTATACTTGTTATTTTAGCAATGGTTATCTTCTTATTGGCTTATAACAAAATGTTTATGGTTTTTTATACCCTTGACCATACTCAGTCCAACAGCCAATATCTTCAGAGTCTGTATACAGTGAAAAATAAGCAGAAATTTATGCAGACTACCATGCTGAACCTATATTTCATGATGCTTTTCCTGGGAATCTGTCTTTATATGTATGAATATACTTTACAAATGACCTCTTCTTCTGCTGTATTCGCGTATATCCTTACGTTGGCATGGATAGGTTTCAACTGGTTTTATATCAGGCCTAAAACGATCAGAAAACAAGAGGCTAAACTTAATGGATTAATTAATAAATTTGAAGAAATTAATAATCAACTACAGGACTTATGAATTTTTCAGAAAATAAAATCTATTGGGAAAACGTATATGAAACAAAGAATCCTGAGCAGGTAAGCTGGACACAGGAAAAGCCACAAATCTCCCTTGATTTTATTAAGTCAGCAGGATTGGGAAAAGACGCCAAAATTATTGATATTGGTGGCGGAGACAGTAATCTTGTAGATTTTCTCCTTACAGAAGGATACACCAACATTACCGTGCTCGACATTTCTGCCAAAGCATTGGAAAAAGCAAAACACAGACTGGGAGATGCCGCTGATCAGGTGAAGTGGGTTGCTGCGGATATCACAGCATTTACACCTACGGAAACTTATGATATCTGGCATGACAGGGCTGCCTTTCACTTTCTGACAACACCTGAGCAGGTTTCAAAATATATAGATATTGCAGAAAAAAACATAACCGGATGCATGGTCCTTGGAACTTTTTCTAAAAATGGCCCTACCCGATGCAGCGGGCTGGATATCCGGCAGTATGATGAAGAATCTCTGGCTGAAACATTTAAATCCGGATTTGAAAAAATAAAATGCATCACTGAAGATCATATCACACCTTTTAATACCCTTCAGAATTTTGTTTTCTGCAGTTTTAAAAAGCTTTAAAAACACATTGTTCTATTTTTATGAGTAAGACCCGAGAAAATCAAAGATTTTCTCGGGTCTTACTCTATATTAGTTTTAAAAACAGCAATTATACTTTGCACTGGGTTTATGATTCCGCTTCTACCTCATGACGCAGCTGAGCCTTGTAAAGAGTAGCATAATATCCGTTTTTATCCAAAAGATCAAGATGTGTTCCTTCTTCCACAATTTTACCATGCTCCATAACAATAATCTTATCTGCTTTTTCAATAGTAGAAAGTCGGTGTGCTATAATAATTGATGTTCTGTTTTTAGTAATCTTTTCCGTAGCCCTTTGGATCAGCTTTTCACTTTCATGGTCAATGGAAGATGTTGCCTCATCGAGAATCAGAATTTTGGGATCTGATAAATAAGCTCTAAGGAAAGATAATAATTGTCTCTGCCCTAAAGAAATAGAGGAACCTCTTTCACTTACTACATAATCATAACCGCCAGGCAGCTGTTCTATAAATTGGTCAACTTCAATTTCTCTTGCTCCCGCTTTTATTTTTTCCAGCGTGATACTGTCATCACCAAAGGCAAGGTTTTCAAAAATACTTCCATGGAAAAGAAAGACATCCTGCAGTACAACTCCGATATGGCTTCTTAAATTATAAAGCTCATAATCTTTAAGATCTACATCATCAATAAGTATTTTTCCGGAATTGATATCATACAGTCTGGTGATCAGACTGATAATGGTGGATTTCCCAGCTCCCGTTGCCCCTACAATAGCCACTGTTTCTCCCGGATTTACTTTAAAGTCGATACCTTTCAGCACCTCCTGTTTTTCATCATAAGCAAAATGTACATCATGAAATTCAATTTTACCTGCGAAATGGTCTTTTTGTACAGTTCCGTTGTTTGGCATTGAATTATCCTCATCCATCAGCCCCAATACCCTTTCAGCTCCTACAATACCTCTCTGGATATTATTAAAACGGTCTGCAATCTGTCTCAACGGACGGATCAGCATTGAAATATATTGAATAAAAGCAATTACAACTCCTGCACTGATCGTAATATAACCTCCGTAAAACAGGATAAATCCTATAAAAAGAGAAGAAATAAGCTCTACAACGGGAAAGAATAATGAGAAAATGAAAACCGTTCTCAATAGCGCTCCTTTCAGGGTAATATTAATATCATCAAATTTTTTGAATTCAGATTCCTGTCTGTTGAATACCTGAATAATCGGCATTCCCGCCAATCTTTCCTGAACAAAAGAGTTTTGATTGGCAGTCCAGTTTCTCTCGTCTCCAAATGCCTTTTTAAGTCTTTTCTGGAAAAATCTTGTAATGATAACCATTAAAGGTAAAATAGCCAAAGTGATATAACTTAAATGCACATTAGTATTGAACATCATGATCAATACAAAGACAATCCTCAGAACATCTCCGAAAACCATCAGAAAGCCGTCCGTATACACTGTTGCAATCGTTTCAACATCTCCTACAGCACGGGTGACCAGCTGTCCGATAGGTGTTTTATCAAAAAATGAAGTTCTGAAATAGATCAGCTTGGCATATAATCTTTCTCTGATATCCCGAATTACATTTTGCGAGATAAAATTTGAAAAATAGACTAAGAAAAAGTTTAAAACAGTTTCTGCAAATACCAATCCCACCAAAATGTAGATATGCTTCATCATTACAGCTTTATCCTGCAATTTTGTAATATCATTATCCACCACTTCCATGGTAAGATATGGTCTGTAAGTAGAAACAATTGAAAGTATGACAGAAATTACTAAAGTAAGAATGAACCAAGAACGAAATTTCATTCCAATAAAGAACAATCTTTTTATAATTCCCCAGGTATCTTGTTTTTTCATTGTACAAATAGAAGAAAAGAATTAAAATAAAATTCTATGCAAAAATAAGATTTTATAATTGGACTGGCTTCAGAACTTTTACAAATCCTAATAGAAAATTTCAGATACCTGTCATTTACAATATGAATATCTTCCGTCTGTTTTATATGAATTAAGTGGTAGCAGTCTTTGTATCGCTACCTAACTTTGCTGACTTTCGGATACTTCCCCTATTTTTTCTATTTCTATGGAAGGTTTTTGAAGATGTTCTTTTTGGAATTTTTTCTCAAGAAGCTGGTAAATACCCCATACTGCTGCAATAGAGATCACCCAGCCAATCATATTGACCAAAGAAAATCCGGTATAGTTCACATCTTCCAAAGCGGCAGGGTCAGTGAGTCCTTTGTAAACTCCATAGCTCATTCCTAAAACAATCTGGCTTCCCAAATAAATTCCTATCGCCAAAAGGCCGAAATGCCATTTTGTTTTTCCAAATCTCCCGGCTAATTGTGCATAATACCGATAAGCACCAATAAGTATAAAAATTGATAACATGGTTATTTCTTTTAGTTTTTTTTATTTAAAATTCGTAGCCTACATCTACCAGATATAATCCGTGAGCAGGTGCTGATGTACCCGCAGCATTACGATTTTTGTCTTCAATTACTTTACGGAGATCTTCAGGCTTCAGTTTGCCGACCCCAATCTCTACCATGGTTCCTACAATAGCACGAACCATATTTCTTAGAAAACGATTGGCCGAAACAGTAAATTTCAATTCTGATCCTTCCTGCTCCCATTCTGCTTTATACATTTTACAGATATTCGTTTTGTTATCTGTTTTTAATTTTGCAAAACTCGTAAAATCCTCATATTCAAACAAAATCTTACAGGCCTCATTCATTTTATCAATATCCAGTGATCTTTTCCAGTGCTGCCAGGCAGATTCCTGTGTAAATGGATTTTTTTCCAGCGAAATATAATATTCATAGGTTCTGTAGGTAGCATCAAAACGGGCATGGAAATCGTCCTTCACCCGAAAAATCTTTTTAATTGAAATATCAGGCGGAAGAAAACCATTCAGTCTCCTCGGAAACTGATCATTCAGCTCCTGTTCCGTATCAAAATGAGCAAATATTTTTTTGGCGTGAACTCCTGTATCTGTTCTTCCGGCTCCCGTAGTTTTAATTTCTTCCCTTAAAATTGTGGAAAGAGCTTTTTCCAGTTCTTCCTGTACAGAAATAGCATCCGGCTGTATCTGATAGCCGAAATAATTCTTTCCGTTGTAAGAAAATTCAATAAAGTATCTCAATGTAGTATAATAACTCCGCAAAAATACTTTAATTTACTGAAATATTTGTTGAAAAGTCTTTGAGAATATGACAACAATCCTTATGAAAATTCCTATTTTTGCAATCGTATGAAAAGATGGTACCTTTATCCTTTTTCCCTCGGTTATCATTTGGTAACGGGTATCCGAAACACAATGTATGATTTAGGGATTTTTAAGTCGACAAAATTCAAGACACCGATAATCAACGTCGGAAATCTTTCTGTGGGCGGAAGTGGAAAGTCACCGATGGTGATGTATCTTGCCCAGTTTTTATCCAAACACTACAGAACCGGAGTGCTCTCCAGAGGTTACGGAAGGCTGACCAAAGGATATGAAGTAACTAATTATGAGAGTAATTATAAAATGGTGGGTGATGAAGCAATGCAGCTTTTTGAGCGTTTTAAAAACCGTTTTGTAATCGCTGTTTCAGAAGAAAGAGTTCCCGGTGCCAAAAAAGTGATCGAAGATATGGACCTTAATGTACTGGTATTGGATGATGCCTTACAGCACAGAGCTATCAAAGCCGGGTTTAATATTCTGATGACAGACTTTAATGATCCTTATTTTAAGGACTACCTTCTTCCTGCCGGAGATCTTAGAGAATCCAGAGCGGGTGTCAAAAGAGCAGACATTATTATGGTCAGCAAATGTCCTGATGAACTTACTGAAGAAACAAAACGCTATTATATTTCAAGAATAAAACCTTCTTATAAACAGAAAGTATTCTTTTCATCCATTGGGTATGACGAAAATGTATACGGAAAAGAGAAAATGCTTCCTGATAACAACCTGAATTATTACGACATCTTACTGATTACAGGAATTGCTAATCCTAAACCACTGTTGGAGCATCTTGCAAAATTTTCGAAAAGAGTAAAACATCTGAAATTCAGAGATCATCATAATTTTACAGATGATGATATAAAAAAAATCGTTGCGGAATATAAAAAATTAGGTGAATATAAGCTGATATTAACCACAGAGAAAGATTATGTTCGTCTGAAAACTTTTGACTATCTTAGAGATATTGTTTACTACTGGCCTATCAATGTTCTCATTGATAAAAAGGAGGAATTCAATCAAATCATCTTGGATTATGTTAAAAAATATTAAGGAGACCGCAGATTTCATTAGAAATATCATTCAGGATACTCCTGATTTTGCGGTTGTTTTAGGTTCAGGACTGGGAAAACTGCAACATGAAGTAGAGCCCATCCATATTTTAGAGTATAAAGACATCCCCAATTTTCCACAAACTACGGTAGCAGGGCATACCGGAAAGCTGATCTATGGAATACTGGAAGGAAAAAAAGTGCTGATGATGAGTGGCCGTTTTCATTATTATGAAGGACATTCTATGGAAACTGTGACTTTCCCTATACGGGTTTTTCATTTGTTGGGAATTCAAAACCTTATTCTTTCCAATGCCTGTGGCGGAGTAAATCCTGCTTACAGTGTTGCAGATATCGTTATTTTAAAAGATCATATCAACATGATGCCCGAACATCCGCTTCGGGGTAAAAATATTGATGAACTTGGGCCTCGTTTTGTAGATATGAGTGAGCCTTACAATAAAGAAATGATCAGGGTAGCTGAGCAGGCTGCTTCTGAAAATAATATCAAGATCCACCAGGGTATTTATGTAGCCCTCCAGGGACCAACTTTTGAAACACCTGCCGAATACGGTATGATTAAAGCTATTGGTGGTGATATGGTAGGGATGAGTACCGTACCGGAAGTTATTGTTGCCAGACACATGGGAATGGATGTTTTCTGTATGTCCGTCATTACAGATCTTGGCGGTCCGGATATTGCCCTTTCCGTTTCTCACGAAGAAGTACTGAATGCGGCCAATAAAGCAATGCCTAATGTCATTGCTGTGGTAAAAGGCTTGATTAAAGCATACCCATAACAAGTATTTATTTCAACGCCAAAAGGTGTTTTTTTGGGCACTAAGTTATTTTAAGTGCCAACCTGTATATAAAAAGTACTCCTACATTTTGGGAAAGCCTCTGATTTTAATCAATACGTCACCTGAAGGAATGAGAATTCTACTTGGGTGGCAAATTAAAGATTGACAAGGCGGTCTATTAATACTATCATTTATGTTTAAACTATAGAAATTATAAATATTATAAATTTTTCCTAATTCATAAAAAATGAATTATCAATTGCTTTTCATTCATTAGATTTGTATAAATGAAATTGTCAGAATGAGAAAGTTGTTAGTAATTTTTATGGCAGGTATTTTTGGACTCAGTTATTCACAAAAGGTACCTACAGCTCTTAAAACGGGATTTTCCAAAGAAGCATTACAGCAGAAACTGGAAGATGAAGAAGGAAAAAGCATCACGGTTCAGCAGATACTTGATCAGCATAAAGGAAAAGTTTTAGTCATTGACTTTTGGGCCGGATGGTGCAGGGATTGTTTGAAGGCACTTCCTAAAGCCGAGGTCTTAGAAAAAAACAATCCGAATGTAGATTTTGTATTCTTATCATTAGAAAGATCAAAAGAAGGTTTTGATAAAAGTCTTGTCAGGTTCAATATGAAAGACAAAAATAATTATTGGTTTGCTTCCGGGTGGAAAAATGACTTCAATAATTATGTAGATCTTAATTGGATTCCAAGATATATGGTTATTGATCAGAAATCGGCCATCGCAAAATATTATGCTATTTCTCCCGAAGATCCTGAAATTCAACAGGCCATAGATCATCTTTTAAAATAGTAATATTCATTTAACCGGGGAATAAAAGCTGAGCGCTTTCAATTTATTTTTTACGTTAAAAAATTCAACAATTGAATACCATGACTACAAGAGAAGCAAAAGAAGAGGATTTAAAGATTCTTTTAGAATTTGAACAGGGAATTGTTTCGGCAGAAAGACCTTTCAACATTACACTTATTGATGGCGAGATCCATTATTACGATTTGACACATTTTATAAAATCTCCGGATGCGGTCTTAATTGTTGCTGAAGAGAATAATGAAATCATAGGATCTGGATATGCCCTCATCAAAAAAGCAGGAAGCTATTATTACAAATTTGAAAAGTATGCTTATCTGGGTTTTATGTATGTAAAACCTGAATACAGAGGAAAAGGCGTTAATAAAGTGATTACCGACGAACTGATCAGTTGGGCAAAGGCCAGAGATATTTCAGAAGTAAGACTTGATGTATATGCTGAAAATGAATCTGCTGTCAAAGCCTATGAAAAAGCAGGTTTTGAACCTCATCTTCTTACTATGAGATTGAAACCGTAACGAATAATTCAGCATAAATAAAGGAATCCATATCTTTGTGATATGGATTTTTCTTTGCCGCTTCGTAAAATTATTCATGTGGATATGGATGCATTCTATGCTTCTGTGGAGCAGCATGATAATCCAACACTGAAAGGCAAGGCCATTGCTGTAGGAGGTCAGCACAGAGGTGTTGTGGCTGCGGCCAGCTATGAAGCCAGAAAATTTGGAGTCCGTTCGGCAATGCCCAGCAAGACAGCAAAGGAAAGATGTCCTGATCTTATTTTTGTACCGCCCCGTTTTGCCCGGTATAAAGAAATTTCAAAAAAAATCCGGGAAATTTTTCACGAATACACAGATCTTGTAGAACCATTATCTCTGGATGAAGCCTATCTGGATGTCACTGAAAATAAAAAAGGGATGGATTCCGCCAATCTGATAGCCCGGGAAATCCGTCAGAAAATATTTGAGGAAACCGGATTAACCGCTTCTGCAGGAATCTCAGTGAATAAATTTCTGGCAAAAGTAGCTTCTGATATCAATAAGCCTAACGGACAGAAAACGATTCATCCTGATAAGGTAGAAAGTTTCCTTGAAGAATTACCTGTTGAAAAATTTTACGGTGTTGGAAAAGTTACGGCTAACAAAATGTTTAGTTTAGGAATTTACAAAGGAAAAGATTTAAAAAAAAGATCGCTGGAAGATCTGGTAAGGCTTTTTGGAAAATCGGGTGCCCATTATTACAATGTGGTACGGGGAATCCATACTTCGGAAGTAAAACCTCACCGGATTCAGAAAAGTGTAGCAGTGGAAAGAACTTTTTTCGAAGATCTTTTTGATGAACTGCAGATCAATGAAAAACTGGAAAGCCTCGGACAGGAACTTCATCAGCGCTTACAAAAAAATAATATTCTTGGAAGAACCCTCACATTAAAAATTAAATATAAAGACTTTTCCCTTTTTACAAGAAGTATTACTCAGGAAAATTATTTCAGTTCTCCGGAACAGTATTTCAGCATTGGAAAAAAACTTTGGGAACTTCGTCCTTATGATAAAGCAGTCCGCTTACTGGGACTATCCCTTTCTCAACTCAATACTGAGGAAAAAAAGCTGATTTCTGTTCAACTAAAAATTCCGTTTAAAGAATTCGAAAATGAATAGATAAAAATTTTTCGTTATCTTGTATCTACCAAATCCTCAAATATATGAACCAAACAATGATTCAGTTTTTCCACTGGTATTCTGAAGGTGATGGAAAATTGTGGAAAGAAGCCGAAAAACAGGCCGGATATTTATCAGAATTAGGAATCACATCCGTATGGTTCCCTCCTGCTTACAAAGGAACCAATGGAGGGTATTCCACAGGATATGACGCCTATGATCTTTATGATCTTGGCGAATTTGACCAAAAAGGAACTGTATCTACGAAATATGGCAGTAAAAATGAGTATCTAAAAGCGATTAAAGCACTTAAAAATCACAATATAGAAGTTATTGTAGATATCGTGCTGGGGCATAAAGCGGGAGGTGATGAGCTGGAAAAATTTAAAGCAGTAAAAGTAGATGAAAACAACAGGGAAAAAATTATTTCTGATGTCATTGAAATAGAATCTTATACTAAATTTACATTTCCGGGAAGAGGAAAAAAATATTCTGATTTTGAGTGGAACTTTA
This sequence comes from Chryseobacterium sp. WG23, assembly GCF_024586575.1. Taxonomy (NCBI): domain Bacteria; kingdom Pseudomonadati; phylum Bacteroidota; class Flavobacteriia; order Flavobacteriales; family Weeksellaceae; genus Chryseobacterium; species Chryseobacterium sp. WG23. Next base: position 107,116 of record NZ_JALCZE010000004.1, read on the forward strand.
CCTGCTTCAGTGGTGTAGATTATGCAGAAGGTATGGATTCTCATATTTTTAAAATACAGTCTGAATATGGAAATGACTGGGAAGAAATGATAGATGATGAGAAAGGAAATTATGACTATCTGATGTATAATGACATTGAGCACAGAAATCCTTTTGTACGGGAAGAGCTTAATAACTGGGCAAAGTGGTATTTCGACCAGACCGATTTTGATGGAGTGAGGCTGGATGCCTTAAAGCATATTTCTTTTGATTTTTACAAAGAATGGATTTCCCTGCTTCGTTCCAATACAGGAAAAAATATTTTTGCTGTAGGTGAATACTGGGCACCGGGCTATCTCCATCTTCTTCAAAAATATATTGAGGTTACCGAAGGCTGCATGAGTCTTTTTGACAGCTCCCTGCAGAATAACTTTCACAATGCTTCAAGGGAAGGTGATTCTTATGACCTGCGAAGAATTTTTGATGAAACGCTTACCCAGGCAGATCCATTACATTCTGTAAGTCTTGTTGCCAATCATGACACCCAGCCTTTACAAGATCTGGAAGCTCCGGTAGAGCCTTGGTTTAAGCCTATTGCTTATGCTTTGATCTTATTGAGGAAAGAAGGCTACCCGTGTGTATTTTATCCTGATCTATATGGTGCTCATTATGTTGATAAAGACAGAGAAGGGAACGATCAGGAGATATTCATGCCTAAAATAGATGGCCTTGAAATACTTCTTAAAGCAAGGAAAGATCATGCATATGGAAATCAGCGGGATTATTTTGAAGATGCCAACTGTCTTGGATGGGTACGGGATGGTGATGATCAGCACCCGGGGTGCGCTGTTGTCTTAAGTAATAAAGATGCCTACAACAAGCCCATGGAAATAGGAAAACAATATGCCGGAAAAAGTTTCAGGGACTTATTGAAAAGATATGAAGAAAAAATAACGATTGATGAAAACGGCTGGGGAGATTTTCCTGTTCCTGCAGGAAATGTGAGTGTATGGATCAGTGAATAAGAACAGGTATCAATAAAAAAGCATACCTGCCCAAATGAGTCATGTATGCTTTATCATTATTTAATTGATAGTTTCTAGCATTGAATACCCCGGCAGTTTCTAAAGTCTATAGCCCACTCGCAGCAGAAATTTTCTTCATTATAAGCACAGCAAACTCTGTCACGGATGATGATTCCACCTTTCATATTTTTAAGTTCTTGTCTGTCGAATTTCCGTGCGTTAAGAAAAAGTTTTGTTTTCATGATTATTATTTTTATGGTTTAATTATTAAATATACATTAAAAATAATAATTACAAATGAATAATAAACGCCAACTGCATGTTTTAGTATATAATTCACAGAAAACAAATATTGAAAATACAGTTGACCATCCGTCAAAAAGTTCTTTGAATTTTTGCCACCCTTCCAAGGAAGGGAATATTTATTAAGATTAGGGATTTTACAAGATTGATGTATAGCTACATCTTTCGGAGTTCCAGGATTTCAGGTCTTTCGGCAATATCGGATATTTTTCCGGTACGGACAAACTCCGCCCAGAGCGCTCTTACTCTTTTCCCATTTTCATGAATATATGTCCATGGAATATTTTTTAACAGTCCTGAGGATTTCCACGCTGGTTCATTTCCAAAAATCAACGGCAGATCAATACAGTGTGGTGCTCCGATATGATTATCTTTCAACAGGGAATGAATTCTGAACAAATAAACATTTCCTCCTGCTTTTGCGTAATTATCTGCAAATAACTTTGCCGGATGGCCATAGATGAACTCGGTGGTTTTCCTAACTATTTTATTCATTATTTTCAACCCCATACCCTTCCCGAAAAAAGGATGTAAAGATTCTGAAGTTTTAAGATAAAATGCTGTTTCATCATTATTCAAACCAATCAGAACATCATATTTTCCGGCATTCTCTTTCCATTTCGTTTCAGATTCTTCTTCTCTGCACAAGGGAGGAAATCCATATTGCGTTCCAAATGGCATTGCTGCTTTTAAACCATATTTAAACACTGATGGGACGAACTTTCTGTACTCATCCGCTATTTTCAAAACATCGGTTTCATCTTTCAGTATTTCTGTTTTTCTGAGGAATTCAGCTGACATCTTTTGTCTTTTATGACGTAACCCTAAAGGAGCACTCTGGATAATGACCCGGTGAAATAATCCATCTGTTCCTTCTGAAATCATCAGATGGGCTATTGCATCACCTCCTGAAGACTGCCCCATAAGGGTAATATTTTCAGGATCTCCTCCAAAATCAGCAATATTAATCTGGACCCATTTTAATGCTTCAATAATATCAAACAGTCCAAGATTCGGAGGTCTCTTTTCATCGCCACCTAAAAAACCAAAGATTCCTAAACGATAGGAAACACTTACTACAATGATATGTTGTTCCTTTACCCATCCGGCAGGATCTGCAGTATCCATATCACCACAGCCAATCTCATGAGAACCTCCATGAATCCAAACAACTACAGGAAGTTTTTCATTTTCAATAATGTTTTCAGGACGGGTCACGGAAAGATACTGAGTAGATTCATCAGCCTCGAAGACTTCAACAGGTATTGTACCGATCATCTTTTCCACAAGTGGGCTTAATGCCTGTGGACAAACGGGAGTTTTATCAGGAGGAAGATTATCTGATAGGGAAGATTCTACCGGAACAGGTAATTGAAATCTTTCGGAATGGGCATAACGAATACTTTTAGCCTTGATGATCCCGTTTTGTTTTAATGCAATAATTTTTCCAAAACGAGTTTCAAAAATAAAGGTTTCTTGCTGATTTGGTGTCGTCATTAGATTGTGAAAACTTTTCTCTTTAAATTTAATTTTGTTTTTTGAGAACAGAAAATTATTTAAACAAAAAATCTTATAGTTTAAACCACGAATCTCACGAATGGACGCACAAATATTCACTAATTAGAATTGTATTAGTGAAAAAACTAGTGTGATGAGTGTTGAAAACTTTAGTTCAGGAGTTTATATTCACTGGGAGAAATTCCTACTTTGGTTTTAAATAACCGGGTAAAGTGCTGTGGATATTTGAACCCCAGATTATAGGAAATTTCACTGATCGATTTCTCCTGATCCAGGATTTGTTCTTTGGCCACATCAATCAGCTTGTTGTGGATAAATTCCTGTGCTGAAACTCCCAATTCCTTTTTGATAAGATCTCCAAAATAATTAGCTGAGAGATTGAGTTTTTCTGCAAAGTAGTTCACCATGGGAAAGCCTATATTTTTAGGATCATCAGATTTTAAATATTCATCTACGAGATCTTCAAATTTTCCGATCACTCCCTGGTTAATATGATCTCTGGTAATAAACTGGCGGTCATAAAAACGCATGCAGTAATTTAAAAACAGTTCAATATTATTAACAATGAGTGACTTGCTGTGTTTATCAATAGACTGTTCCAGCTCAAGTTTGATATTTTTAAAGCAATCCAGTACCACTTCTCTTTCTTTCTCGGAAAGATGGAGTGCTTCATGTACGTCATAAGAGAAAAATGAATAGTCTTTGATGTTTTTTCCTAAGTTGGTTCCTTTTATCAAATCCGGATGGAAAATTAAGGCAAAACCTGCAGGCTGAACAGATCTGTCTTTATTATAAATTCCATAGGTTTGACCAGGAGCAATAAAAACCAAAGTTCCTTCCTGATAATCGTAGCTGTGCTTTCCATACTGCATGTCTCCACACATTACATCTTTCAGAAAAACGGTATAAAACCCAAACATTCTTTTATGCTGGCAAATAGGATCTGATTTTGAAAAATCAATGATACTTACCAGCGGATGCAGGGTTTCATGATTTGCCATTTTATTATATTCCGAGACCGTATTATAGATTTCAACCTCCTGATTTTCCATGAAGTATATTTTTATTACTATTCAAAATTACCACTTTCATTTGTAATTGAAATAAGGTCTGTAAAATTGGTAAGTAATTCGGTAATCTGTATAAGTCTTGTTTATCTGAAAGTTTCGACTTTTGTACCGTTATGGAAACTTTTAATACAACCATTTTTCCGAAAGGAGAAAAAGCCCCTTCCGATTATTTTTTTGGAGGAACAGCCTGGATTCATCTTTTAAAACCGAATGAAGATGGGCTGAACTGCCAGGTCGGAAATGTCACTTTTGAACCCAGATGCAGAAATAACTGGCATTCTCATGGAGGTGGACAGATTTTAATCGTAACTTCAGGAAAAGGTTTTTACCAGGAAAAAGGAAAACATGCCCAGGTTTTACATCCGGGAGATGTGGTCAACATTCCTCCAGATGTGATCCACTGGCATGGAGCAGCACCTGACAGTGAATTGACACATATCGCCATTAATGTCAATACCCAAAATGGGATTGTAGAATGGTTGAAACCTGTAACAAACGACGAATATAACAATTTATAAAACTGAACTTATTAACTTTAAATTAATTAATCAAATGAACACATTTACAGTAAAAGCCTATGGTACGGAATCTACCACAGCAGACCTGAAAGAAATGAATATTGAAAGAAGAGAAATTACCGCTACCGATGTAGAAATTGAAATTCTCTATTGCGGAGTATGTCACTCTGACCTTCATACCGCAAGAAACGACTGGGGAGGAACAATCTACCCTGCCGTTCCGGGGCACGAGATCGTAGGAAAGATTACAAAGGTAGGAAGCGAGGTTTCCAAGTTTAAAGTAGGTGATCTGGCAGGTGTAGGATGTATTGTAGATTCATGCGGCCACTGTGAAAGCTGCCAGCATGATCTTGAACAGTATTGCCTGAATGGATTTACCGGAACTTACAATGGTCATGACAAGCACTCAGGTGGTCATACTTTCGGTGGCTATTCTCAGAAAGTAGTGGTTAATTCTGATCATGTATTAAAAATACCTGAAAATCTTGACCTTGCAGCCGTAGCACCACTTCTATGTGCAGGGATTACAACCTGGTCACCACTAAGACACTGGAACGTAGGTCCGAATTCTAAAGTAGCAGTAGTAGGTTTAGGTGGTTTAGGTCATATGGCAATTAAACTTGCTAAAGGATTAGGTGCCGAAGTGACTTTATTTTCAAGAACTCCGGGAAAAACTGAAGACGCAAAGCAGCTGGGCGCTGACCACGTTATTATTTCTACAGATGAAGCCCAAATGGATTCTGTAAAAGGAAAATTCGATGTGATTATTGATACCGTTCCTTATGTACATGATGTAAATCCATATGTTACTACTTTAAATATCAGCGGAACCCATGTACTTGTAGGATATCTGGGAGGTTTAGAACCTATTCTGAATACTGTTCCTATGATTTTGGGAAGAAAATCTGTGGCCGGTTCTGTAATCGGGGGTATTGCAGAAACTCAGGAAATGCTGGACTTCTGTGGAAAACACAATATTGTATCGGAAATTGAAATGATCAGGATGCAGGAAATTAATGAAGCCTATGAAAGAATGCTGAAGAGTGATGTGAGATACCGTTTTGTGATTGACATGCAGTCTTTGTAATCGACTATACACCATGAAAAGGTTCTTCTGATTGAAGAGCCTTTTTGCTTATTTTTTATGGGTTTTGGCTAAGCCAATGGAATTTTTATATAAACCCAAACGGGCTAAAAGCCCGTTCCTATTGAATTTCTATAATCATTTTACAAATGGCAGTACGTAGACTATCAAGAATACATTATACATTATACATTATACATTATACATTATACTTTTTACCTTATACAATGTATTCTCATTTATACTTCCCATCCATATCCTGGAATGCCCATTCTGCCATAGCGTCAATCACTGTACCAAGTCCGTGCCCGGCTTCACTTAGTTTATAGGTAACATGCGGGGGTACAACAGGTCTTGCGGTCCTGATGATCAGTCCGTCTGCTTCCAGCTGTTTTAAATGCTGAATCAGCATTTTTTCTGTGACGGCAGGAATTGCTTTTTTCAGTTCACTGTATCTTTTTTCTCCTGTGGAAAGGTTAAACAGAATAATAGGTTTCCAGAACCCTCCTATCCTTTCCATAACATACATTACAGGGCAGTCCTGCAGTACTTTTCTGTTCTCCTGAATGGTTGAACTTTCTTTAATTGCTGTCATAGTTACATACTTTAGGGTAAGTACTTGTATAAAAGTAAGTACAAATATAACTTTGTATTCGGAAATAAAAAAACATTTATTATGAAATCGCAATACTTGATCAATTCATAAAAGTTAATCAACATGCAGCGATTACATATGATCATTAAAAAACAATAAAAAATTTACATATGAAAATCATCATCACAGGATCATTAGGAAATGTAGCTAAGCCTTTAGCACAGCAATTAGTCAATGAAGGGCATAACGTCACTGTAATCAGCAGTAACGAAGCAAGGAAGCAGAATATAGAATCATTGGGAGCTGTTCCGGCTATCGGATCTATTACAGATATTGATTTCCTTAGCAAAACATTTGAGGGAGCCGATGCAGTTTTCGTCATGACCCCTCCTGCTATCAGTGAAAATAACATTGTTGACAATACTGTTGATGCAGGAAAAAATTATGCTGAAGCATTAAAAAAGGCCAATGTAAAAAGAGCTGTCATGCTCAGTAGTGTAGGTGCAGAATCTCCTGTAGAAACAGGGCCTATCAAAGGCCTTCACCAGATTGAGAAACTATATCAGGAGGTTGAAAACACTTCATTTACATTTTTAAGAGCCGGATATTTTTATACTAATTTTTTCAATGATATTCCCTTGATCCAGAATGCGGGAATTATTGGAGGCAATTATCCCGCAAATACTGAAGTTCCGTTGGTACATCCTAACGACATTGCTAACGCAGCCGCTGAAGAGCTTGTAAAAGATGGAAATGGTAACAGCATACGTTATATCGTAAGTGACAACAGAAAAGCTTCTGATTTTGCCAAAGTCTTAGGAACTTCCATAGAAAAGCCTGAACTGCCGTGGGTAGAATTCTCAGATGAAGATTCTTTCAACGGAATGCTACAGGCCGGGCTTCCACAGGATATGGCAGAACTGTATACTGAAATGGGAAGAGGGATAAGAACCGGTATTGTACAGAAAGATTTCATGGATCATGGATCTCCTATTACAGGAAAGACAAAGCTTGAGGATTTTGCTAAAGAATTTTCTTCTAAGTTTTAAGTTATTTGGATATAAAAAGAATCGGCGCACCAAAGGTGCGCCGATTCTTTTTTTGACGTAATCATTCGTTATCCGATTATTTTTCTTCCTTCAATATTTCCTTCAGGACTTTCAGTTTTCCATCAATGGGTTGGTCAATTTTCAATCCTAAAATTTCAGCGACCACAGGATAAACATTAATATTGGCAAACTCATCTACTACCAAGTTATTTTTAAATTCAGGTCCCCATGCATAAAATGTTGCTTTCATTTCAGGAACAACTTTAGGATTGTACCCATGTTTTCCCACAGATGTTTTCTTTCCTTTCTCAAGAAATATTTTGGGCGCTTTCGGAATCAGAAGAATCTGCCCTATTCTGTGGTATTGGTCATCTCTTGTTGCAAAATGGAGATATCTGGGTAGCTTTTTGTCCAGATAGACCTCGTAATCTTCCGTTTTATGAGCCTTTAATTCTTTATAAACAGACTTGATCTCAGCAGGATTTTTAACATATATCCTCAATAAGGTCTGGGAGTTATAAAAATCAAACCTGCTTTTATCAAAAAGTACAGCTGGAATTTCCAGTGGAGCTCCTCCATCCACTTTGATCATTCCATGGTCTGACACAAAAATAAAATTGACATTTTTTAAGCCCAAATCATTCACTTTCTGAACCAGATCACCAATAGCATGATCAATTAAATGAACTGCATTTTCGGTTTCTTTCGTATCGGGTCCATAATGATGTCCGCTTCCATCTACTTCCGGGAAATATAATGAAATGAAATGAGGTCTTTTATCTTGGGATAATTTCAGCCAGTTCACTACTTTTTCTACTTTTTCTGAAGGAGTAAATTTTTCATGATAAGGATAATAGTAGCTTGGTCTTATTCCTCCGGCATCGCTGGCAGAGCCCACCCACATTAAAGAAGCAGATACTAACCCTTGTTTTTCAGCTAATCCCCAAAGTGGTGTTCCGCCATACCAGCTTCCATCTTCAGCATTTTTCTTATTGCTCATAGCATAGGTTTCATTTCTCTTATAATCGTAGAAAAAATTATCTATTAACCCATGATGAGCAGGATAAAGTCCGGTGATCAGGCTCCAATGGTTAGGAAATGTAATACTGGGATAGCTTGGGATCATTGCCTTAGCCTGTATACCATTATTGGAAAATTTCAGGAGATTTTCAGCATTATATTTTTTAGCATAATCATACCGAAAACCGTCAGTTGAGATCATAATCACATAAGGTTTTGACTGAGCCTCTATTGTATTCTGCCGACCCGGAATGACTATCTGGGCTGTATCAACAGTTGCCTGCTGGGCAAAGACCGTAAAGGAAATAAGCAGCAGTAAAAAATGTATTCCTCGCTTCATTATTTAAAAAATTTCAGCAAAGTTACATTCTATACCGCTCTCTGAAAAGTTTAAGAGATTAAAAGTATATTAAAACCATTTATTTTGATTAAAAATATACTGACTATCAGATAATACGCTTCATTTCAAACTGGGATACCCAGTTTTTAAGGCCTATTCTTTCACTAAGAAAATGAAAGGTGCTTTCTGAAACCTCATCTACATTATTTAAGGATACGGTTTCTCCATTATTTTTCTCTTTAATAGCTTCGAAAAGTCTGGTTGCAATTCCTTGTCTTCTGTGATCTTTATCTACAGCAATCTGGTATATTTTCTTTGCTACCGGATTATAAAAAGCGTATCCTGCCAGTTTTCCATCTTTATAGGCACCAAGGACTATACAGTCTTTGCGCATATCTTCAAGGACAAAAACTGAACCCTGCCATGACGGTTCAATATCCCAGAAAGCACGGAGGTTTTCCCATTGAACCTCTTCCAGTTCTTTTATTACAATATCGGAATCTGTTTGTTGTACATTAATATTCCCATTGAAACAAAGCAGTCTCCGTACAACAGTAAATCCTAAATTTTCATAGGCCCTGATCGCCGGCTTGTTTCCATCAATCACTTCAAGGATTAAGGTGTCTACTTTTCTGTCTTTTAATATGGGAAGGATAAAATCATACATTTTTCTTACCAGCCCTTTTCCTCTGCTTTCAGGAACGACTCCCGTTCCGGCATTATAGATTATTCTATGAGGATCTTCTGTTTTTTCAGCATTAAGAATAAATCCTACCAACTGCCCGGACTCAAATGCCCCTACTGATAAGTTTAAATCTATTTTTTCAGAATTAATTTTTGAGATAAGCACCTCTTTTGTCAGGTGAAAAGGAACAATATAATCAGAAAAAGAAAGATTAAATACAGATAAAAGCTCCTCTACACTAGTATTTTTTAAAGTTTTGAATTCCATTGGCTTAATAAAAATTATGAGTTAAAAAAATTACCATTCTCTTTCAAGATCTTCTTTCCAGTCATAAGGCATTAATTCTTTTAAGGTTACAAATATTCCGTTTTTCACTTCTATCACGGCATTGAGATTTTCTCTGGATAGCTGGCTCATCAACTCCCTGCAACGTCCACAAGGTGGTACTGCATTTCCATCATTTCCTACTGCTACAGCAGCTTTGATTTTATGCTCCCCATTTTTCAACATTTCAGCTACAGCACTGTGTTCCGCACAAAATCCCATAGAGCATGCTGTGTCTATACTGACTCCAGTGTAAACATTTCCGTTTGTAGTTTCAATAGCTGCGACAACTCCTCCATATTCTATAAAATCATTCAGCCTCTTGATTTTTGCCAATTGACCGGCGATTTCCTTTAGGTCTTTTTCCATTGCATTAATTCTTTATTTTCGGTGTTCCAAATACCACTCAACAGCCTTTCGTTCTTCTCTCTTGATAAACGGATCTTTTCCTTCATTATAATCATTCCCGTCATACCATTCTTTTTCACTCAAATATTCTTTTAGTTGCTGATATTCATTTTTCACTTCAGGATGGGTCCGTAAGTAATCCCGAAATGCAATATGACGAAGCCAATGTTCAGAAGAAGTGGGAATTACATGAATATGGGCGATACGAAGCTTATGATCGTGAATTCCTTCAGGAATTTCATCTCCTGCTTCAATAATTTCCGGAAATCCTAAATGCTGAGGCTGATCTGTAAGCTTTATAAAAAAACGGCGGTATGGCATATCCTCGTTATACTTCCGGTAATAAACATAATCCTGTCCCTGTAATAAAGGAGGAACCTTATCCAGTTCTTCTTCATTTTTCACCCCAATCATAATGTCTATCACAGGTTTTGCAGATAAACCTTCCACTGATGTACTTCCGATATGTTCAATGTGTGGGTTCAAAAAACCGATGCTGTTTTTCAATTCATTTTTAATCGTTTCAAATTGCTTTTTCCACAAAGGATTGTATTTTTCAAAAGTAATTTTCATAGGATATCCGGTTATATACAAATATATAAAAAATCAAACAATCCCTTTAAAATTAAGCCTTTTAAGATTTCCAGAAGTAAATAAAATAATAATACCTCTGAAAAATCAGAGGTACTATTGAAAATATGTAAAATGTGATTAATCCGGCCAATTGGCAAAAAGTTCGTCCATATATATACTGGTAGGATTGGAATAACTGGTCTTTATTTTATCTCTCCACTGATACCAGTTTCTAGACCCTTTAAGCGCCTGTTCCAGCTGTGAAGCCGTATATCCGGTAACTCTGTCTGCAGGGTATCCTACTCCAAACATAACATTCTGATTATTTCCGTCAATCATATCATATCCGCCTGATGTATAATGATTTTCAGCACTAATGGTACGGTTCTGGAAGTTATTGGAACCTGTAGATCTGTAAACCGCATATCCTCTTATCCTTTTATATCTTTCTAAGGTCATCAAAGTTTCCACAGTAGTTGGCCAGCTTTCAAGAAGTCTTCGGTTTCGGTTTTTGACCGCAGAATTGGAAGACAGGAAGGAATCCTGGCAAATGTCATTATACGCCGATCTGTCTATAATTGAATGCAGGGCGTGGCTCAATTCATGGATGGTTGTTCCGTACACCATATCGGATAATCTTCCATATGCTTTAATATGGACCTGGGCTGATAAACCAAAAGTAAGTTCACTTCTGATGTGAGAATAAGAAGAAGGTACTCCCCACGGTGCTGATTTACGGGCTGCAATCTTTATCTGGCTCTGTCTTCCGAAATTATAGATATGGTTATTCATAGGTGGAGAAGTCAGTCCAAATCTATACCCATAATAGAAATCATGTGCCGCCTGGTGTATCAGAGCGTGATACTCATCTTCTCCTCCATCGATAACAGGATACCATGCCTGCTGTTTTACATTAGGCCCTTTCATTTCTGCCTGGAAAATAGATCCGTTTCTCACACTATAATTATATCTTTCCCACTGGATAACATATTTTGCTTTTCCACGTACTGAGGAAGTGGAGAAATAGCCGTTCCCGTCTGTGATTCCCTGAGCTACAGTAAACCACTGCCTCATCAATACCTGTGCTCCGGTTACCGGTACCACATCTAAAATATCATCTTTTACCTGAATTCTTCCGCTCGGATACCATTTTTTTCCAAATATCCATTTTGCTTGTGGAGTAGAATCATCGGTAAGCAGATCTGATTCATTCCCTGTAAGTTCATAGGCCAGGTATAAAAGGTTATTAAACAGATCTGTTTTATTGGCTAATTTTCCGGTAACTTCATATCTTTCTATATCATCAATATCGGAAAAATAAGGATCCTGTTCAGGGATATACAGTTCACTCAGGACTTCATGCTCAACTGCAGGAAGGTTTTTTCCTACGGGAACTGCAGTATAATAAACAGGAATAGAGTCTCTGTCTGGAGCTCTGTTTTCCAGGAATCCATCTGCATATTCAGCATCTAATCTGTAATCGAAGTAATGAATGGTAGAATCCTGCTTCAGCAATCCTACTTCATCTTCATTTTTAGGGTTGAATTTAAGGTAAAGATGGGAAGGGCGTACTTCGAATCCTGCGGTTTGTTTTGGGTTTTTAACTCTTAGCTGTTCAAGAGCAATTTTCATGGTTTCAACAGAATAAGGGTTTTTCAAAAGGATAGAATCCCCGGAAAATGAACGGGCATAAGCGTTAATGTTATTTTGCTCTAAGGCTGCTTCATTTTGCATTTCAGTTGATTCATCTTTACAAGAATACTGAAAGGAAAGTAATAAGGCCCCAAAAGCAAATAGCAATATCTGCCCAAATTTAAATGTGGTGCGTGTTTTCATTGTAAGTTATTAGTTTTTTACGCCTTAAAAGTAGGATAAAAATTAAAAATACAATACACTTTTAGAATAATTAATCGTTAATTTGTAAATATTCTTTATACGTTCATCCAATCATCTTAAAAAAATTAAAAAATTCATTATTTTTCTTCATAATAATACCTCCGAAAAATCAGAGGTACTATTGAAAATATGTAGATGTGTTTTCTCTGGACTATTCTTTAATCAGTTTTTCATAAGACAGACTTCCGTCTTTCAATAGAATTTCAAAATAATATATTCCTGACTTCAGATCTTCAATGCTAATGGTTTCTTTATCCGGTTTTACAGATTTTATCTTTCTTCCTGCTGCTTCATAAATATCAATAGATTTTATACGGTCAACGTTTTTGAAACTAACTGTTTGCCTAGCAGGATTCGGATAAAGGCTTACTTTCTTAGTTTCGGTAACTGCCTCACTGGTTGATAAATTGCTTGCCGTCATTGTTAACGTTGCATATCCTCTGTTAGAAGAACTATGTTGAGATATTGCTGTGCTTCCTCCTCTAGCAAAAAATATATCCAGAGAGCCTGCTGCATTTGGGATTACAAAATCACCGGCACTTCCGGATAAACTTCTGGTCGCAATAACAGTCCGGGTAGTTCCTGAAACAGTGTTGGAAACAAGAGTCCAATCCTGAACAGCATCTACACTAGGGAATGCCCCTATACCATTAAAACTATAATCAAGGTTTGAGCTGCTGTTATAAATAAATCCGTCTGCACCGGCTTCCATTCCGGAATCACCGGCACCTATTCCCAGATAGGAAGTACTGTTTCCGGTAAGTGTCAAGGTTGCCAATGTGGGTGAAGTTTCGAGTTTCACGGTCATTCCAGTTGCCCCAAGACTTACAACGCCTGAGGAAAACTGGGCCCATGCGAAATTGGCAAGAGCCATACTTAAGGTGAGTAAAAGTTTTTTCATATCAATTTTTTAAGAGGTTAATAATGTCTTTTTTATCTGTTTTTAATGCATATTCAAATGGGGTCATTCCCATTGAATCTTTTTTTGTTTTATCTGCATTGTACTTCAACAGCAGCTCTACCAGTTCTTTATTACCAAACTTCACAGCCCAGAATAAAGGTGTATATCCTGTGGTGTCGGCGATATTAGGATCAGCATTTTTCTTTAATAAATGCTCTACCAACTCTTTATTATATTTCACCGAAAGCCCGGATAAGGCTGTCCCTTCGTCACTTTTATAATTCACATCTTTTACGTGATCAATCAGAAATTTAGCCACCTCTACATTTCCTCTGTAACAGGCCAAAATAAGTGGCGAAAATCCATTTTCGTTGGTTTGATTGATCACATCCGGATTTTGTTTCATCAGCTCCTGTACTTCTGTGACAGTTCCACTTCTTGCAATATCAAATATTGACTTTACTTTTTCCTGAGCCACCAGGAATGAGCTCAGGAAGACCGTTAGTAATAAGATCAGATTTCTCATTGTTTTATCAATATATAGTTGTATTCAACATTTACACTTTCTGCAATTTTCTTTGTCACCATCTTAGGGATTGTCACTTTATAGTCTGCGGGTCTGGCTACAAAATTTCCCTGCATATAGATTTTACCGTCTTTAGTATAGATAGTAGCTGTAGAAGCCACCGCTTTATCTACCCCATGAAAATTAAGGCTTCCCTGAACTGTATATTTCTGTGGACTGGCAGTCAGTTTTGTTTTATCAAAACCGATAATTTTTCCTTTGAAAGTGGTCTTTGGATACTTGGCTGTTTCTGCATAGCTTTCATTAAAGTGCTCTTCCATTAATTTTGTTTTAAAATGAAAGTTTTTAACGGCTGAAACCGATGCCATTTCCCCACTGTCAGCATTTAAGACAACCAGGTTATTCTCATCCAGGGCATACACATCTTCAAATAATGGTACTGAAGCTTCAAAAGTCACCTTACCTGTTTTAGAGCTGTATTTCTGTGCTGAAGCGTATCCGGTAAAAAGCAGTGATGCGCTGATTAATATTATTTTTTTCATATCAAATTTTTTAATTTTCAGTTAATCCATCAGCTTTCCATTTGATGAAAATATTAATTTGTGTTGCCGACAGGGATCCTCCTTTAGGCATTTTTTCAGGGTCGCCGTTTGGCCTTTGGATCCGGTCCAGGATTCCATCTATGTTATTCTTTGCCTGATCGTAGGTTGTTAAAGGTTTAAAACTGCCTGCAGAATGACAACCAATACAGTTGTTGTCTATAATCGGTTTTACATCTGCGGTATATTTTATCGGCATCGTAATAGGGGTATTATCTGAAATCTCTTCATAGGTCCTGCTATCACAGGAATTCAGTATTCCCACTGATGAAAGGATCACGAGGTATGTTAACTTTCTCATATTAAAAAACTCTATAAAGATTAAACCCAAAGAAAATATGTCCTTTCCCCCATTCACCTGATGCATTGGTAAGATATCCTATATCTGAATTAATCTGGGAGTTCGAGAATAAAAGCTGGAACACATGTCCCCCGGTTTCTATATCCACTCCTAAAGAAAGAGGGTTTTTATAGAAACTGTGATTGTCAAAATTCACAAAATATTCTGCATTTACAGAAACTCTCTTTGAAATTTTATAACGTCCGCCTAATCCTGCTAAAAATTGGTTTTTATCTTCATTTTTAGGCTCATACAGATTCTTATGAACATATGAAGGAGTAAGCTGCAGTGAAAGTTTATCATTAAACCTTCTCGAAATTAAAGCCTGGGTAAGATAAGAAAGTCTGTCGTTGAATTTAAGAAACGGATAGCTGTCCGTACTGAGATCCGTATTTACACCCATCACATTATACCCAACAATATCTACCGGAAAATGATCATTCTGTCTTATCAGCCTGTATTTCACAGCACCTTCAAAGGTTTTCATATTCGTTTCCCTTGATAAACTGACAGAAACGGCATCATTAATACCATAAATTACGCCTAATTTTGTGGAGGCGTTATCCAGTCCAAAAAAGTTTTTAAATCCTGTGCTTACATCACCAAATCTATGGGCAACAATAATGTACCATTCTTTTTTGGCGGCAAGCTTTGTAGATTGTCCTGTAACAATCTGTAGTGCTTTGAAAGCAGGTTGTGAAAATTCCGTATCGGTTTTAATAGTATCAATATCTTTCAACAGATCTTCCTGTGCAAAGGCAAAACCTGATGAAAATACTGACAAAAATAAGAGAGCTTTTGTCATATACAATTTGAATTAAATTATCATATGACAAACTTATCAAGTTCTCAATTCAAAATTATGTGATAAAAGTCACCAAAGGCATTGTTTTTATCAATCATAAAACAAAACTTTTGAAACATTATAAATTAGATTAATCTAACATTTTCATTTACAGTGACTTTGATTCCTTCTTTGGTCTGCACAATCTCGCCGTCACTTTCTATTTTTTTTAGTACCCTACTTACCACTTCTCTGGAAGTACCGAGACTGCTGGCAATTTCACGGTGGGTAATTTTCAAGGGACTTTTCCCTGTACTGATGATCTGCTGTTTAATATAATTTAATACTCTTTTATCAAGTCTATGGAAAACAGCATCATTAACCATATTCATGACTTCTGAAAAGCGCCTGTCATATTCACGATAAAATAATTTATTGATCTCCGGAAACCTGATCAGCCAGTCGTGCATTACAGAAACAGGAATCAGTAAGGCTTCTGATTCTTCTTCAGCAACGGCAAATACGCGGCTTACATAGTCTGTAAAAATCGAAGAAAAAGTCATCAGACAGCTGTCACTAGACTTAATAAAATAATAGATCAGCTCTCTGCCATCATTAAGGGTAAAAACTTTAATAGAACCTTTTATCAGAAAGGGTACATATTTGTTTTTTTGTCCTTCTCTTATAATTTCTGTTTTTGCTTTTATATCAACAATAACAGCATGCTGCTGGAGTTCGCTCAAAAAAACTTTCCCAAGAAAACCAAATTTATCAAGAATAAACACATTATCTGTCATATCAATTATATCAAAATGTAATATTCAAATATATAAAATTGGATCATTGATATGATGATTCATTACCGTTAAAGTTGTGTTATAAATAGCACGGTATATTTTTACCGGGAATTACTGTTGTATTGCAGGAATAGGATAACAAAAAATCACCACAACTGATGCATGATAAACATTGACTATCCAGCCAGGATAAAAAAATATAACATAAAAAATGCCCCAATTTTCATTGGGGCATCTATTTATTGTAAAAGAAATCTTACGCTTGAACGTTGTTACCTCCTAATACGAAAGGCTCAACTTCTTTGATTTCTCCGAACTGCTGCTCATAGTTAGCGATGTTCTGTTGAAGAGCGTTTAATACTCTCTTAGCATGAAGTGGAGCAAGAATTACTCTTGATCTTACTTTAGCTTGCTGTACCCCCGGCATTAATTGGATGAAATCTACTACGAACTCAGATGGCGAGTGGTTTACTAAAGCTAAATTAGCATAGATACCAGCAGCTACCATTTCGTTTAATTCGATGTTGATGTTTCCGTCTTGTGGATTTTGATTGTTGTCCATTGTTATAAATTATGTTTTTTAAATTCGAAATTTGAGATTGTGAAAATATAAAAATAAATCCAAACCTCAAATTTCAAATCATTAATTTTAGTTAAGGTCTTCGAATTCTTTCTTAGAACCTACAATAACATTCTGATATTCTTTAAGACCTGTACCTGCAGGGATTCTGTGCCCTACAATTACATTTTCTTTAAGACCACTAAGAGCATCTACTTTACCAGCAACAGCCGCTTCATTTAGAACCTTCGTTGTTTCCTGGAATGATGCTGCAGACATGAATGACTTAGTCTGAAGAGCTGCTCTTGTAATACCTTGTAATACAGGTGTTGCTGTAGCAGGAAGAGCTTCTCTTACTTCTACCAACTTTTGGTCTTCACGTCTTAGTTTAGAGTTTTCATCTCTTAATTCTCTTGCAGTAATCATCTGACCTGGTCTGAATTCTTTAGAATCTCCAGCCTCTACTACTACTTTAAGACCAAATACTCTATTGTTCTCTTCCAGGAAGTCATATTTATGTTCCAGAGCTCCTTCAAGGAATTGAGTGTCACCTCCATCTACGATAGATACTTTGGTCATCATCTGTCTTACGATAATTTCAAAGTGCTTATCATCAATTTTTACCCCCTGAAGACGGTAAACTTCCTGAATCTCATTTACTAAGTATTCCTGAACCGCAGTTGGGCCCTTGATTCTTAAGATATCATCCGGTGTGATAGAACCGTCAGATAATGGAGAACCAGCTCTTACGAAGTCATTCTCCTGAACCAGGATCTGGTTAGAAAGTTTTACCAGGTAAATTTTTCTTTCGCCAGTTTTAGCTTCTACGATCAATTCTCGGTTACCTCTCTTAATTTTTCCGTAAGAAACTACCCCGTCGATTTCAGTAACAACCGCTGGGTTTGAAGGGTTTCTTGCTTCGAATAATTCGGTAACTCTCGGAAGACCTCCGGTGATATCCCCTGCTTTTGCAGATTTTCTTGGGATTTTGATTAAGACTTTACCCGCCTTAATTTTTTCACCATCATTTACCATCAAGTGGGCTCCTACCGGTAAGTTGTATGCTCTCTGCTCAACTCCTTTAGAATCTACCACCTTCAATGTAGGTACGGCTTTCTTATTTCTAGATTCAGAGATTACTTTCTCTTCGAATCCTGTTTGTTCGTCAATTTCAAGCTGGAATGAAATACCCTGGATAATATCTTCATATTCTACTTTACCAGAAGTTTCAGCAATGATAACCGCGTTATACGGATCCCATCTACAGATGGTATCTCCTTTCTTCACTTTATCACCTGGTTTTACAGATAATATAGATCCGTAAGGTACGTTAGCAATCATTAATGGAGTTTTAGACTCCGCTGCAACTAATCTGAATTCCGTTGAACGTGAAACTACTACTTCAGCAGTATTACCGTTTTCATCTTCAGAAGTAATTGTTCTTACTTCATCCATTTCAACGATACCATCTCTTCTTGCTACAATAGATGGGTTTTCTGATACGTTTCCTGCAGTACCCCCTTGGTGGAAGGTTCTCAACGTAAGCTGAGTACCCGGTTCCCCAATTGACTGTGCTGCAATTACACCTACCGCTTCACCCATATGGATCACTTTACCTGTTGCCAAGTTTCTACCGTAACATTTCGCACAGATCCCTTTCTTAGCTTCACAAGTTAATGGCGAACGAACCTCAACAGCTTCTAATCCTGCTTCTTCGATTCTTTTTGCCAATTCTTCAATGATTACCTGATCTGCACTAGCAATAAGCTCATCCGTTTCAGGGTCATAGATATTATGAAGAGATACTCTACCTAAGATTCTTTCAGAGATTCTTTCAACGATCTCGTCATTTTTCTTAAGTGCAGTAACTTCTGTTCCTCTAAGTGTTCCACAGTCGTCTTCTGTAACGATAACGTCCTGTGCAACGTCTACCAATCTTCTCGTTAGATAACCAGCATCGGCTGTCTTAAGAGCGGTATCCGCAAGACCCTTACGGGCACCGTGAGTAGAGATAAAGTACTCTAAGATCGAAAGACCTTCCTTAAAGTTGGCAAGGATCGGGTTTTCGATGATCTCCGCACCGGTAGAACCAGCTTTTTGCGGTTTCGCCATCAAACCTCTCATCCCTGATAACTGACGGATCTGTTCTTTAGAACCCCTCGCCCCAGAGTCAAGCATCATATACACAGAGTTGAAACCACCTTGATCGGTTTTCATTCTGCTCATGATCATTTCAGTTAATCCCGCATTGGTGTTAGTCCAAACGTCAATTACCTGGTTATAACGTTCTGTATCTGTAATAAGACCCATGTTATAGTTGGCTCTAATTTCATCTACAGTTTCAATTGAAGTAGCAATCATCTGCTTTTTCTCAACAGGAACTACAATATCCCCTAGTGAGAAAGAAAGACCTCCTTTGAATGCATTTGAATACCCTAAGTCTTTCATGGCATCAAGGAACTTCACCGTAGTTGGGAAATCGGTATCAGCAAGGATCTTACCAATAACGTTTCTCAATGATTTCTTAGTAAGAAGTTCATTGATATATCCTGATTGTTTAGGTACAATCTGGTTGAATAAAATTCTACCTACAGAAGTTTCGATCAATCTTGTTACTATTACTCCGTCTTCTTTAACAGGCAGTCTACATCTTACCTTAGCATTTAAAGAAACTCTACCTTCAGCATAAGCAATTTCTGCTTCCTCAGGAGAATAGAATGCAAGACCTTCACCTTTTACTTTCATATCTTCCGTAGAGCTCAATTCTTTAGTCATGAAATAAAGACCAAGAACCATGTCCTGAGAAGGTACTGTAATTGGAGAACCGTTTGCAGGGTTCAAGATATTCTGAGAACCTAGCATTAATAACTGAGCTTCAAGGATCGCTTCTGGTCCTAACGGTAAGTGTACCGCCATCTGGTCACCATCGAAATCGGCGTTGAATGCTGTTGTTACTAACGGGTGTAGCTGGATTGCCTTACCTTCGATCATCTTAGGTTGGAAAGCCTGAATACCCAGTCTGTGAAGCGTAGGTGCTCTGTTCAGTAGAACAGGGTGACCTTTCATCACGTTTTCAAGGATATCATACACTACAGGTTCTTTTCTGTCGATAATTCTCTTTGCAGATTTTACAGTTTTTACAATTCCTCTTTCAATTAGTTTTCTAATGATAAACGGTTTGTAAAGTTCAGCTGCCATATCTTTAGGAATACCACATTCGTGAAGCTGTAAGTTTGGACCTACAACAATTACCGAACGCGCAGAGTAGTCAACCCTTTTCCCTAGTAAGTTCTGACGGAAACGACCTTGTTTACCTTTCAATGAATCAGAAAGTGATTTCAATGGTCTGTTTGATTCAGATTTTACGGCAGAAGATTTTCTTGTGTTATCGAATAATGAATCTACTGATTCCTGAAGCATACGCTTCTCGTTTCTCAAGATTACTTCAGGAGCTTTAATCTCCAATAATCTCTTCAAACGGTTATTTCTGATAATAACTCTTCTATAAAGGTCATTAAGGTCAGAAGTAGCGAAACGTCCTCCATCCAACGGAACTAATGGTCTTAGTTCTGGTGGTATAACAGGAAGCACACGCATAATCATCCACTCTGGTCTGTTGATCATTCTTGTATTGGCACCTCTCAATGCTTCTACAACGTTCAATCTTTTCAGGGCTTCAGTTCTTCTTTGCTTAGAACCTTCGTTGTGAGCTTTGTGTCTTAAGTCAAAAGATAATGCATCAAGATCAATTCTCTTTAATAGATCTTCCACAGCTTCAGCACCCATTCTGGCGATGAATTTGTTTGGATCAGAATCATCAAGATACTGGTTTTCTACAGGAAGAGTTTCCATGATGTCAAGGTACTCTTCTTCTGTTAAGAATTCCATATTTTCAAAATCAGAACCATCTAATTTTTTGGCAATACCCTGTTGGATCACTACATATCTTTCGTAGTAGATGATCATATCTAATTTCTTAGAAGGGATTCCCAGAAGGTATCCTATTTTGTTTGGTAATGAACGGAAGTACCAGATGTGAGCAATAGGAACAACCAAACCGATATGTCCGATTCTTTCTCTTCTTACTTTTTTCTCGGTAACTTCTACACCACAACGGTCACAAACGATCCCTTTGTAACGAATTCTCTTATATTTACCACAAGCACATTCGTAATCCTTTACAGGACCAAAGATTTTCTCACAGAATAATCCGTCTCTTTCAGGTTTGTGAGTTCTGTAGTTAATAGTTTCTGGCTTTAAAACCTCTCCTCTTGAGTCCTGTAAAATAGACTCCGGTGAAGCTAAACCAATGGTTATTTTATTAAATCTACTTGTTTTATTTTTATTTGACATAATTTAATTTTTGATTAAAAGATTTAAAGATTGAAAGATTTAAAATTACTTTCGCTCTTATCATCTCAGAGTTAATTAATGTTTTAATTTTTTAATAATTAAATCTTTTAATTACTCCTCCAATCTTACATCAAGTCCAAGTCCTTGTAACTCGTGAAGTAATACATTGAATGATTCCGGAATACCTGGTTCAGGCATAGATTCACCTTTTGCAATTGCTTCATAAGTTTTTGCTCTACCAATCACGTCATCCGACTTCACAGTTAAGATTTCTCTTAGAATATTTGATGCTCCGAATGCTTCAAGAGCCCAAACCTCCATCTCTCCAAATCTCTGTCCACCGAACTGAGCTTTACCTCCTAACGGCTGCTGAGTAATCAATGAGTAAGGACCAATAGAACGTGCGTGCATCTTATCATCAACCATGTGTCCTAGTTTCAGCATGTAGATAATACCTACAGTAGCCGGCTGAGTAAATCTTTCTCCGGTACCCCCATCATAAAGGTGAGTGTTACCAAATTTAGGAAGACCTGCCTTTTCTGTATATTCAGTAATCTGGTCAAGAGTTGCTCCATCAAAGATTGGTGTAGCGAACTTCATTCCTAATTTCTGACCTGCCCATCCAAGAACTGTTTCATAGATCTGACCGATGTTCATACGAGAAGGTACCCCTAGTGGATTCAATACGATATCTACCGGTGTTCCGTCTTCAAGGAATGGCATATCTTCTTCACGAACGATTCTTGAAACGATACCTTTGTTACCGTGACGTCCTGCCATTTTATCTCCTACATTCAGTTTACGTTTCTTAGCGATGTAAACTTTAGCCAACTTCATGATCCCTGCCGGAAGCTCATCTCCGATTGAAATAGCAAATTTCTCACGGTTTTTAACTCCCTGAATGTCGTTAAATTTGATTTTGTAATTGTGAATCAATTGTTTGATCAATTCATTTTTATCAGCGTCTACTGTCCAGTCTGAACCGCTAACGTTTACATAATCTTCAACTGAAGTCAATAATTTGTGAGTAAATTTCACACCTTTACCGATAATTTCTTCATCAAGGTCATTTTGTACCCCTTGAGAAGTTTTACCGCTTACCAGTGTATTTAATTTTTCAATTAAAGTATTTCTCAGCTCGTCAAACTTAGCCTTGTAAGTGTTTTCAATCTCTTCAAGTTTAAGTTTTTCTTCAGTTCTTTTCTTTTTGTCTTTAATGTTTCTTGAGAACAATTTCTTGTTGATCACCACCCCTCTTAATGAAGAATCGGCTTTTAATGATGCATCTTTTACATCACCAGCTTTATCACCAAAGATTGCTCTAAGAAGTTTTTCTTCAGGAGTCGGGTCAGATTCACCTTTTGGAGTAATTTTACCAATCATGATATCTCCAGGCTTCACTTCAGCACCGATTCTGATCATACCGTTCTCGTCAAGATCTTTAGTAGCTTCTTCAGAAACGTTTGGAATATCTGCCGTAAGCTCTTCCATACCTAATTTGGTATCACGAACTTCAAGAGAATATTCATCTACGTGGATTGACGTAAACCAGTCTTCACGTACCACTTTTTCGTTGATTACAATTGCATCCTCAAAGTTGTACCCTTTCCAAGGCATGAACGCTACCACTAAGTTTCTACCAAGAGCTAATTCTCCTTTTTCAGTAGCATAACCGTCACAAAGTACCTGTCCTTTTTCCACTACATCACCTACTCTTACGTTTGGTCTTAGGGTAATTGTTGTACTCTGGTTAGTTTTTCTAAACTTAGTAAGGTTGTATGTTTTAGTAGCAGACTCGAATTGTACTAAATCTTCGTCATCGCTTCTTTCATATTTAATAGTGATCTTGTCAGCATCCACATACTCTACAGTACCTGTACCTTCTGCATTGATCAAAATTCTTGAATCTTTCGCAACTTGTTGTTCCAGACCTGTACCTACGATTGGTGCTTGTGGCTTCAATAGAGGAACTGCCTGACGCATCATGTTGGATCCCATCAGCGCACGGTTCGCATCATCATGCTCCAGGAATGGAATTAATGAAGCAGAAATACCAGAGATCTGGTTTGGTGCAACGTCAATAAGGTTTACCTGAGCTGGCTCTACTACAGGATAATCACCATCAAGTCTGGCAATAATTCTGTCTGTTAAGAATTCTCCGTTATCATTCAATTCAACGTTTGCCTGAGCAATTACTTTGTCTTCTTCGTCTTCTGCATTAAGATAGATAGGATCAGCAGTAAGATTAATCTTACTGTCTTCTACTTTTCTGTATGGAGTTTCGATGAAACCTAGTCTGTTGATTTTCGCATAAATACCTAAAGATGAAATCAAACCGATGTTTGGTCCTTCCGGAGTTTCAATCGGACAAATTCTTCCGTAGTGTGTATGGTGAACGTCACGAACCTCGAAACCTGCTCTTTCTCTTGATAAACCACCAGGCCCTAGTGCAGAAAGTCTACGCTTGTGCGTGATTTCTGATAGCGGGTTGGTTTGGTCCATGAACTGAGAAAGCTGGTTGGTACCAAAGAACGAGTTGATTACTGATGTTAATGTCTTAGCATTTACAAGATCAAGTGGAGTAAAGATTTCGTTATCTCTAACGTTCATTCTTTCCTTGATTGTTCTTGCAATTCTTGAAAGACCTACACCGAACTGTCCTGCTAACTGCTCACCAACAGTTTTAATTCTTCTGTTTGATAAGTGGTCAATATCATCCACATCAGTTTTTGAGTTTACTAACTCAATTAAGTGTCTTACAATCGCAATAATATCTTCTTTTGTAAGAACTTCAGTGGTAGTTGGGATGTTCAGACTTAATTTTTTATTCAATCTGTAACGTCCTACTTCACCAAGAGAGTATCTCTGCTCAGAGAAGAATAATTTTTCAATAATTCCTCTTGCTGTTTCCTCATCTGGTGGATCTGCATTTCTTAACTGACGATAGATGTACTCTACTGCTTCTTTTTCAGAGTTAGTAGGGTCTTTCTGTAATGTATTCTGGATAATAGAGAATTCATTGCTGTTTTCTTTGTGGATCAGAATAGATTTCACACCAGCATCCAGGATAAGATCTAAATGTTCTTTTTCAAGGATAGTCTCTCTATCCAAGATGATTTCGTTTCTTTCAATAGAAACTACTTCACCTGTATCTTCGTCTACGAAATCTTCGAACCAAGTGTTCAATACTCTCGCAGCCAATGTTCTCCCTTCTACTTTTTTAAGGGCAGCTTTAGAAACTTTCACTTCTTCAGCAAGGTCAAAGATCTGAAGGATATCCTTATCAGATTCGTAACCGATAGCTCTTAATAAAGTTGTTAATGGTAACTTTTTCTTACGGTCGATATACGCGTACATTACGCTGTTGATATCTGTTGTAAATTCCATCCAAGATCCTTTGAAAGGGATAATTCTTGAATAGTATAGTTTGGTTCCGTTAGCGTGGTAAGTCTGTCCGAAGAATACACCAGGTGAACGGTGAAGCTGCGTAACAATAACTCTCTCAGCACCATTGATGATGAAAGATCCACTAGGCGTCATATAAGGAACCGGACCTAAATATACATCCTGAACCACTGTTTGGAAATCTTCGTGTTCCGGGTCAGTACAATATAGTTTAAGTCTTGCTTTTAGAGGCACTGAATAAGTCAGACCTCTTTCCACACACTCATCAATTGAATAACGTGGAGAATCTACCAGATAGTCAAGGAATTCCAATACGAATTGATTTCTAGAATCGGTAATTGGAAAATTCTCCTGGAAGGTCTTGTAAAGAGCTTCAGTCTTTCTGGCTTCAGGAAGTGTATCAAGCTGGAAAAATTCTCTAAAAGACTCGATTTGGATATCCAAAAAGTCTGGAGTGATGATTTTTCCTTTCGCTGATGAGAAGTTAATTCTCGGATTTCCTTGAGTTGTTGATTTTGTTTTACTCATAAAACTTTTAAGAAAGGGTTAAAAAATATTTTGATTTATTAAAAAATATCAGAAGAGAGTAAAGAGAAAAGAAGTAAGAGAAAAGAAAAAGTAAGAAAATTTTGGCGCAATCATCGGTCTTTGTTCTTTATTCTTTATCTTAAAGTCTTCAATCTGACTTCTAACTGCAACGCTGGTATATCTTTTCACAGCGTAATGCAAAATATTTTTATTACTTTTGAGGCTGTATTACCGCAGTATCTACAAATACGAAATCCCTTCCATGATTATACATTGAAAGAGCTGATTTTTAGTATTTTATAAATTTACAAACAATTTTTAGCGCCAAAAGAGGGGCAAAGATACAAAAACTTATCCACAATTACAAATAATCTACCTCATTTTGAGGACATTAAAATAAAAAGGCTGCCCATTTCTGAGCAGCCTTTATAAACACTAGATTTCTTATAATTATTTCACAATAACTTTATAAGATTTTACCGTTGATTTAGTTTCTATCTTAATAATATAAATTCCCGTAGGTAATGCAGCAGTATCAATACCGTTACGGGCAGAGAATTTACCGGATTTCACAGCCTTTCCTTCTGCTGAGAATAAAGTGTAAGTTCCTTCTTCTGCCGCTGTAACCATAAGGCTTTCACCAGCTTTTACCGGGTTAGGGTATACTTTAATATCATGGGCAACCTCTGCTACATCTGAAGCTCCTGTACTTTTTGCGTTCATTGATGCATCTTTCAACAATGAAGCATATGGAGAAAGTGGAGAATCAGGTGCACCTCTCTTTACAAGGTCTGTATCTACAACAGCCTGAATACCGTCTCTGTCTTTATCATCAATTGTAGAAATGAATCCACCACCCAGGGTATCAAGATTTCCTTTTCCTATCTGGTACAGATCGAGATCCGAACCGTTGGAAATCAGGTCCAGGAAGTCCGGCAAGCCATCTCCATCGGTATTCCTAAGAGGATATTTTAAAGTTCCTGAATCAGGATAAGTTTCCAATACATCTGCCAAACCATTATTTCCTACTGCAACACCACTATCAATAACACCATTATGATCTGCATCAATCTGATTGATTACTGATGTTGGAATACCTGATTCAAATAGATCCAACACTCCGTCATTATCAGAATCCAGATCACGATAATTCGGAACACTGTCTCCCAATATAGATGTAATTAAAATATCACCTTCCGCATCATCATCTTCAAATTTACCGTTGGCATCAAAGTTTTCTGTTGAGTCAGGAATACCGTCATTGTCAGAATCAAAATCACAAGCATCAACAATACCGTCACCATCAGTATCCAATGTTGGAGACTTATCATTAACCACTGTACATCCTTCTGCACAATCAGGAATACCGTTACCATTGCTATCTATACTGTCATCTCCTCCGGGACATCTGTCAAAACAGTTTGGAATTCCGTCATTATCATCATCTTTGCTGGCAAAAGCATTATAGATATAATAGCTCTGAGGAATACGAACAGCTGTTCCGCTATTAAAGGTAATCTTCATACGGTTGAAAGGTTTCGTAGCCTTGCCTCCTACATAGAACTTGTTAGAGTTTGTAGTAAAGAAGTTTCCACTGATAAGGCTTCCTGAACTTGTAAAAGTATTGGTTACCGTATTTCCGTTATAGAGGGTCACTGTAATGCTTTCAAGTACACTTACTCCCAGAAGGTTTCCTGCTTTTTCTACCGTAAATCCAGCTACCGTATTAGCAGGAAGCATCGCATTACTGCTTACTGTGGCAAATGCAGAGAAAATACTGAAGATAGATGCAGCAGGCACTGTTGCCGTAGCATAATTGGCAGGATTGTTATCTACAATCGCTTCAGGATTTGTCATTTTAGCCAGAATAAGACCTAGAAAACCAGGTCCGGAAGTCCAGCTTCCTCCTGTCACCAGATTTCCCGGTATTGCAGAGCCGCTTGTCTGAATTTTATCATCACATTCACAAGACATTGGTTCTTCGAATGCGTAATATACTTTAAGTGCTCCCAGGTTAAACCCTACAGTCTGGGTAATTTTCAAACGAACTTCATTGAAAGGTTTGGTAGTGGTAAGAGTTACCTTTTGCTTACCGGAACCATAGCCCAGCACTTTAATATTGATTAGCCCGCCTCCGTCTGATAACTGTTTTGAATCCTGAAGCTGGCCAAATAAATAAGTTTCTATGGTAATATTTTTCAAAAACTCAGCACTCAACAGTTTACCCTGATCGTCGGGCTCTATTACAAATCCGGTCCTGTTGCCTGCAGGATACACCTGATTTTTATCCAAAACCCCTACTGAATAGGATCCTAACAATCCTATCGGAAGAACTACTTTCCCGAAAGAGTTTTTATTTCCGTCTCCAATATTTTCTTTATTCTGAACGTAAGAAAGCGGAGCAAGGAAACTGCTGCTTCCGGATATGTTTCCATCAACACCACTTCCTGCAATAATATCATCACAAATACCATTGTTATCTGTTGGTACCTTGGCCGGATCAAATGCAAATGCATAATACACATTCATCGCACTGAATACGGAAAGAACATTCGTCTGATACAATCTTACTTCATCAAACTCTTTTGAAGTCTTAAAGTGTAAGAATATTCTGTTCTTGCTACCCCCGAATGCAGGCACTGATAAAAGCGTACTGTTTGTAGTCGTTTCCTGAATAACACCATTTTTATAGGTACTGATTCTTAACGAGCTTAACAGATCAATCGTAATAAAGCTTGTTCCAAGGTCTACATTAAAACCGGTAATATATCCTGCCGGATATGATGTATTCTTGTTTTTAACAGATATCCCATTTCCACTTAGTAAGGAAGCGAAATTTCCCATATTTACACTGTTATCCAGACTGGCATCCACCACAGGATTCATGCTTCCGTTGTAACATGCCAGGCAAATCCCTGAGTTGTTTACAGGTTTTGCTTCAACTCCCATCCCTCGGATAGGTTCATAGCCTTGCTGCGCAAATACTGCTACAGACAGCACCAGCGTCATAAGCATTGCAGCTAATTTCTCGAATAATTTTTTGGTCATTTTTTAATTTTTTAAAGATTTTGTGTTTATTTTTATTTAATAGAAAGCTTTCCATGTAGTTCCGTTACAGCCTTCGTGTACTTTAGCCGTGGCATTATAGCGGATTGCCCCTTCTTCAGCAGCCGTACATGAAGCAGTAGCTCCAGCAATTCCCTTTATCTGAATAGCAGCACCGGAAGCCGTATCAGCAGTAGGAATCATGTTAATCCCTACGATTGCATTCGTAGCATTTCCGATATTAAAAAAGGCATGCACTTTATTAGCATATACCGATTGTCCTGCCAATGCCTTTCCTGTAAATCCTATAGCCATCGATTGACCACCCGAAACATTATTTGCTGATCCTATGGCAACAGTGTTGGACGCTGCCGTATTTCCACCACCTATAGCAATTCCTCCATCATTGGTGTTATTATTTCCAAGTGTCAATCCTATAATTCCTGTTACTGTATTTCCATTTCCAAAGACTAAATTATTGGCTCCGGATGCATTATTGGTATTCCCTATTATTTTGGCGCCATTACTAGCTGTATTCCCTAATCCAATGGCAACAGCAGGAAAATTCCCTTGTGCAGAAACAGTATTATCCTTACCTAAAGCTATATTGGAAGACGTACTGTTTGTCAGTGTATTATTGGACCCCCATGTAAAAGAGGCAAATGGCCCTGTGGCAGTATTAGAATTTCCACCGCGTAGAGTTCCATTCAGGTCCAGAATTCCTTTGACATTTTTCTGGGTTGCCAGTACCAAATTCTTCCCATCGCTTGTCCCTAAATAGCTTCCGGTAGAAATATCTGTTCCTAAAGCAGCTGTGGCAGGTGTAGTCCCGGCATTTCCAACCGTACGCCAGTCTGTACCTAAGTTCCCCCATTTTGTTCCGTCAAAATAATAATAACCAGGGGATACAACCTCTGCAGTCTGTCCGGTAGGAGCAGCTTCAGAAACTGTAACGTATACAATAGCTCCGGTTTGGGCTGCTGTATAATTTTTGGCGCTCAGCTGTGTTCCTGTAAGCCTTGGAGCAATAACGCCGTCCAGTTTATTTGTATTTGATGGAAAGCCCACCACATCAAGTGTAGCCTGAGGTCCACTCGTATTAATCCCTACCTGAGCAGAAAGATAACATCCTGCCGATAAGAGTGCTAGTGTAAGTAATTTGTTTTTCATTCTTTGTTAATCTTTGTTGTTTTTTTGTGTTCGTTTTTTATTATAAAGGCACTTCTTTAGCTTTCTCATTTAAAAGTGCAAATGAAACAGTATTATAATTCCCTAAGGACCGTAAAAATTTTTATGAAATATTATTGTACAAAAAGAGTGGCCAGTTTATCCGGAATTTTAATAATAAACTTAAAACCATCGATCAGTTTAAAAGAATTGACGTAAAATCTTTTAATCTTTTCAAATATAAGTAGGGTACTTTCAAAACACTCTACATACTGTATCCTTGTTTTCCAGACAGAAATAAGCTCAAAACCATTTATAGCAAAAGAAATAGAGTCTTTATCCCTGGGAATGGGAAAATTACATTGTAAAGTATGGTTATAAAATCTACCCTTATCAGCCTGCAGGATATTTGTATCCTCAATTGATTTCTGTAAATAGGTAACGGCTATACGAGAATGTAAATCAGTAGTATTTACACCTGTATAATGCAGCAATTCAGAATTGCTTACTGCGGCAGATATAAAGCCGGTATTTAATTTTCCTATAGTCGACAGCAGCAAAAGAAATGCGATGTGACTATATGAAAGAAAATAATTTCGATCCAATAGTGTTGTGTTTTTTCCTTGATGCAAATATAGTATTTTTTCAATAAAAACAATCTTTTAATGATAAAATTATATAAAAATTATCATTAATTAAAGATTAATATTAATACATTATGTTAATTATTATTAAATTGATAATAATAATTAAATATTATAGAATTTAAGATAATAAAATCTCAATACATTTATAAACTAAATGGTTAAACAGGTGATTATCAGGCAACAAAAAAGCCCGGGCAAATGCCCGGGCTTCTATATTTATAATACAATTGAAAATTATTTCAATTCTACTTCAGCACCAGCTTCTTCTAATTGCTTCTTAAGAGCTTCAGCTTCGTCTTTAGAAACTCCTTGCTTAATTGCAGCTGGAGCACCATCTACGATATCTTTAGCTTCTTTAAGACCAGCACCAGTTAAATCTTTTACCAATTTAACGATAGCTAATTTAGAAGCACCTGCAGACTTAAGAATTACGTCGAATTCAGTTTTTTCTTCAGCAGCTTCTCCACCACCTGCAGCAACTACTACAGCAGCAGCAGCTGGCTCAATTCCGTACTCATCCTTAAGGATAGTAGCTAATTCATTTACGTCTTTTACTGTTAAGTTTACTAGCGTTTCAGCTAAATTTTTTAAATCTGACATTGTTGTAATGTTTTTGTTGATTATTTATTTAATTTTTTGAGTATAATTATTCAGCACTTGTTTCTTCAGTGCTTTCTGCAGCAGCTTCTGGAGCTTCAGCAGGAGTTTCTTCTACAGCCGGAGCAGCTTCTTCAGCTTTAGCTTCTACTGTTTCAGGTTTGTTTTGAAGAGCAGAAACAACTCTTTGAATTGGAGATTGAAGTAATCCGATGATTTCTCCGATCATTTCTTCTCTAGACTTGATGTTAGCAAGTGAAGTTAAGTTTTCGTCTCCAACATAGAAAGTTTCCTGAAGGTAAGCAGACTTTAAAGCAGGCTTATCTTCTTTTTTTCTGAACCCTTGGATTAATTTTGCAGGAGCATTCGCAGTATCAGCAATCATGATTGCAGAGTTACCTTTGAATGTTGGGAACATTTCAGAGAAATCTACCCCATCAATTTGCTCCATTGCTTTTTGTAAAAGTGTATTTTTTACTACTTTTACTTTGATATTTTGTTTGAAAGCCTGTCTTCTGAAATCTGAAGACTTAGCAGCGTTCAATCCTTCTAGATCTGCTACGTATACTACTTTTGCATCCTGAAGCAAGTCTTTGATCTCTTGTATTGCTACAACTTTTTGGTCTTTTGTCATCGTCTTAAGGATTTAATATTAGTTAACAGATTTTGTATCAATTGCAATACCCGGGCTCATGGTAGAAGACAAGTAGATGCTTTTCACATAAGTTCCTTTAGCAGCTGTAGGCTTCATTTTCACCAAAGTCTGGATTAATTCCTGAGCATTTTCTTTGATCTTAGCAGCATCAAAAGACACTTTACCAATACCAGCATGGATAATACCATACTTATCTACTTTGAAATCAATTTTACCAGCTTTCACTTCAGTTACTGCTTTACCAATTTCCATAGTTACAGTTCCTGATTTAGGGTTAGGCATTAAACCTCTTGGACCTAATACTCTACCTAATGGACCTAATTTACCCATAACAGCTGGCATAGTAACGATAACGTCAACATCTGTCCAACCATCTTTTATTTTTTGTAAATATTCGTCAAGACCTACATAATCAGCTCCAGCTTCTTTAGCTTCAGCTTCTTTATCTGGTGTTACAAGAGCTAATACTTTAACATCTTTACCAGTTCCGTGAGGAAGAGATACTACACCTCTTACCATTTGGTTTGCTTTTCTTGGATCTACACCCAATCTTACAGCGATATCTACAGAAGCATCAAACTTTGTAGTGTTTACTTCCTTTACAAGAGCCGAACCTTCTTCAAGGTTATAGATTCTACCTTTCTCTACTTTGCTTAAAGCTTCTTTTTGCTTTTTTGTTAATTTTGCCATTTCAATAAGTTTTAAGCGTTAGTTGGTTTAGTTCCTGTTACTTTTAATCCCATAGATCTAGCAGTACCAGCTACCATAGAAAGTGCAGAGTCAATTGTAAAGCAGTTAAGATCTGCCATTTTATCTTCAGCGATTTTCTTTACCTGATCCCAAGATACAGAACCTACTTTGTTTCTGTTTGGTTCACCGGAACCTCCTTTGATCTTAGCTGCATCCATTAATTGAATTGCTGCAGGTGGAGTTTTAATTACGAATTCAAAAGATTTGTCTTCGTATACTGTAATTACTACAGGTAAAACTTGCCCTGGCTTGTCTTGGGTTCTTCCGTTAAATTGCTTACAAAACTCCATGATGTTCACACCTGCAGAACCCAAAGCTGGACCTACTGGTGGAGAAGGGTTAGCTGCGCCACCTTTCACCTGAAGCTTTACCATTTTAAAGACTTTCTTAGCCATTTTAATTTTTTTTAGTTTGAATAATTAATGAGTTTGGAAGCATTTATTATTCAGTAGGTTATGCACTCACATAACAATAAACCTACTTTTCGGATTGCAAAAGTATAAAATATTTTTGAAACTACAAACCGAAATTGCTGATTTTTAAAAAGTTTTAAGAAATTAATTGATATATAGAAGTTCACAGTATCAGTTCATTCCGCTTTTTCACTGACTATCTTCAGGATATATTTTATATTGGAGAAACTCAAAACAATTCATCACATTTTAAAATAAAAACAAGATCCTTATTTTTCTCATTTGTTGCTGTTAAGAACTTTTACTTTCTGATCAATCTTATCCCTATCTCTCTATTTTATCTTTATAATTTATATTTCTCTTTCAATATCTTTTCCCTTTATTCCATCCCCCCTATCAGCTATTACCATAATATAAGGCTTAGGTCTCAACATATCAATTAAGTATTTTGCATACATAAAAAGACCGCTGTCTGCAGTCTTTTTATATATAGTAGTGTCAATTAAAAACCGGACGGCTTGTTAATTGTTTGTGCAGAACCATCTGTTCCTCCCAGATTAGCGTTTACCTCATTGATATTATGCTTTGTGATCAATCTTCTATAAGCCATCAGGTAAAGGTCTACCGTAAAGTTATTGTAGGTTCGTGATGGAGTGGAAGTATTGGTTGCAATTATTCTACTGTCTGAAAATTTTGCTTTTATATGCCATGTTCCGTTGCTTTTGAAAGCGGTAACATCAGGTGACCCCTGTTTATTATCGTTAATTCCATTATCACCATAGTCAAGCATCACATTGGTACTGCCATCATTTAATTTAAATGAATAGTTATGAAGAACAACAAGGAAGTTATTAGCATCTATTTTGGTATCATAGTCTGCAATTCCGTTACCGGATACACCTGTAAGGGTAAGTTTAAGATAATTGAATAATCCACTGCTTTCCAGGTTTGGATCATACAGCTGAAGGGCGTTTTCGGATGTCGCCAAAAAGCTACCTCCCGTCATGGTAGGCTCCCCGGGATTTCTAAGATATAAAGAGTTGGTATATGTTTTCCCATTGACATCAAGAGTCTCTGTGGGTTTATCTGTCTTGATTCCTACTTTACCGGTCTGAGCATTCAAAAATAGTCCCAGGCCCATTATTATTGTAATATAAATTTTTCTTATCATATCTTTTTTATTGAAGGCCTAAAGGCGTATTAGTTGAAACTCCCGAATAAATCGGCGATGAAGAAGCTGAAACCGAACCGTTAAAAGTTCCCCAGTCTTTAACCAATGACTTTTCAAAAACATTAAGGGTAAGAGACCATGTTCCGTTGACCGAAGAAACAGTACCGGCACCTTTAAAACTTAAATTCACAGCATGATATTTCTTTCCTGCTTTTACGATCTGGCTTACTTCTGTAGAATAAGAACCGTAAGATTTGGGATTAGTAGAAGTGTTAGCTGCTGATACGGCATCTGTAAAAACAGCACCTGTAACAGCCACAACATATTTATCGGCATCTAATCCTGTATTCAGATTTACCACTTCATCCTGTTTTACATTTTTCAGAACGACATTATAAATATTAACAGGTGCTACGTTACGAAGTGTAATGTCCAGCAGTTTTACTTTACCCACAGGCGAAGTGTCTTTTGAACGGGTAAGAAGAAGATAGTTTCCCCTTGCCGTTGCATTTTCAGTATCTACCAAATAGGATTCAACCAATGTTTCACCTTCTACATCCAAAGTTCCTTTAGGATTTACTGTATTAATTCCAACCTGGGCGTTCATGCCCAAAGCTGCAAAAGCTACAAAGACTATTGCGATAATTTTTTTCATTATGTATGTTTTTTTATTGAATTAATGGAGCTGCAGCTGCACCGGTAGTAGAAGTTTTAAGATCCTGGGTGGTATTAAATTCTTTAGCGTATGATCTGTCATATACCAATAAATTGAGAGTCCATTCTCCCGTAGGCAATGTGGAAGATGGCGAGAACCCCTGATAATCTGCTTTCAGTTTCCAGGTATCTCCTGAAGAATAGGCAAAAATCTGAGGTACCGGAGTCAGCCAATCTGCAGAATAAGTTCTGGTGGGCTGAGTAAACCCAAAAGAAGAAATGACAACAAGGAATTTCTTAGAATTGATCTTGGTATCGAACTGGTTAACCCAGTCTTTATCTGAGGGATCACATGTGATTTTAAACTGGATAATATTAATGGGCGCCGGAGAATTGGGCACAAAAGAATCATTATAGGCCGTAATTTTGTTTTCCGGAGCTGGAGATTTGATCACAAAAGTGTAGTTTTCATCAGCCCCCAGCTTTTCCATAGGTTTTTTGAAAACCATTCCTGATGTTTTCATAGTCCCGTTAACGGTAAGTTCCTTTTCCGGTGTTGCAGTATTGATACCAACCTGCGCGTTTACAAATGCAACGGCCCCCGTTAAAAGGATCATCGAAGTAAATTTAATCATTGGATTATGTGTGTTTATTGTAGAAATCGCCTCTTCATGTTGAAATTTTCAATTTTGATTTCCGATATAGGCATAAAAGTTCAATACTTCTGCTGTACAGTGTATCAAATAAGAAAAATATAAAGTTTTATGGATTAGTTGCTTGATTGGTTACAATAAGTATGCCATATAAAGGAAAATAATGTACATAAATACCTTAAACATCAGTAAAAAATCAAACTTATCACCATATGGCGATAATTTCAACAATAGCAAAGTCCGTATAGAAGCATTAAAAAGGAATTGTAAACTGTGGATTTAATAAACAGCATTGCAAAACTTAAATGCACATAAATAAACAGAAAAAGAACCAGGTAAAGAAAATAAATATAAACTTATTAGTGACAGAGAACAAAACAAAAAAGACCGCTTTACAGCAGTCTTTTTATATTTATAAGTAATTATTATACTTTTTCTACTTGCATATAGCTAAGCTCCATTGGAGTTTTTCTACCGAAGATCAATACAGAAACTTCAATTTTCTTCTTATCTTCAAGAATTTTTTCAACAGTACCATTGAATCCATTGAAAGGTCCATCGATTACTTTCACATTTTCTCCTACGATATATGGAATTTCCACATCGCTGGCAAATTCTGATAGTTCGTCCATTCTTCCAAGCATTCTGTTTACTTCAGACTTTCTCATTGGAACTGGATCTCCTCCCTTTGTTAAACTTAAGAAAGATATTACTCCGGGAATGTTTTTAATAGCGTGAGGAATCTCTCCCATCAACTCAGCTTCAATCATCAAGTAACCAGGATAGTAAGGCTTTTCTTTAGGAACTTTTTTACCGTTTCTAATTTGAATAACCTTTTCCATAGGGATAACCACTTGAGTAACGTACTGCTCAAACCCTAAGCGTTTGATTTCTGTCTCAATATAGTTTTTCACTTTATTTTCCTGTCCGCTGATTGCTTTCAGCACATACCATTTCAGTTCGCTCATTATGGAAAATACTTTTAATTAATTGAACAAGTTGATTAGTATTCCTATGATGTTGCTGATTGCTTTTGAAAACAATTCATCAACTCCAAAGGTAAACAATGCCAGAATAACTGTCGCAATAGTCACTACAATAGTAGAAGACTGTAGGTCAGCCCATTTTGGCCATTCAACTTTATGTCTGAATTCGTTATAAGAACCTTTTAAAAAATCAACAAATGAACTCATAATTTATATTTGCACGGGCACAAGGATTCGAACCCTGATCAACGGTTTTGGAGACCGGTATCCTACCATTGGACGATGCCCGTAATTAAAAAAGCTTCCGAGAGTTTCCTTTCGGAAGCTTTATTTATTTTAAGATGATTAGTCTAAGATTTCAGTAACCTGACCTGAACCAACTGTTCTACCTCCTTCTCTGATCGCAAATCTAAGACCTACGTTAAGAGCGATTGGCTGTAACAATTCTACAGTGATCTCTAAGTTATCTCCTGGCATTACCATTTCTACACCTTCTGGTAAGAAGATTTCACCTGTAACGTCAGTAGTTCTTACGTAGAACTGAGGACGGTATTTGTTGTGGAATGGAGTGTGACGTCCACCTTCTTCTTTAGAAAGGATATAAACAGAAGCCTTGAATTTTTTGTGTGGCTTAACTGAATCTTTCTTAGCGATAACCATACCTCTCTTGATGTCAGTTTTTTCAATACCTCTCAACAATAGACCTACGTTATCTCCAGCTTCACCTCTATCTAGGATCTTTCTGAACATCTCAACTCCTGTAATAGTAGAAGTTAATTTCTCATCACCCATACCTACGATATCAACTGGATCTCCAGTGTTGATAACACCAGCCTCGATTCTACCAGTTGCTACAGTACCTCTACCTGTAATAGAGAATACGTCTTCGATTGGCATCAAGAATGGCTTTTCAGTATCTCTTGGTGGTTGTTCGATCCAAGTATCAACAGCATCCATTAATTCTTCAACGCTCTTGAACCACTTATCTTCTGTGTTAGCAGGAGAAGCAGTAGCTGCAGTAAGAGCTCCTAATGCAGAACCTTGAATTACTGGAGAGTTGTCTCCGTCGAAATCATAAGTAGACAATAAGTCTCTAAGTTCCATTTCAACAAGCTCTAATAACTCAGGATCATCTACCATGTCAACTTTGTTCATGAAAACAACGATTCTTGGTACGTTTACCTGACGGCAAAGTAGGATATGTTCTCTAGTCTGAGGCATTGGACCGTCAGTTGCAGCACATACTACGATAGCTCCATCCATTTGAGCAGCACCAGTTACCATGTTCTTAACATAGTCGGCGTGACCTGGACAGTCAACGTGAGCATAGTGTCTTTTTTCAGTTTCGTATTCGATGTGAGCAGTATTGATAGTAATACCTCTTTCTTTTTCTTCTGGAGCAGAGTCAATTGCAGAGAAGTCTTTTTTCTCAGCAAGACCTTTGCTAGCTAATACAGCAGAAATAGCAGCTGTAAGAGTAGTTTTACCATGGTCAACGTGACCAATAGTACCAATGTTCAAGTGTGGTTTGTTACGATTAAACGTTTCCTTTGCCATGATTGTAAAATTATTTATTTATTGTTTTTCAAATTTTCGGTGTGCAAATATAATGAATTTTTAAATACCAAAACCTTTTTATTGAAAAAAGTTTCAATATTCAAATCCAATGAAGTACAAACCTTATATTTCAATGTATTGAGACTGCAAATTTACACAATTTTCTGAATTGAAAAAAACTTTAAGAAACCTTTTCCGAAAAACCCTGAAACCCAATATATAAAAGAATAAAATTTGTTATTTCATCTTTACTTTAGTATTGCTCTGTAATCCTCATTTCATCTTTTTATTTATCCGTTGACATTCTGAATGATCTTATAAATAAGTACAAAGCCAAAAAGAAGGCTCCCCCTATCATGATCAGCGATGTAGAATTCTGGCCAAAGGCAACAAAAGAGAAAAATTCATTGCAAATAAAGCCAATGGTATTGATATTAAAGAAGCCAAGAATTAACAAATACAGAACGATCAGTATGAATGCAATTCCTCTATAATTTGGATTAAATAAACGGGCAAGTATTTTTTTCACTTTATTTCTGAAACTTACAGGAAGCAAATAAGCAGGAATAAACAGACTATAGAGCCCTATTGAATACATAAATGAGATATTCAGCATCAGAAGTACATTAAGGTGAAAAAAAACGGTTAGCAGAAGCATCAACCTGAAAAACTTCGGATAAAGAAAAGCTACTATAAAAATGGTTTCAAAAAAGACAGTCATATAATCCAGAAACTCCCAGAACACTTTAGAATGTATTCCGTCATAAAAATCCGAAAGAAAATCATTCCATCCTATAATATACCTGTACTGACTAAAAAAGATCTGGGTATACTGGGTATCCATACTTAGCCAACCTCCTAAAATTTTAGAAAGTCCGGCGGTAAACATTCCGAAACTGAAGATCAGGCTTATCATGAACAGAGGCCACGACTTCGCTGGACCATCCGTTTCTTTTTCGGGCTCCGGAAAGAAACTGTAGGTTCTGTTCCATGGTGAAAATGCCATTATTAAGATCGGCAGAGTATAAACAAAATCATGGTTCACTTTTCCAAAAGAATAGGCATAATTACTGGTCAGTACATACACGGCCATATAAAGTATTGCAAATATCCTTGGTTTATAGCCTATCAGAATCAACAGCAACCCAAGGTACATTATGTATCTGCATAGCACAAAGAAAATTTCTGAGGGAATGAAATCTATAAAAGACAGTACACTGATAGGCGGATGCATGGCACTGTTAGGAATAGAATGAATCCAGCTGTTATCAGACACTCCCATCCATAATAGGAACAGAGAGAAAAATATCCGGTAAAAAGCCAGAAACTCATAGCTTGGACGGTAACTGGTGAAAGGAAGTTCTTTTAGTTTATTCATCATTGTTAATTTAAAATCGGAAACTCAATACAGTATCCCGGACGGCTGTATCATTCATTTTTCTTGTGGTGATATCGAAATCTTTAGTTTCATTGATCACCTCCATGCCTGTTACTTCTTTGTCCGGAAACCTTTCTCTTAATTTTTCTACAATGAATTTTTTGCTTTCGTTTAGGTCAACTTTTTTAATATTCCGGTTAAGGATAGACTTTTTTAAAAGATAAAGTTCCTTTTTATAGAGAGGCAGACTGTTTATCCGGCTGTCTAAAACCGGATATTCCTTGGGAAAAAGTAAATTTTGGATTAGGGTGATCTGTATCGTTCTGGGTATTTTATCTCCCAGATAATCATTATTGACTAAAATACTGTCCGCTCCATCTTTAAAAAAGACATGGGAAGTTGTTTTTGTAAATTTAATATACTTTCCGTCTTTTATAGGATATGAGGAAAATCCCGGAAAATTAAAGGATGGATATGTTTCTTCAATATTCATCTTAAAAATCAGCTGCAGTGGGAGCAGGATGATTAAAAATCCAAATAGGAAGAGAACCGATTTCTTGTAGTGTTTCATATTGTGTTTTAACATTTGCAAAGTAAGACATATTATAAGAGCTTTTGTAAGCCTGTGTTTGAAAATAAGGAGGAACTTTCTACAAATGTCGTAAAGGTTGGGAGCTCATTGTTTTTGTGGTTATCATTTGTTTATAATTAATTCGCCAATTTAATTATTTTATTTGAAATCATACAAGAGAAAGCTAAAAAAGACTTCGCCCTGGGAAAACCGGGGCGAAGAAGTTATATAAAAACAAGATTAAATGGGCCGTAATTTTTGGGTTCTGTTGAAAATCCAGAAAATTATCGGGAAAATAAGTAAGGTAAGGACGGTTGCTGTAATAAGG
Source organism: Chryseobacterium sp. WG23 (assembly GCF_024586575.1). Taxonomy (NCBI): domain Bacteria; kingdom Pseudomonadati; phylum Bacteroidota; class Flavobacteriia; order Flavobacteriales; family Weeksellaceae; genus Chryseobacterium; species Chryseobacterium sp. WG23. The sequence continues at coordinate 146,867 of NZ_JALCZE010000004.1, forward strand.
CCTCCAATGATGACAATTGCCAAGGGTTTTTGAGATTCTGATCCAATTCCTGTAGATAAAGCAGCCGGCATTAATCCGATAGATGCCATAAGTGCCGTCATAATCACCGGTCTGGTTCTGGATTTAACACCACTTAATATGGCTGTATCTATATCCATTCCTTCTTTTACATTCTGATGAAACTCTGTAATAAGGATTACCCCATTCTGGATACAGATTCCCAAAAGGGCTATCATCCCTACTCCTGCAGAAATACCAAAGTTTATTCCGGTCACATGCAGGGCAATAATTCCTCCTATCAGAGCAAAAGGTACATTGGCCAATACAAGAAGTGAATCTTTAATATTTCCAAACAGGATAAATAACAAAAAGAAGATCATCAAGATACTTACGGGCACCACCTGAGCCAGTCTGTGTGACGCCCGTTGCTGGTTTTCAAACTGGCCTGTCCATCCTATAGAATATCCATCAGGAAGCTCAATCTTTTCCACTTTTTTCTGAGCATCGGCAATCGTACTGCCCAGATCCCTGTCTCTGATTGAAAACTTGACCCCAATATATCTTTTAATATTATCTCTGTAAATAAATGCAGCTCCGTTGTCTTTTACAATAGTACTTATTTCCTTCAACGGGATTTTTGCTCCGTCCTGGGTAGGTACCATCAAAGAGGCTATATCATTTTCATCTTTTCTGTATTCCTGGGAATAACGGAGACGAATAGGAAATTTCCTTTCCCCGTCAAACATTTCGGAAGCTGTTTTGCCACCAAAGGCCATTTCCAGCACTGCCTGTGCATCTGCGGGCATTACACCGTATGCTGCCATTTTATCCCGGTCTAAAACAACACTTACTTCCGGCTGACCGATATTTTTAATGATTCCGGGATCTTTTACCCCTTTTACATCTTTAATTTTTACTAAGATTTCTTCTGCCAGCTTATCCAGAGTTTCTAAGTTATCTCCATAGATTTTAATCCCGTTTTCGGCTTTAAAACCTGCTACTGCTTCGGCCACGTTATCTGAAATCGGCTGAGAGTAGTTGAACGTAATGCCCTGATAGCTCCGAAGTTTTTTATCAATTTCATTAATTAGTTCTTCATAAGTGATCTTACGTTTCCATTCTTCCCTTGGTTTGAGATTTACGGCAAACTGTACAAATCCAAATCCATTGGGATCTGTACCGTCATTGCTTCTACCCGTCTGGGCCAGAACATCCGTAACTTCAGAAAAGCTCATAATATCTTTCTTTAAAAGGTCTGCTGTTTTAAGGGACTCTTTTAATGATGAGCTCATTGGCATTTCCGCGGTAATCCACAAAGAACCTTCATTCAACTGGGGTAAGAATTCCGTTCCGAGAAACCTACCTGAGAATAACGTTAATGCGAGGAATGAGATGGCAACGATCATGCTGGTCTTTTTATGCCTGAAGGTCATATTAAAGCCTTTTAAAACAATTCTGTCCCAAAAATTGACAAAAGGATTGTTCTTTTCTTTTACATTTTTATTTAAAAGGATATGAGAAAGAACAGGAACAAGGGTTAATGTAAATATCAATGCTCCTATCAATGCAAATCCTAAAGTAAAGGCCAGAGGCGAAAACATCTTCCCTTCTACTTTCTGGAATGAGAAAATAGGAATCAGGGATGTGATGATAATCAGCTTTGAGAAAAAAATGGCTTTTCCCAACCCGGTGCCGGTTTGTTTGATCCAGCCACCTTTTGCCAGTTTATTAAATTTTTCTGTTCCATATTTATGGGCTTTATGATCGAGCATTACAAAGAGTCCTTCCACCATGACGACGGCTCCGTCAATGATAATTCCAAAGTCAACCGCTCCCAATGAAAGTAGGTTGGCACTCATTCCTGCCAATTTTAAGCATAAAAATGCAAACAGCAGGGATAAAGGAATAATAATGGAAACAATCAGCGTAGTTCTCCAGTCTGCCATAAAGATAAGAACGATTACCGTTACCAGAATAATTCCTTCAATAAGGTTGTGCATCACGGTACGTGTCGTAAAATCCATCAGATTATCCCTGTCATAAAAGGTTACCATTTTTACATCTTTTGGAAGAATCTTTTCGTTGAGTTCTTTAATCTTGGCTTTTACACCTATTAAAACCTCTCTTGGATTCTCTCCTTTTCTCATTACCACAATTCCTTCTACAGTATCTTCATGGGTATTCAAACCCGCCTGCCCTACCCTGGGCATAGAACTTTCATGTACTTCGGCTACATTTTTCACCAAAACAGGGTTCCCACTGTCATTCTGGATGGTGATATTTCCTATATCAGCTACAGATTTTACCAAACCTATTCCTCTTACGACATAGGCCTGTCCATTTTTTTCAATAACATCTCCCCCAACATTCAGGTTACTTTTAGTCACAGCATCGTATACCTGCAGCGGAGTTAAATTGTATTTATCCAAAGCCCTGGGATCAATACTCAGTTCAAAAACTTTATCCTGACCTCCGAAAACATTAATATCCGCCACTCCCGGCACTCCTCTCAAAGCACGGTCAATAACCCAGTTCTGAAGGGTAAGCAGTTTACGGGAATCTTTTGTTTTACTTTCCAGCGTATATCTGAAAATCTCGCCGGTAGGCCCGTAGGGTGGCTGTACTTCAGGATCTACCTCATCAGGAAGGCTAATGGTTCTTAATTGGTTATTGACCTGATTTCTGGCAAAAGTATCGTCCACCCCATCGTCAAACAGAATTTTCACAATGGAAAGTCCAAACATAGTGGTACTTCTCACGCTGGTTTTCTTCTGGACCGGGCTCATAGCTAATTCGATAGGGGTAGTAACAAAACGTTCCACTTCTTCTGCACTACGCCCATTCCACTGGGTAATGATTACAATCTGGGTATTGGTAACATCGGGAAAAGCTTCAATCGGCATGTTTTTGAAACTTATAAAGCCGGCAATCGCCAAAATAGCTACCCAGATAAAGGTAAATGCTTTATTTTTTAATGAAAAAGCGATTATATTTTTAATGAATTTATTCATAGTAGAAATTAGATGTTAGACTTTAGATATTAGACTAATAACTAAATGTTGAATTGTTGAAGGTTCTTGAACCATTAAGTTTTTTATTTAAGGAGTTGAGATTGTTAAGTAACCCGCAGGCGAATTGACTAAGTTGCCATGCTTAAAAAACATCTTGGATGTTTTTCTTAATTAAACTTACCTTCTTAATTCTGCATAATAATATTCTTAATGTTTCAAATTAAAACTCAAACAAAATTTAATTATTCAAAGAGCGGTAAATCAACAGCTGATTGTTGGTAATCACCTCCTCTCCTTCGGTCAGCCCATCTGCGATATAAGTGACATCACCTACCTGTTTCTGAACCTTAACTTCTTTCACCTTCACATCTGTTCTGGATTTATAAACCACCACAAAACTTTTGTTATCATCAAAGATCACGGCCTTGGAAGGAACCGTCAGCATCGTATTATTTTCCAAACTGGATACTTTTATCGTAGCCTTACTATCCGGAATCAGCAACCCGTTAGCATTATCCAGAACAACTCTGGCCTGCATTGCATTGGTTTGCGGATCAATAATTTTGAATATTTTATCAATTTTACCATCAAAAACTTTATCCGGATAAGAAAGTGTAGAAACCTGCGCTTTCATTCCCAGGCTTATTTTATCAATATCTGATTCATTAACGTTCATGATAGCCCATACATTCGTGGTGTTGGCTACATCAAAAATATTTTCACTTCTATCGCTTCTCAGCTGCATATCCTTATTGATACTTTTCTGAACGATATATCCGCTGATTGGAGCTACCACACTGTAAATATTACCCGACTTTACATTATATACCGTACTTATAGCAGAGGCTCTCTGTAATTGATCCTGAGCTTTCTGCAACTGGCTTTTAGCTTCCAGTACATCTCTTTCTGTATTAAGTTTTCCTTCGTACAGCTCCTTAGCAACCCGAAGATTATTCGTAGCCACTACCAAATCAGTTTTTGAATCGCTTACATCTTTTTGAACTTCCGCGAGTTCCGTACTCCTGATGGTGGCCAGCACCTGTCCTTTTTTAACGTAATCCCCCAACTCTACATTTACACTCATTACATTTCCGCCTACAAGCGGATATACATCTATATAACTGTTTTTATCTGCAGAAATCTTTCCGTAAAAGCTATACACATCTTCTATATTCTTTCTCTCCGCTTTAGCTAAAGAAATAGAACCCAGCATCGTATTGCTAAGCTCGAAGCCTTTCTTAGGCTGATTTGTTTTTTCTTCCTCTTTTTTTGAACAGGCCAGTAATAATAAGACCATCAATACAGGGATAATATATGTTTTCATAGTTAATAGAAGATTTTCGTTTGTATTAATTGATTAAGTTGTTCCGCCGACTGCATGATTTCATTCTTCATATCATAAATTTGGAGCGCTGCTTCTCTATAGCTGTCCATAAAATCTGTAAATTCGATAAGATTTACATTTCCCTTTCTAAAATTGGTTATCATTCCGTTATAGACCACATCCATATTTTTCAAATCTGTTGTTTTGATATCCCGCAGCTGATCATACTGTGCTTTCCATGTTTTGTAAGCAGACTGTATTTTAGTTTCAAGCGTTAATTTTTGAAAGTCTGCATTTTTCTGGTTTTGCTGAATGGCATAATTTGCTTTTTCAACATTTCCCTGATTGGCTTTCCATAGAGGCAGAGGAATTCCCAGGGTAAGATTCACTTCATTATTAAAAGTGCCTCCTGCCTGATCCCATGCAGCTCCAACATTCAGGTCCGGAATATTCAAGGATTTTTGCCATTGAGCGTATAATTTGCTATTATCAATTAATTTTAAATGATACCGATAATCCGCATTATTTTCAAGGGCCTTTTTTCTCAGTTCTTCGGCATCACCAAAAGGCTGGGCAGCCAGAGCCTCCTTAGCTTCCGGTTCTGACATTTGTGGCTCTATATCTTCCGGAATTCCCGTTAAAATTTTTAGATTCTGTTCAAAATCAAGAATATTCTTATTGATTTCAAGTTTATCGTGATTCAGCTGAATAACAAGGCTCTGTAATCTTACAGCATCTTTAAGTGATACGTTTCCCTTCTCTGACTGTACACGGTAAGCGCTTAGAAGATCATTCATATATCCTAATTGCTTATCGGTATTCTCCAGTTTTAGTTTTTCATAATAGAGGTTGAAATAAGCAGTACGAAGCTGGGCTCTCAGATCTACCAGTAATTGCGAAAACTGGAGCTGAGCCAGTTCTTTATTGGATTTTGCAAAGGCTATTTCATTTTTCTTTTTTCCTCCCATGTAAATGAGCTGTGTAATGCTTCCTCCTTTTGAATGGCCAGCATCAAAGAGCTTTTTATCTCCGGGGTTATAAGCATTGAACTGTCCGCTGAGCTGTGGCAGCTCCCAGATTTTGGCCTGTAGAATATCAGCATCTGCCATGTTAATATTGTACTGTTCGGCAAGCAGCTGGAGGTTGTTCTTTTGGAAAGCTTCTTCACAATCCAAAAGAGACATTTGCTGCTGTCCTGCCATGAATGAGGAAATGGCTAGAAACAGCATTGCTATTCTGTTCATTATTATTCTTTTTAAACTACAAAATTGCTTTCATATGATTAAAAGAAACTTAAATGAGGCTTAAAATAAAATTAAAATCATTGTAAACAGGCTATTTCACAAAGTATTTAAACAGAAGAAAAGTTATTTTTTTCTCTATATGTTGAATTTTTATATGAAAACCAATTCCTGCTAATTAAAATATGAAATTTTAAAAATAAAAAATAGTACGGGGATTATTTTTTAAAAATTACAGTGAATTTATTCAGGTATTCCTCAGGTGAAGAATATATTATTTCAGAGTCATGGTATTCAAGAATACGTTTGACAATCCTCAGCCCTAATCCTGATCCGGATATATTCTGAGCATTATTGCCCCTGGTAAAGGCTTCAAATAATTTAGATTGTTCTTCTTCAGGAATGATATCCCCATGAGAGATTACCTCTACGTAAAGGCGGTCGTTGGTTTCAGTTATTAAAACTTTCACTTCTGTATTATCAGAATATACTACAGCATTTTTAAACAGATTAATAAAAACGATAACTAACAAAGACGGTATTCCATCTATCGTAAGCAGAGCATTTTCAGAAGTATCTTCGGTAATGAGAAAATCAAGCTTAAGATCGGGATAACTTTTCTCTACCCCCTCAAAAGCTTCAAATATGACTTCATCAATTCTTACCTCCTCATAAATACTCTGAATATTTTCTTTATCAAATTTGGTGAGAAGTAATAATGAATTGGTAAGATCTGACAGCTGATATACATCTCTTTGAATCTGCTGTAGCGCAGACAGGGTTTTAGGAGAGTGTTTCTCAAATGTAATCAGGTTTTCAAGCTGGAAAGCCATTCTTGTAATCGGAGTCCTTATTTCATGTGAAGCACTCGCAGTAAAATCTTTCTGGGATTGAAATACATCGTTCAGCCGTACAATCATGGTGTTAAAAGACTTTGCCAGAACGCTTACTTCATCATTCGACTGCTGAACAGGGATTTGTTTTGTTAGTTGATGAGCGGTAACTTCTGAAATTTCCTGATTCAGATCTTCCAGGGGCCGCAGGAATTTCTCCACGAAATAATAGCTGAAAAAACCAATCAGAAGGGTACTCATCACATATGCTAAAATCAAAAGATACTTAAGGTAAGTCAGTTTTGATTTTCCATTGGTGTCAAAGGCACTGGTAAGTATGTAATAATTCTCACCATTAATAGTCCGCAAGGCTGCATAAATCTCTGGAATGGTCTTTTCAGTATAGATGATCTTTTTTTTGTCCAGTTCCTTAAGCATAGTGGTATCCCATGTAACATTCTGGTCTTTGATCGTACTGTAGATCAGTTCTTTTTTTTCATTGAAAATTAAAATCTTTTCATTTAAAAGAATATTATCTGAATTCTCATTAAAAAAAATAGGCGCCTCTTCTTCAAAATCTTTAGATCTAGAAATAAAATGGGTGGTAAACTCCAGTCTCTGCCTGAACCTTTCCTTAAACTCATCCCGTCTGAAATCATTGAAAGATAAATAAATCACAGCCATCACCATTCCAAAAAGCAGTGAAAAGGCAATACTGATCGTTAAAGCAATCTTTCTTTTTAAAGACATTTATAATGGACTTAAGTAATATCCAAACCCCGAACGTGTGTGGATCAGTTTTATTTTAAAATCCTTATCGATTTTTTTTCTTAAAAAATTGATATAGACCTCTACCGTATTGGTATTCGTATTAAAATTGTGCTCCCAAACATGTTCTGTGATCTGTTGTTTAGAAACAGTTCTTCCCTGCGCTTCGGCAAGATAAACCAAAAGCTGAAACTCTTTTAAAGTAAGGGTGATCTCATTGCCTCCACGGTATACTTTATGTTCTGTTTTATTGATAATAAGATCATCAACTCTGATGATATCCTGATCGGAAGCATCAGATGGAGCTTTCCTTCTAAGCAAAGAGTTGATTCTTAAAAGCAGTTCTTCAAATTGAAAAGGCTTTACAAGGTAATCATCTGCCAATCTCGTAAAGGCATCTTTTTTATCTGAGAGGTCTCCATATGCCGAAATAATAATGATAGGGGTATTTTTATCAAAAGAACGAATGGTCTGGCAAACATCCAATCCATTTATTTTAGGTACATTAATGTCCAGCAGATACAGATCGTAGGTATTGTTCTTGATCTGACGAAGAAAAGTTTCTCCATCATAGATTTTGTCACAGCTAAAATTATTAGATTCTAAAAATCTGCAAAGTTCTGCGGAAAGAATAAGATCATCTTCTAATAAAAGAATATTCATCAAAATATATTTTACACGAATTTAACAAAAAATTTATGATTGCCATTCTAAAGATGATATAAAAAAGTTTTTAAATACTACGTGGATAGTTTGTAAAATCATCAAATAAATAACTTTTATCTATATTCTTATTCTTGATCGCTAAAGTTTGGATAAAAAAAATTCCCGAATAAAATCCGGGAAAATTGAGAGCCAACTACGGGACTTGAACCCGTGACCTCTTCCTTACCAAGGAAGCACTCTACCGCTGAGCTAAGTCGGCATCAAATAAAAAAATCACACTGAATTAGCATGATTTTTTGAGCGGAAGACGGGGGTCGAACCCGCGACATTCAGCTTGGAAGGCTGACGCTCTACCAACTGAGCTACTTCCGCAATTTTGCTTCCAAAATTATTGGTAAACGCTTTGCAAAACTAAGAATAATTCTTTTATTCTGCAAGTTTTTTTAATATAAAAGTGGGGAGAGCAGGATTCGAACCTGCGAAGCCGAAGCAACTGAGTTACAGTCAGTCCCATTTAGCCACTCTGGAATCTCCCCAAAGTTTTTATATTAAATAGAGCCTCCAGAGGGATTCGAACCCACGACCCCGAGATTACAAATCACGTGCTCTGGCCAGCTGAGCTATGGAGGCATTTTAATAATTGAACTGAAACTGATGGAGAAACTCTACTCTATACATTTCAGCTGTTAAAAATATCACTTTTATAAGGTGATTATTTTGAGCGGAAGACGGGGGTCGAACCCGCGACATTCAGCTTGGAAGGCTGACGCTCTACCAACTGAGCTACTTCCGCAATTTTGTTTCCAAAACCATTGGTAAACGCTGTGCAAAACTAAGAATAATTCTTCAATCCTGCAAGTTTTTTTTCATAATATAAATGTGGGGAGAGCAGGATTCGAACCTGCGAAGCCGAAGCAACTGAGTTACAGTCAGTCCCATTTAGCCACTCTGGAATCTCCCCAAAGTTTTATATTAAAATGAGCCTCCAGAGGGATTCGAACCCACGACCCCGAGATTACAAATCACGTGCTCTGGCCAGCTGAGCTATGGAGGCAAATTAAAAAGAATTCAAAAGATCGCTGTTCCTTTTTTGCGAGTGCAAATATAGAACGGATTTTTTGAATTCTCAAATTTTTTATGAACTTTTTTAAACTTTTTTTCCTAAGCCATTTCTTTTTTCTTGATTAGTAGCTTTTTAGCAGTATCAACGCATAGATCCAAACTTTCCTCAAAAGTTGCGCTTGTCTTCTTAACCACGATATCGTCTCCCGGAACAGCCAAAATAATCTCAGCAGTTTTATTAGATCTGTCAGAGTTATTTTCCACTTTTAAGAAAACCTTGCACTCCTGAATTTTATCATAGAAGGTTCCTAATTTGCTTACTTTTTTTTCAATGTGTGATTCTAGTGGTTCGTGTGGAGTTAAACCAATTGATTGAACTGAAATCTTCATAATTCTTCTTTTTTAGACGCTCGAGGATGAGCTTGATTAAACACTTTTTTCAATTGTTCAATATTAGCATTCGTATAGACTTGAGTACTTGCAAGACTGGAATGCCCTAATATTTTTTTTACTTTGGAGATCTCCGCCCCATTATCCAATACATGAGTAGCAAAGCTATGCCGAAGGATATGAGGACTTCTTTTTTCTTTCGTTGTAACAAGACTAAGGTACTTATTAACTACCACATAAACAAATTTTTCATTGAGTTTTTTCCCTTTCTTATTCACGAAAAAACAGGATTTGAATTCCGCCTGCGGATTTCTTATTTCCAGATAACTTTTAAGGAGCCCGGACAGGTCTTCGGAAATAGGAACCAGCCTTGCCTTATTCCCTTTTCCAATTACTCTTAATTCATTCCCTTCTATATCAACATTCTCAAATATCAGGCCACAAAGCTCGGCTTTCCGTATGCCAGTTTGATAAAGCACTTCTATAATACATTTATCCAGTATATCATGGGTATGTTCCAGAATCCGCTCGCCAAGATCTCCCATTTCCTCCTTAGACATGGGTATTTGCTTCTCGGGGTAAAATTTCAGGGAGGAAATCCCTTCTACAGGAGAAACTTTAATTTCGCCTATTTTTAAAAGGAAAAAGAAAAAACTGCGGAGTGAGGATAATTTTCTGTTGATACTTCTTTTTGAAATACCATTCTCACTTAATTCTACAATAAAGTTCCGGATGATTTTTTTATCTGCTTTAAAGATATCTTCTGATGACTCTGTTTTAAGATAGAAACAGGAAAAGTCATCAAGATCTTTTTTATAGCTTGTAATAGTATGAGGAGAATACCTCTTTTCGAGCTCTAAATATTCTAAAAACTTATTCAGCATTACTTCAGGGGTAAAAACGAAAAATTCACTCCTCAAATATAAGAATTTAAGGAGTGAATTAGTATATGGTCTAAGAAAAAATCTTAAGCCTGTTCTTCTTTACTAAGTGCTCTTTGTTTGTAAGCAGCTTTCAGTCTAGATTGTCTTAAAGTCACAGAAGGCTTAATAAACTGTTGTCTAGATCTTAATTGACGAACTGTACCTGTTTTATCAAATTTTCTCTTGTATTTCTTTAGAGCTCTGTCGATGGATTCACCATCTTTTACTGGTATTATTAACATATTTTACATCTCATTTTGGATTGCAAAACTAGACATTTTTTCTTACATTACAAAATATATACCCAAAAACTATCATATTTAAGCTCATTATCTCATCAAAGACCTTGTGTTCAAGGGTGATACCTACAGTAATTATTTTATCCACAATTAATTAACATTCCCGGATAAACATCTTGTTTCATTTGATTCACTCTACCCTTTTCTTATCCCAACCGGCCAAAACATAGCTACATCCCCCTATATTGTCACAAAAAAATTCTATAATAATGCTATGTTAACAAAAATCATTATCTTTGTATTCACTTTACTTATGGGGTTGACTGGTTTCGACAGCAAGATCAATGGGTAAGTAAGCATGCAGAGAACCGTAGCGCGATCTCTTTAATCCCTTGCTACACAACTTTAACTGGCAACGAAGAGTTCGCTCTTGCAGCTTAATATCGAAGTATAGTAGATCAAGCGTTTTCCTGAAGATAGTAAGGAAGCAAGATATCTCACAAATGCTCTGTTCTGCGGCGTTTGATCCTGAGATATAGGAATGCGGGAATAAGGTTTCAGATGCTTTGGCTGAAACTCGAAAACTTTAGAAGATAAGCTGGAAGTTGGGTGTCTGCCCTCTGCCTCCAGTCGAAAATCAATGGTAGAATAAGCATGTAGAAATCTTATGTATTGCTTGTTTGGACGAGGGTTCGAATCCCTCCAACTCCACTAAAGAACAAAAAGAGAATTTGTAAATCATTACATTTTCTCTTTTTTATTTGCACTCGAAATTAAGCTTTTACCCTATTCTATATTCTATCAATTTCAACTGAGAAAGATTGCAGATCAATTTCGGTTACAAGTATACAAAATGTAAAAATTTAGTGTCATTTTAAGTGTATAATTACAGTCTAATAATGATTAAGAAGAATAAAGTCTCAATTATTATTCTCTACGTTAGTGGTATCTACTTATTCCCTGCATGCATTGAGCTTCATAACAAATAGAATACAAAAATACTTCAAGAAAGAAAAATCAAACAGCTAAATTTATAAAACCTGTTTATAACACGACAAGTTGTGTCGCTTTGCAGGTATATCTTTGCTACATAACAATAAATCAGTTATATATGATAAAAAAAATACCTTGAAAATAATTCAACAGATATTGAAAATTGTATTAAATTCGCAAAAATCTTAATTAACTATAAAAACAACAACAGATGAAAAAACTCTACATGGGTGCATGGTTTATGTGCACAGCTCTGAGCTTCTCTGCCCAAGAAGTGATCTGGCAGAAAGACATCAAATCCTCTACTCAGGATTTTCTCAATCAGGTAATCACCACTATTGATCAGCAATATCTTATTACAGGAAGCACTATTCAGACTAAAAGCCAGTCGCCAGCTACTGGTAGCCAAAAACAAAACAACGGCTACGATTTCCATTTGGTAAAACTCAACCAACAGGGAGAACAGGTTTGGGAGAAATATATTGCGGGACAAAACCACGATTATTTATCAGGAACGGTGACCACCCAGGATGGTGGATTTCTGGTTTCAGGAACCACGTATTCAAGCAAAGGACTTGATAAAAAAGATGATTCCAAAGGCGGATCGGATATCTGGCTGATCAGGCTGAATGAATTTGGGGATGAACTGTGGCAGAAAACCTTAGGAACATCTTCAGATGAAGAAGCCAAAGCTGTCATTCAAACCACAGATTTAGGATTTTTTGTGGCAGGAAATATTCAAAATTCATCCAAAGGATACGGTTCAAAAGATGTCTGGATCACCAGACTGGATAAAGACGGAAAAGAGCTTTCTCAGCTTATTCTGGGAGGAAGAGGATTAGATGAAGTCGAGAAAATGATCCCAACAAAAGACGGCGGAGCATTACTGGGAATCTATTCAAGGAGTTCCGAGGTTCGGGGTTCAGGTTCCGGGGTTGGGAATCCTGAGACTAAACCTTCGACTGAAAAACCTGCCGCCTCAACAGCCATTAGCCAAATGCCAAAAGCCAGCACCAACTTCGGTGAAGGCGATTACTGGATCGTCAAACTGGATAAAAACGGAAAATTAGAATGGGAAAAGAACTTTGGAGGAAAAGGGGATGATCATATCAGAACCCTGGCTTTAACTTCAAACGGTTTCATTATCGGAGGAGAATCCAGATCCGAAAGATCCGGAAATAAATCAGTAGGTATTGAAGAAGGTACGGACCTTTGGCTGATCTCACTGAATGAAAGAGGTGAAGAGATCTGGCAGAAATCCTATAATTTCAAGAACAGGGATATTCTGATGGGGATGAATGTGATACAGAGTCAAGAGCCGAGAGCCAAGAACCAAGATGCCACCAAAGGAATATTGTTGGGTGGTTATACCCAGGCAGAAGGAAGAATAGAGAAAGATGATGAAACCTTCTGGATGTTGTATCTTGATGGCAACGGCAATGAGCAGTGGAGAAAACATGTGAGTGGAGACTCGAGAAAAAGAGAGGAGAGACTTTCGGATCTGAAATTAAACAGAGATGGTTCTATTGTTCTGGCAGGTACAAGCGCTGAGGAATTAGGAAAAGAAAACTGGAAGATTGTGAAATTGGGAGACAAACAGGTTGATCAGCTGATCGAGAAACATGATATCAAGATCTATCCGAATCCGGTATCTGATTATGCTTATGTAGAAATCGGTTTTGACTTTAAAGAAGCTGATATTATGCTGTACGACATGAGCGGAAGACAGCTTCAGAATATAAAAACTAAAAATAATGTTACCAAAATCAATACACAAGCGCTTGTTCAGGGTGCTTATCTGGTGACCATAAAAACGGATACGAATAAAACAGCGAATGCTAAATTGATTAAAAAATAAAAAACTAAAAATCATGAAAAAAATAAATGTGCCCATTTGTATGCTTCTGGCATTTCAATTATACAGTGGGCAGGCGTCATCCGAGCCCAATAACAATTACGGATTACCCAAAATAGTAGCGCCATCCCAGGAAACTTTTGCCAGTAGCAGGATCAGCTTTGAACAATCTTCCAACGGTGATTTTACCCATCAGATTCCTATTTATAGCCAGCTCCGTACCCCAATATCTTTAAGCTACTCCAGTGGCGTTAGAGCAGATGATATTGGGACTAGCACTGGAATGTCCTGGATGCTGACCGCTCCGGGCGTTATTTCGAGGGTTGTAAAAGATGAAACAGACGAAAATAATACCAACTGGAAACCTGAAACGATTAGTGAAACCGCTGATTTACTTGCCATAAAAGAAGCTGCAAGAACAGGCAATGCAATAGATACTGAATATGACTGGTTTAATTTTTCAGTTGCCAATGGATTGTCCGGTAGCTTTTACATTAACAATAACTTACAGGTTTTTACCGAATCAAAAGATAAAGTTAAAATTGAAATTTTTGACCTGAATGCCCCAATCATGGGATACGGAAAGCTTTTCCGTTTTAAGCTGACAGATAAAACAGGAACAGAATATTATTTCGGAGGTTCTGTAGAGAATATTGAAAGGTCCACCACTCAAAGCGCTGGACCTGACCGTCAAGCTATTACAGGCTGGTATTTATACAAGATTATCAGCCCTGATAAACAGGAAACCAATTTTACCTACATCACAGAAAATCTCAATTATTATTCCTCATTGAATGCGGGGTTTAGCTTACTTCAAAAATGTCCGGATGCCTCATCTGGGGATCAATATACTTACAATGATATTGTTAAAAACAAAGTAAGCCAGCAATCCTATAAACCGAGACTTACTCTTATTTCAGAAGATAATAAGAATGTTTCTTTCATTTATGGAAAAGCACGAAACGATTTATTTATTAGCAATGCTGAAAATAATCTTCTGACTTCCATCGAGATAAAAAATGGGAATTTACTGGTAGAAAAGTATAACCTGGAATATCAGGATGTCCAGGCACTAACTGCTGCTACTTATTATGGTCTACCTTCAAACGAAACTACTACCAGAAACAGGCATTTTTTAAAATCATTAAAAAACGTTACTAAAAACATCAGTACAGATTTCAGCTATTACAGTCTGGAAAAGCTTCCGGCAAGATTCAGTTTGAATGTTGATTATTATGGTTATCCCAATAATGCCAGTAATGTTTCCCCTTTTCCTGTTCCCGGACCTACCAATAACTTTGGTATTTTTAAATTGATGGGAGCTTATATGCCTTTAACAATGCTTTCTGCTAACAGGGAAGTGCTGCCATCATGGGCCTCAATAGGGAACTTAAAGCAGATCACCCATCCAACCAAAGGAATTTCCGAAATTTTTTACGATCCCAGTTCAAGCGCTGGAGCCATTACGAGAGTGGAACAAGAAACAGGTGGTGTGGAAGCCCGGTATAACCCCTGTAATGCACAACAAAATTATCCCAAGAAGTCATTTACATTTGTTTCCAATGGAAAGCCAATTCATTTTTATGCATCGGCATCTTATGATCCGGTAGAAGCATGCGGTGAGCCTGATCCTGTAAGGGACGGACATAGTTTAGTTATCAGGGATGAAACAACGGCAACGCAGGTGTATTCAACTAGTGGTAAAACTTCTATAGACTTCGATTCCGAAGCGGGAGGAACTTACTATCCTGTAAATACCGTAGCGGGACATACTTATAAAGTGGAATATAGTGTCCGTGGGACCGGATCAGTATCCGGAGCTGCTAGTACCAGCTATAATGCCCATGATGTTACGACCTATGAACCCATATATTTCGGAGGAAGTAGGGTTTCATCCATCAAAGAATCTGATGTAGAGGGTCATAGCTATACCCGGAAGTTTTATTATAATCCTCTTGCCAATATGGCCAGCTCCCAAACTTCGGTTGCAGATTATAACCTGAACTATATAGGTGCATCGCTGCGCGAAACCTCAAGGACTTGCACATGGGCTTCCAATATATTTCCATCCATACAAATAGTCAATATCTATACCGCCAACCAGGACAACCTGGTCCCTAATTTTAACCATAGGAAAAATAAGGTCACCTATACCGATATCACAGAGATAATAGAAAATAAAAGTGCGGTAGAGAAAAAGTTTAGCTATGTTCCCAACTCAGGATACAGTATAGGAAGGCCACCTGCGATTTATAATACCGCGGATACCAATTCTGGAGAGGAAAAATCTTATTTACTATTGGAGGAAAACAGCTATCAATATGAGAATGCAGTTTTTAAAAAGCAGGTTACAAAAGCTTATAAGTATGATTACAGTCAGCTAAAAAGTCTTAAAAACTATGTCTTTAAAGAGAATTTTACTTATTATCCAGACCCTACCCAGGATCAGCTCCTCAATGTCTCATATGGATTTTATGACAATTATTATGGGTTCTACAATCCTACAGAAGTGAAAACTACAGAGTATTTACCGGATAATTCTGTGGTGACTACTACCAGCTTCAGCAGCTATGCCAACCCGAACCATTATCAGCTAACCTCTTCAAAAACCGTATTTACGGATGGTTCTACTCAGGAGACAAGTTACCAGTATGCTCATGAAAAAAATAATAATAAGCTGATCAACGCCAATATGATTGGTATTCCATTGGAAACCAAGGTTACCAAAAAGCAAAATGTAAGTGATCCAGGGAAGGTACTTTCAAAAGCAGAGACCAAATATGATGATCCAGTCAGTTTATTGCCAACTTCGGTAGTATCTTATGGTCCTCAAACGGGGAATGCATCCACGGAAGTAAGCTATGACCGATACGATGCCAAAGGTAATATTGAACAGTACACTACAAAAGACGGTACTCCAGTTAGTATTGTCTGGGGATACAATAAAACCCAGCCTATTGCTAAGATTGAGGGTGCTAAATTATCAGATATTACTCAATCGAAGATCGATGCTATTGTGAATGCTTCTGATACAGATGCCACGGCAGGGCTCAACAATGATGAATCAAACCTGCTTGCAGCCTTGGATGTTTTCAGAAAAACAGCTTTTCCATCCACACAGGTTATCACCTATACTTATGATCCATTGGTAGGGGTAAGAACGATCACTTCTCCGTCAGGAGTACAGGAACTGTATTTCTACGATGGTGAAAACAGGTTGAAAGAAGTAAAGCAAATGATAAAAGATGCTTCAGGAAACGTTTCTTCCAAGGTGATTAAAGAATACAAATACAACTATAAAAACTAACAATGATGAAAAAGATAATTATTCCAATCGGTATTCTGGTGATGGCAGGTAATGCTCATGCCCAGCTTAGCCTTACGGAGAACTATGTTTATACAAAAACTTACCTTGACTATAATGGAGCTGCCCCTGTAAAAACTTCAGAAACCGTTCAGTATTTTGATGGTCTGGGAAGAGCTAAACAAATCGTAAATGTAAAAGCTTCTCCACTGGGAAGAGATGTAGTTACACAGGTCGAATATGATCAGTTTGGAAGACAGGTCAAAGACTATCTTCCTGTTCCACAAGGAGGAACCTTAAATGGTGCTATTGTTCCAACTCCATTGGCAAATGCTATCAATACCCCTTATGGTTCGGAAAAAATCTATGCAGAAAAAATAGTAGAGAATTCACCTTTAGACAGGATCCAACAGCAGATCCAGGTAGGTAATGACTGGAGTGGCAAACCTGTAAAATTTGATTATGCTGCCAATGTTAATGGAGAAGTTAGAAAATTGTTCACCACCACTACTTTTGTCAACAATGCAACCAAATCTACTATTGAAAATGGAGGAACTTATGCTGCTGCCCAGCTTTACAAAAATACCATTACTGATGAAGACGGTAACCAATCTATAGAGTTCAAAAATGGGAAAGGGCAGCTTATACTATCGAGAAAGATATTAAATGTCTCAGAAAATGCAGACACTTATTATGTTTATAATGAATACGATCAGTTGGCATGGGTGATTCCTCCTATGCTTTCCAAGATGCAGTCCTGGGGAATTGCAGAGCAGGATGCTTTAGCTTATGAATATCGTTATGATGATAGAAACCGCCTGGTGGAGAAGAAACTTCCCGGAAAAGGTTGGGAGTATATAGTTTATGATAAACAGGACAGGGCTGTGCTCGTAAGAGATGCTGTAATGGAACCCAAGGGACAATGGCTGTTCACCAAGTATGATAAGTTTGGCCGTATTGCCTATACCGGAATCCTTTCAGGGGGAAGCAGAGCGGTAATGCAGAGCCAGGTTGGTAACCAAAATATCGTTGAAGAGCAATCCAGTCTTGGTTTCAACAAAAGTGGGATTATGGTGTATTATACCAACACTTATTTTTCTGATTCTGTAACGGTGCTTACCGTCAATTATTATGATACCTATCCAAGGGATACCAAGAAATTTCCGCCTGCCAAAATTTTAGACCAATATGTCATATCCTACGATACTGATATCAGTACATTGGGAATGGCTACAGCTTCCTATGTTAAAAATATAGAAGATGACAATTGGACAAAGACCTATTTTTATTATGATAGCAGGGGAAGAACTGTTGGTTCCTATTCTGTAAACCATTTGGGAGGATATACCAATACAGAATCCCAGTTGGATTTTTCAGGAATCCCAAAGAAAACAATTACCACACATAAAAGGACAGATGGTGAAATTGGAGTAACAGTAGCAGAGCGTTTTGAGTATGATACCCAAAACAGGCTTTTGAAACATTACCACCAGGTTGATTCCCAGCCGGAACAGGTATTGGCAGAAAACACCTACAATGAACTGTCTCAACTCTCTAATAAGAAAGTAGGAAATAATCTTCAAAGTATTGATTACGCCTATAATATCCGTGGTTGGATGACCGATATTAATAAAGACCAGATGGCAGTTCCTGATTTAGGCGGAAAATTATTTTCTTATAAAATTAAATACAACCAGAGAGAAGGTATCGAAAATCCGGATCAGTCCCAGTTTCCTGGAAAAAATGTAAAACCAAGATACAATGGAAACATTGCAGAAGTAGACTGGAGAACTGTAGAATCTTTGGGTGCAAACCCTCCCACAACCCCCAAAAGGTATGGATATGCCTATGATGGTTTGAACAGGCTAAGTGCAGGCTATTATCAGAACCCCAACAATCCTTATAGCAAAGAACATACAGAATCTTTAGAATATGATTTGAACGGGAATATCCAAAAACTCTACAGAACTGCTGCAGCTATTAATACTATTCCGAATGTTATTGACAATCTTGTTTATACCTACACTTCAGGAAATCAGGTGTCTAAAATTACAGATAATGGAAATTCTGCAGGCTATGAAGGTGGGGGCGGAACGATCGAATACGACCAAAATGGGAATATGTGGAAAATGCCGGATAAAGGTATCAGTAATATAACATACAATTATCTCAATTTACCCAATAGCATACAATATGAAAGCTCAGGAACGGTGAGCTCCCTGAATTACTTTTACAGAGCGGACGGAATTAAGCTCAGAAAAATTAATCCTATATATGAATGTGGTATCACCAATTGCTATACCATAATAGAGACCTCAGATTATTTAGATGGATTCCAGTATTTTAAAAGCGTAAACAGCAATAATGGAGGTGGTGGAACTGAAGGGCTAAAGGCAATATCAGAGAAAACAAAATATGCTTATGAGCAGCAAGCATTTACAATTGGAGAAGGTGTTATAGGCCCCATAGAACCGGGGATAGATCCTCCCATAGGTGGAGGAGGTATAGTGACGACCCTTAAAAACCAGGATTTACGATTTTTCCCAACCGCAGAAGGATTTTACGATTACGTAAAAGATCAGTATATTTACCAGTATAAGGATCACTTAGGAAATGTAAGAATAAGTTTTGCACAAAACATCGCAGGCGTTCTTGAATTAAAAGACCTTAACAACTATTATCCTTTTGGAATGAATCACCTGAAAAGCGGTCTTTCCTTCTTTTCAGGAGGTAGTTATGGCAATTATAAGTACAACGGAAAGGAGCTTCAGGAAAGTGGTATGTATGATTATGGGGCAAGATTTTATATGCCGGATATTGGACGATGGGGTGTTGTGGATCCGCTGGCGGAAAAGATGACGAGACACAGTCCTTATAATTATGCTTATAATAATCCAATAAGATTTATTGATCCCGATGGAAGAAAACCTGAGACAGATTTTACTTTAAACATAAAAACTGGAGATGTTAAACAAGTTGGAGAAACAAATAGTCAACCTGATAGAATTTTGAAGACAGACAAAAACGGGGAGATAGTAACTAATCGTAAAGGAGAAGCAAAAGTTGCTGTTGATAATATTGCTAAAGGTATTTTAAAAGATGGTCAAAATTTCAAAACAAGTGATAATATTATAGATGTAGGAGGTAAAAATCAACCAAATCTTGCAGGAGTTGAGGATTTTCTTGTAAAAATGTCTGAGTATGTAGAAAAAGAATTAGGAGGAGCATATCTTTCTAAAGATTCTAGTGATAATGGAACTATTAGTAAAGTATATATAGATAAATATAAAAATAATACATATACTAGTTCTCGCCACTCTCTATATAGATACAATATTGGAGATCCTAGCTTAAAAGGATATTTTAAAAATACAAATTTTCACACACACCCAACAGGAGGGTTTAATAGGGATTCAATAGAGAATGGATCTCCAGCAGATTTAGATTTTAAAAATAATTATAAAAATGAATATCATAAGTTTATTATATTGTCAAGAGGTACAAACGGAGGAGTTGAAACATATCCTTATTAAGAAGTAAAGAAAATGAAAAAATATATTTTAATATTTATTGTATTTTCTATTATACAGAGTTGCTCTGTATGGAAAAATGAACTTACAAAAAATGGTGATTATGAAATTGCTATCAAAAATGCGGTTATTGACTTTTGTAATACTTCATCTTTAGCTAATAAGGATAAAGCTTTTTCTGTTAGTTATAAGGAGTATAAGTCAGGTGTAATTGGAGTGAGTATTTTAGGAGATATCAATAAAATTTATCTTGTGAATGATTCTTTTCAAGGCAGAATAAAGGATAGATATATTGAATATAATAACCACCTTTTTTATTGGTATGATGAAAAAAAAGGTAAAGATCCGAACATAATAAATAAGTTATCTGAGTATAATATTATTGAGAAAGTTGATTCTTTAACAGAAGATACGGGGTATACTATTGATGATGCAAAAAAAGCAACTCATTATTATTTTTGTAGAGATAATTTGTTATTATATAAAAAAGAAGCATCGTCAGTTGCAATGCCTAAAGAGGTAAAAAAAGAGTTACATTGTTCTGATAAATAAGCACCCTTGCTTCGCAAAGTCTGTGACTTAGAGCAGATAAAAATAAACCACTACAAAAGTGGCATGTATGACTATAGAGCAAGGTTCTATATGGCTGATCTTGGAAGATGGGGGGTGGTGGATCCGCTGGCAGAAAAGTCTAGAAGATTTTCATCTTATACTTATGCCTTAGATAACCCAATAATGTTTATCGATCCTGATGGTAGGGAAGCACAAGGATGTTGTGGTAATTTACTTAAGCTGGCTGGTTCATATTATTCTGGGATGTATCAAGGGGCGAAAGGAGTTGTAACAGGGACCTATCAAGGGGTAAAACAGCTTGTTACTGATCCTAAAGGAACGGCAAGATCGATATACAATAACCCAGGAGGGGTCTTAAAAGCGGGTATCTCCAAATCCACTAATCTTATGGCATCAGTAGTTGCGAGTCCTGCACTAGCAGCAGGAAGTTTAAAGTCGGGAGATGCGACTATAGTGGGGAAAGTTGCAGGAAGAGCATTGGCTACAGCTGCTATAGAAGGAGGAGCTGCCATCGCAACAGAAGGAGCTGGAAGTCTAGTAAGAAATATAGCATCAAAAGCAGGTAGAACTACAGCAGCTGCAGCCGAAGCTGTAGATTATTCTAAAATCCTAACTTCTACCAGTGAATTTGATCCTTCAAAAACTCTATTTAGAGGAACAACGGGTTCGGAAGCTGCAAGTAATACTTTATTCCTTACCGATGATGCAACGGTAGCAGGGACTTATATAAAAAATGGTGGACAAGTGATGCAGTATGATTTGAGTAACTCAGGAATGTATATGTTAGAAAAAACTGGTGAGCTTGAATATAAAACGGGAATACATTCTGGTTCTAGTACAATATCTACTGAATATTTATTCAAAGGAAAAGATTTAGTAAAAGCTGTTAATGAGAGAGGTGTACCACACAATCCTTAAAATCTAAAATTATGAGTAATAAAAAATTTTGTTGTGAAAAATTTGAATTTCGTTATGTTGGTGAAAAAACAATGGGATTAAATTTTCGTATAGTAAAATATGGAGAGAAGTTTCTTGAGAGAGAAGCTGAACTATATAATAAAAAAATAAAAGATGTTTTTGATAAAGCTTATTTTGTTACAGATGGCTATAGTGGAGTGATTACTGATTTTAGTATAAAAAAAATGGTTATAAACTATTGTCCCTTTTGTGGTCAAAAGCTCAGTGACTTCTATAAATCGGATGATTATGCCCAAGAAACAATAGGCTAATTATACATTATTAAATAAACAACAAACCCGCTCAATGAGCGGGTTTGTTGTTTATTTAAAAGTCTGTTTAGTTTTAAAATTTTGGATATAGGTATCGAAGCATTTGGTTCTCACTCTATAAATTCTTTTCAAAAAGACCTGCAAGGTTTTACATCAGCCTTTTTGAAAGGAGGAAGCAGTAATCAGGTCATTAATAATTTTATTCAAGAAATGAAAAAAAAGTATAATATAACGGTTACAATAAATAATTAATATGAATTCAATACTTAAATATATTTTTGTTGATATGCTACTAATGCTAATCTTCATCGTCGCTTGGTATTTTTCCTGCTTTTTATTAGGATATGCAAGTAGTAGTGAAAAATATCAATATAAAATTTGGGCACTCTATTTTATAACTATATTATTGCATTTTATTTTATCAGTAATAATATTGAAAAGAAAGAATTTAAATCTTTATTATGTATTTGTTAATTTTGTAGTATATGTTCTTGTAACAATATATTTATATAATTATACCTAATATAAAAGAAAAATAGTTAAGCTAATTTCATAAAATTAACTGCTTGAATTCTATAACTTTGAGCTGATATAACAAAACCTCACTCTTTGTGAGGTTTTATATTTTAAAGTAGTCTATTTGAATTCTAAATAGATCTCTAATGTAGTAATGTTTTTAAGGTTCTCACTTAAAAATTAGGAAATATTTATATTTACCAGTATAAAGATCACTTAGGAAATGTGAGAATAAGCTTCGGAAGAAATAGCGCAGGCGTTCTTGCAATTACTGATGTTAATGATTATTACCCTTTTGGAATGAATCATCTCAATAGTGGAAATTCTCTTTATGGAAAAGGAATTTATCAGAATTATAAGTACCAGGAACAGGAGCTTCAAGAAACTGGTTTTTATGCATTTAAATGGCGTCAATATATGCCGGACGTTGGAAGATTTTTCAACATAGATCCTTTGACCGAAAAATATAATACTTGGTACGCCATACACTTTTAGTGGTAACAGAGTGATTGATGCGAGGGAATTAGAAGGATTGGAGCCTCATGTGTTATTTAATACCAGAGAAAATGCCGCTGCAAATTTTGGACAACAATATAATGGACGATCGATATTAGAAAAACGAGAATATGCTACGATTATTTATGTTAAAGTTACAGATGGTAAGAAATACTATGCATATAATACACCTTCGCGTGGAAGTGAGCATGGATTGACAGATGAACAATTTAACAAATATATACCAAAAGGTGCTGTAGCAACTGCATTTGAACACACTCATAGTAATGATGATTATGGACCTGGCAATAATTATGATGATCAAAATTTTTCTGATAGAGATAAATCTTATGCAGGAGAATTAAATTTAGATGCTTTCCTTGTTACTCCAGAAGGTTCCCTTCGCTGCCGCACGAATCCAGTTGGATGTTGTGCTGAATTTAATGCCGGAAATAATTTATTATTGAACAATCCTTCAGCTATTCCATCACAAATTAATTTTACTGACGCAATAAGACCAAGAACAGGAAAGGTTGTTCCAATGTGTGATAATTGTAAAACAACTTTTGGAAAATAAAAATGATTATGTATACAGAAATAGAACAGCAAACTTTAGACATTGATTGGTTTTTTACAGATGAAAATCATATAGGCTTTGTAGCATCTGGAGCAGGTAAACTACCTGAAACGGTGGCTCAATCATCAGAAAATAATGAAAAGTTAATATCTTATTTTAGAGATTTACCTGAAATTTCAGATGTGGTAATTAATCCTGAATTAAATTCTTTATTAGTTAAAATATTTGGAAGTGGTGCTGATGAAAGATATTTACAAGATTTTGTATCTATGACAAAAAAGGGCTTATATTCTTTTGATAAAACTAACCTGAATAATTTTCTAGACCCTCACTATCATTTAGTTGCTAGCCCAAAAACTCCATTAAAATTAAAAGAGTTACCACACCACATATTAGATATAGTTGTTAAAACTCAATATAATAATAAGCTTATAGAGGTTAAGGAGATTAATATATTAGAAATTAATTAAAATCCCGTCGTTGTCGCAAGTGTCATGCTTGTGTCATAGCAAATAACGAAAACCCCTGCAATTTGCGGTGGTTTTGTCCTGCTCTAAGAAAACTATTATATTTACCAGTACAAGAATCACCTTGGCAAATGAGTAAAAGAGAAGCTTTTACGAAAGACTGCGAACATAGTTCAGTCAGGGTAAGTTTTACAAAATGCAAATCTAAATAATGCCCATATTAATTCTGCTAATTTTAGTAATGCAAATTTATCTGGAACAGATATGCGTTGTTTAGAAATAGAGGAAGCAATATTTAGAGGAGCGATTTATAATAAAGCCACAATTTGGCCAGATGGATTTAATCCTGAAGATTTTGGATGTATTTTACTTTAATAAACTTCGTTATGAGGATTTTTTTAGATATTGATGGTGTAATGGTTCATGCTAATCCATATAAAAAAGTGGACATGGAAGAAGATGGGTTTTATAAATTTAATGCAAATGCTACTGATGTTATAAACTCAATTGATGATTTAGAAATAATTTTATCAACTTCACATAGATTTAGATTTGATATTCAAGAATGGGAAAATATTTTTCAGAGGAGAAATATTAAATTTAAAAAAATATCTATTATGAATTTAAAGTTAGATTCCAAATTTTCAAGAAGAGAGGAAATAGAAAAATGGATAAATGATAATAAAATTGATCCTGATGATTTAATTATAATAGATGATGATAAGTCATTAAATGGGTTGCCAGATAATTTAAAAAGAAGATTAATTTTAACAGATCCTTATATAGGTTTGAATAATGCCACTCTCCGAAATTTGCAACTTCGGAACAGATAACAAAAGTCCTCACTTTGTGAGGCTGTTCCGTCCTAAAATAAGCTGACCATTTTAACAACTCAAATATACTTAAATCAGAGTAGGAATTTTCCTATTCTGATTTTGTTTTTATAGTTTTTCATTTCACATTATTTTTCATGTGTACTTGGCTTGAAATCTTATAACTCAAGGAAAATCTGGTTTCAAATTATTGTAATAATAAATTGATTGGTCAAGCTGTTGTGAGAGATTTTTACAATCTTCAAGGGTATCAATCAATCCAAACTCATATTTCAGAATACTATTCATTCTTTCCGCTATAGCATTTTCAAAAGAATCCAAGTTCTTGGTCATACTAATGAGAATATCATTTTTCTTTAGTATTTCTGTATATGCTCTGCTACAATATTGCAAAATAACCCTTTAAATAAACATATAAAAAGAGCAAATGAATTCTTCACCTGCCCTTCATTAAGTTATAACAAATATCCTTTATAGAATAGTCCAGCCTATTGCTGTATTTACCGTATTTCTTACGACATCCAGTGCTGCATTAATTGCATTTTCAACCGCTAATATGGTCAATCCATCAATGGTTAAAAGGACAATTCTCATGGAGCTCTTTTGCATTTCAAGATATAATTTGGCTTTCTCTTCAGTGATTTTACCATCAGATTTTAGTTTATTAATTAATTTGATATTGCTCACGAAAGAGTTTAATTCTGCTTTTGCATAAGGCTGGGCATCATTCCAGTCATTGGTGAATGATTTTTTCATTGCCGCCAACATATCTTTCAATAATTGACTATAATCTATATCTGCCATTTTTATTCGTTTTTATGGTTATTTTTTTTCACCTCTTTTCAGGCCAAGCTGTAATTTGGTAAGCGCTGTAAAAATAGTATTACACTGGCTGTTGATAAGATCTATCTCAGAAACATCAGTAAAACCAAGCTTATGAACCTTCTCTAAATCGTCTATATATTTCGCTAATGTAGCCACCTGATCCTGTACTATTTTATTATTATCAATGGCATTTGTACGGATTTTAAGAGTTTCCAGATCCACTTTAACATCCTGATAAAAAGGTTTATAGTTAGCATACTTCGCTTTATCTGTACCTATTTCATCCCGGATTTTAACGACAAATCCGGTCACCTTTTCCTGCATCGCTACAATTTTTTTATCAGTCAGTTCATCATAATCACTGATAAGTTTAATAGAGGTACAGCTTGTCAATACAATAAGCAGAAAGCTCATCAGTATTGATATTCGTTGGTTTAAAATAATTGAATTCATGGAATTAAATTGTAATGGTTTTAGCTAGTATAAATTTACCTGTTTTTCTTTATCAAAGACAAATAAATTTATATTTTAATGAATGTATGCCTATATATATCAGTAAAATAAAGATATAAATACCTATATTTAAGAAAAAAAAAAGAAAGAATGTCTATTACAAATGAATATGAATTGACCGGAATGCAGAAAGTAAGCGAAGCAGTTGCCCATACTTTGAAGGAGATGATTCAGTATGCACAACCGGGCATGACGACAAAAGATCTTGATGAATATGGAGCAAAAATACTTGCCGGATTCGGCGCCAACTCTGCCCCCTACCTTACATACGGATTTCCGGGCTGGACATGCATAAGTGTAAATAATGAATTTTGCCATGGCATCCCTACAGAACAACGGATCTTAAAAGAAGGCGATTTAATCAATATTGATGTTTCGGCAGAACTTAACGGCTTCTGGGCAGACAATGGGGGTTCTTTTATTGTTGGAAAAGACATCAACCAACATCAAAATTTAGTAAATGCTTCCAAATATATTTTAGAAAAAGCCATCAGCCACATAAAAGGCGGGGTAAAAATAGCTGACATCGGACAGCTTATGGAAACAGAAGCTAAAAAAAGAGGTTTTAAAGTCATTAAAAACCTTGGAGGTCATGGCGTAGGCAGAAGCCTTCACGAAGAACCCGATGAATTATTAAATTATAGAAATCGTTTTGATTCCCGGCGGTTCAAAAAAAATTCTGTAGTAGCCATAGAAACTTTTATTTCCACCTCTTCTACAATTGCAGTAGAGCTTAATGACGGATGGACCATGGTAGGTAATAAAGGTGGGTATATGGCTCAACATGAACACACTATTCTGATTACCGATGGTGAACCTGTGATTTTAACGAAAATGAATGATATATTGAATTAGAAACCTCAAAGAACAATTCTGATCCGTGTAAAAAGAATTAAAAATGAACCTTGTTTAAAAAACAATGACTGTTTTACATGAAAATTTCATCTTGGATCTGACTAAAGATCATTATATTTTCATGCAGCTCAGTCATCAATATAAAGGATGTACATACTATAGTTTTTGGAGTTTTATAAAGCCCCAGGTTCCTTAGTGCTAATACTTTATTTATAAAAACCGGAATCAGGAAAACAGCAATTTAAAAGATACAGGTCTATACTTTACCCCGTAGTTCCTTTTAGGATTGATTTCTTATCCACAATAGAAACACAAAATATAACCTGCTGAAAACGAAAACACTAAAGTCTAAAGTTCCAAAATGAAGGCTACTGGTCCACAAAAAAGACTAAAAAAATGTTTTATCGTAAAGAATTTTATATATTTGCACCATCTAACAATTAAAAAAATAATTTACTATGTCAGACATTGCATCAAGAGTAAAAGCTATCATCGCTGATAAGCTTGACGTTGAAGAAACAGAAGTAACTCCTGAAGCTAGCTTCACTAACGATTTAGGAGCTGATTCACTAGATACAGTTGAGTTAATCATGGAATTTGAAAAAGAATTTAATATTCAAATCCCTGATGACCAGGCTGAAAAAATTACTACTGTAGGGCACGCTATTGCTTACATCGAAGAAGTAGTAAATAAATAATATTCTTCAACAAAAAAGAAATTAAACAAAGTTTATGGAATTAAAAAGAGTAGTTGTAACCGGTTTTGGAGCAATAACACCGATTGGAAATAATGCAAAAGAATACTGGGAAAACCTTGTTAAAGGTGAGAGCGGTGCCGCTCCGATTACTCTTTTTGATGCCACAAACTTTAAGACAAAGTTCGCTTGCGAAGTGAAAAATTTCGATCCATTACAGCATTTCGATAAGAAAGAGGCTAAAAAAATGGACCGAAATACCCAATTGGGACTTGTTGCAGCCAGAGAGGCTGTAGCACATTCCAAAATTATGGAAGACAATGTAGATAAAAACAGAGTCGGTGTAATTTGGGGCTCCGGAATCGGAGGGTTGGAAACTTTTGAGACAGAGGTTTTAGGATGGGCGAATACGGAAATCCCGAGATTCAACCCATTCTTTATTCCTAAAATGATCGCGGATATTACGCCGGGGCATATCTCAATAGAATACGGCTTCCACGGACCTAATTATACCACTGTATCTGCATGTGCTTCTTCAGCCAATGCTCTGATTGATTCCAAAATGCTGATCCAGTTAGGAAAAGCAGACGTTATTGTATGTGGAGGCTCTGAAGCAGCCGTTACAGCAAGTGGTGTCGGTGGATTTAATGCTATGATGGCCCTTTCTACAAGAAATGATGATCCTACTACCGCTTCAAGACCTTTTGACAAAGACAGAGATGGATTTGTATTAGGAGAAGGAGCAGGATGTATTATTCTTGAAGAATATGAGCACGCGGTAAAACGTGGTGCTACAATTTATGCAGAATTACAGGGGGGAGGTTTAAGTGCTGATGCACATCATATGACCGCTCCACATCCTGAAGGCCTTGGTGCTTATCTGGTAATGAAAAGTTGTTTGGAAGACGCAGGCTTAACTGCTGATGAAGTAGACCACATCAATATGCATGGTACCTCTACTCCATTAGGAGATATTG
Organism: Chryseobacterium sp. WG23; assembly: GCF_024586575.1. Lineage (NCBI taxonomy): Bacteria > Pseudomonadati > Bacteroidota > Flavobacteriia > Flavobacteriales > Weeksellaceae > Chryseobacterium > Chryseobacterium sp. WG23. The sequence continues at coordinate 175,561 of NZ_JALCZE010000004.1, forward strand.
CTGAATCCAACGCAATTTCAAAACTACTAGGCGAGCATGCTTATGACATTCAGATTAATTCTACAAAATCAATGACAGGCCACCTTCTGGGTGCTGCAGGTGTTATTGAAGCTATCGCTGCATTAGGAACTATTATTCATGGTATTGTTCCTCCTACCATTAACCATTTTACTGATGATGAAAATATTGACAGCCGACTAAACTTTACGTTTAATACAGCTGTGAAGAAAGATGTAAAAGTAGCCATGAGCAATACTTTTGGTTTTGGTGGGCATAACGCTTGCGTTCTATTTAAGAAAATCTAAATTCAATGAATGGAGTTACAGAAATACTTTTCTAAATTCCTTCTTAAAAAAAGAAAAAGACAGTTAACGGAAAGAGAATATTTTCTCAGTACCGAGCTTAAAAAAGTGTTAGGTACAGAGATACAAAATATTGCTTTTTACCGTGAGGCTTTCTCTTTGAAAAATTCTTCTAAAAATCAAGACAGCAATTATGAAAGGCTTGAATTTTTGGGAGATTCTGTTTTGGGTACAATTATTTCCTGTCATTTGTTCCAGACCTATCCTCATGCTAATGAAGGATATCTGACACAGATGAAATCTAAAATTGTTAACCGGAAAAATCTTAATAAATTAGGAGAAAACCTAAAGCTTACAAGCCTTCTGCAAAAACAGAATACATCTTCAGCTTTGGGCGAGAATATCTCCGGAAATTTATTTGAAGCTTTAATCGGGGCTGTTTATTTGGACTTCCATTATGATATTTGCAGAAAGATTATTTTGGATAAACTTCTTACCCCTTCCGAGATTAACAAACTTGAAAATAAAATTGTAAGCTATAAAGGCCTCCTGCTTGAATGGAGCCAGAAAAAGAAGGTCAATATAAAGTACGAAACCTGCGAAGAAATACAGGCCAATAAGGCTATTGTATTCAGATGTCATGTCTGGTTGGGAGATGAAAAAATTGCCAATGCAACAGAAACATCCAAGAAAAAATCAGAAGAAAAAGCAGCACAACGGGCATTTTATATTTTAAATAAAAAAGAAAACATACTTGGAAATTCAAAAACTTTATGATCTTGATGATATAGAATTTGAAGATATTGCCATAGGATTGGTAAGATTAGCAAAAGATATACCCGATCATGAGTTTTTCTATACAATAAATCAAACAAACGATCTTAATTTTTCCAGAAAAAAAGACCTGGTCTTTCATGGAGATTATTATGACTATTTATTTCCGAGATTCGAAGCCTATCACAAGTCTACGAAGACCTGTTTTACTTTTATTTCAAACAAATCTTCGGAAAGTAAACAAAAAAAAGTTCAGACCGAGCTCTTTACAGGAGAAGAAAACATTAAATTTTTATTAAATAATCAGGCAGATGTGGAATATATTCTACATAGTTCGGAACAGTTTCCTGATTTTTCCGTAATTTTGCTCCCTGAAAATCTTGTGTTTCCAATTCAAGATTACACATTGAGTTCTGACGAAGAACTTTATCAAATTATCCAGTATTATGAATAAGTATTTAAAGAAGACAAAAATTATCGCAACACTAGGACCTGCTTCTTCATCGAAGGAGGTGATGTTAGATTTAATGAAAGCGGGTGTTGATATTTTCAGAATAAATTTTTCACATGCAGATTACGACTTAGTTCGAAACAATATTGATATAATTAGAGAACTAAACAGTGAGTACGGATATTCAGTGGGTATTTTGGGTGACCTTCAGGGACCCAAACTGAGAGTGGGTGTTGTAAAGGAAGGTTCTTACCTGAATCCCGGAGACATTCTTACTTTCACCAATGAAAAGATGGAAGGTGATTCTACGAAAGTATTTATGACGTACCAACAGTTTCCACAAGACGTAAAAGTAGGGGAAAGAATCCTTATTGATGACGGAAAACTGGTATTGGAAGTTACTGAAACCAACGAAAAAGATACTGTAAAGGCTAAAACAATACAGGGAGGGCCTCTAAGTTCCAAAAAAGGGGTTAACCTGCCTAATACAAAAGTATCTCTTCCTGCCCTGACTGAGAAGGATATCCAGGATGCCAACTTCATGCTGGACATGGAAGTTGACTGGATTGCACTTTCTTTCGTACGTCATGCACAGGATATTATTGATTTAAAAGAACTGATCGCTAAGCATCCTAACGGTAAATTCAAAACACCGATCATTGCAAAGATCGAGAAGCCGGAAGGAGTTAAAAATATTGACGAAATTTTATTGGAATGTGATGGTCTTATGGTTGCCCGTGGTGACCTGGGTGTAGAAGTTCCAATGGAAGAGGTTCCTGCTATCCAGAAAAACCTGGTAGAAAAAGCAAGATTCTATTCCAAGCCGGTTATTATTGCTACCCAGATGATGGAGACCATGATCAATAGCTTAACGCCAACGAGAGCTGAAGTAAATGACGTTGCCAACTCCGTATTGGATGGTGCTGATGCCGTAATGCTTTCAGGAGAAACTTCTGTAGGAAGATATCCGGTACAGGTGGTGGAAAATATGGCGAAAATCGTAAAGAATATCGAAACTACTCATTTCTATCAACATAAAAATGAACCGATTGAAAAAGACTACAACTGTATTGATGAAAGATTCATTACCAACAGGGTATGTCTTGCTGCAGTAAGAATCGCAAAAACAACAAACGTTTCTGCTATTGTTACGCTTACTCATTCGGGGTATACGGCATTCCAGCTTGCTGCTCACAGACCGAATTCTCAGATTATTGTATACAGTGGAAACAAAAGAGTAATTACAATGCTGAACCTTCTTTGGGGAGTACACGCTTATTACTATGACATGAAAAAATCTACTGATGAAACAATCATCCAAGTGAATATGCTGACACACAACTACGGCTATATTGAAACCGGAGACTTTGTCATCAACATCAATGCAACTCCATCTTATGAAGGTGGAAAAACCAATACATTGAGACTTACCACAGTATAAAGAGAAAAATTTTCTTTTTTAACGATATAAAAAACCTCCCGAAAATGATTTCGGGAGGTTTTATTTTATCAGTACAGCACAGCAATACTTTATACTTTGTACATCATACATTGTACAAATAATTAATTTCCCACAATCGTCTTTGCCGTCACAAACTCTTTTAAAGCGTGTAATGACAGCTCTGTTCCATATCCTGAAGCCTTGCTTCCACCGAATGGGAAACGTGGATCAGAACTTGTCATTCTGTTGATATTTACAGTCCCGGATTCAAGGTTTTCAATAAAGAAAAGCTGACGGGCTTTATCCTGAGTCCAGACAGAATTGGAGAGTCCGAAAGGGATATCATTGGCAATCTGTAATGCCTCTTCATCACTTTTTGCTATCATCACCATGCCCAGAGGTCCGAAAAGTTCTTCTTTTAAAATTGGATTCTCTTCCTGAACCCTGATTAAACCAGGTTTAAATTGATTCTCCGAAAGTCTTTCCAAAGGAATGATAATTTCTGCCCCATTTTCCAGTGCTCTGTTGAATTGAGCCTCCAGCTCATCAGCCAGGTCAGGTCTTGCCATTCCGGCTAATTTAGTTTCTTTATCTAAAGGGTCACCAATTTCATATTTTTTATATTCTTCGATGAATATGGGTAAAAATTGATCTTCAACTTTTTCATCAATGATAAATCTTTTCGCTGCAGTACAGGTTTGTCCACAGTTTTGAAGACGTGATTTCACTCCAGCTTTTGCTGCTTCTTCCAGGTTTGCATCTTCAAAAATGATAAAAGCATCACTTCCTCCTAATTCAAGTAATGATTTTTTGATATTTAAACCTGCTATTGAAGCCACTTCTCCTCCTGCTTTTCCACTTCCTGTAAGACTCACCCCTTTTACAGCATCATGTTCAAGAATTTCCTTTACAGCTTTATGCCCTACTTCTAAATTCTGGAAAATACCTTCCGGAAAACCAGCTTCCAAAAGAACTTCTTCGATTGCATTTCCACTTCCGAAACAAATTGAAGCATGCTTCAGAACCACCGTATTTCCTGCTAAAATTGCAGGAACAGCAAACCTCAGTACCTGCCAAAATGGAAAATTCCAGGGCATAACGCCCAAAATTACACCTTTCGGAACATAATGAACTTCAGAATAAGTAAATTCAGACTCCACTTTCTCGGGTTTCAGAATATCCTCAGCATCGGCATAATAATTCATCATTAAAGCACATTTTTCTACCTCAGCAATAGATTCCGAAATGGGTTTATTCATTTCAGTAGTAATGATCCTTCCAAATTTTTCTGAATTATTTTTTAAAATTTCTGCTGCTTTTGCAATTAACTTCTGCCTTTCCTCAAACGGCATTTTTCTCCACACTGAAAAAGCTTTATCTGCTTTAATAAGCTTACTTTCAATTAATTGTTCCATAATATAATTTCTGTTTTAAATTCAGCTAATGAATTTATTCGCGCTTTTATCTAAAAGCACGGAAAAGATCAGCAAATTTCGTTCCTTAAGGATAAATAAAATAGTGATTTTCTCTATCGGAAGAATATAACTTTATCTTTACATCATCAGCCATTCATTTACCAGGCATGCTGCCAGTTTCGCCGTTCGGTCCTGAATATCGAAAGAAGGGTTCACCTCAGCCACGTCCAGCGCAACAAGTTTGCTATTTTTTAAAATATGCCTGTAAAAATGCATAAAGGTTGCATCTGCAAAGATACCATTATAAGCTGAAGCTGAAACTCCGGGAGCTATAGAAGCATTAAAAACATCCATACAAATGGTAAGATAAGCGAAATCTACATTGTCTAACAGCTCATCAATACGCTGATAAATAGAAGGAAGGTTCTCAAAAAAAAGCTCGTCAGCAAGAATATACTTCATCCCATACTGATGGGCGGTATCAAAAAGTTTTAAAGTATTTGAATTTCTCTGGATTCCAATATGAAGGGAGTTGATTGGCCCTTCCTGTGCAATCTGCCAGAATCCTGTTCCGGAGCTAGGCCCTACTCCTTTTTCAGGTTGTCTGTTATCAAAATGGGCATCTATATTGATGATTCCTATTTTCTGTTCCGGAAAAGCTGTTTTTAGCCCCAAATAATGAGCATAGGTCACTTCATGGCCTCCACTTAACACTAAAGATTTTCCACCTTTTAAAAGGACTTTTGAAACATTCTTGGCAAGACTGTTCTGCGCATTTTCCAAATGGCCGTCTTCACAGGTAATATTCCCGAAATCCAGCATGGAAAAGTCAGGAAGTACCACCGGAAAATTAGACATATTTTTTCTGATTACATCCGGAGCATCTTTAGCGCCCTGCCTGCCTTTATTTCTCTTTACTCCTTCGTCTACTGCAAAACCATGCAGCACGAAATCATTAGGTGAAATGTTATCATAATTCTGTTCTCCTTTTACTCTTTGAAATATTCTGTGGAAAAGAAGCTCTTCTCCATCCCATCTACCCTGCCAAATATTTTGAACCATAATTCTTTAAAAATTCAATTGTATTTACATAGTTATATTCAGTAAAGCTAACCAATATTGTTTATATACAAAACTACTTTTTTATTGTATCATTTGTTTTTAATCGGCTTTATCATAATCTTTAAAATATTGCCAGTATTTATCTTTGAAGATTCCAAATGACATTTTATAATCGGGATTATCCTGTACTATTTTTTTTAAAACTTTAGCAATCTGTCTAAAATCTTTCCCTACAAAAAAGCTCTCTTTTATATTGTCTGCACTTTCCCTGCCTACATATAAATAGCCATTTTTTTTCAGTTCTTCAATAGCTTTATTTTCAATATCGTTTAATTTTTCAAAATCCTCTTTTTCAGGAAGTCCATCATTATCATCTCCATTATAGTGAGTTTTGAGCACCGAAACCCAAGGGTAAGAAGCCCTTGCCCCATATTTTAATAACGACAGGTTTATACAGGCAATAAGAGGTCTGCTATTTTCCAGATCTGCTCTGAGAATAGAAAACTCATCTTCTTTATCATCCCATTCTGTACTTTTATACTTTTCTATAAATTCTCTTTCTCTCCACTCCAGAAAGTCCTTTAGCTTTTCAACAGGAACAAGTTCTTTACCAGCCTGCTCTATGCCTATGACAGTAAAGGTATCGATTTGTGTTGCAAAGTTTAATTCTCCTAAAAAATTATCTAAAAAAATACAAATTCCCGTCGTGATTACCTCTTTATTTTCTGCTGTACCCTGATAAACAAAAACAAGATCAATCTCATCCGGATATTCTTCATGCTCATTAGAATAGAAAAAAATAGTATCCTTTGAGAATTTATAATCCCCTATACCTACATGTACATTTTGTATATCCATTGCTGGTTTTAAAGCTGTAATCTTCCAGTGTTTCAGCTTGGGAGCTGCCTCAATAAGTTCTTCGGCAAAAACAATATTCTTTATTTCCCCATCTACGGTAATGATCAATTCTGCTGTGCTATCATCAGACATTCCTGTAAGGAAATAGTAACCTTTATTTATTTGATTAAGCTTAGGAGAAATAATATCAAAAAAGTCTTTTTCAATAGCTTCCTGCCCACCTTCTTTCACCACTTTAAAGAAAGTCTTTTCCATCGTTAAAAACCAGTCCCAAAAATCTTTGTACTCCAACTTTTCTTTATATTTCTTTTCCTCCATATCCTGAATAGCTTTTATGTATTCAGATTTCCATTGATATATACATGTTCAGCTTTCAAACTTCCCTGGTTATAAAGCACATTCTGGAAATTACTGGTTTTAAAAGTGATAAAATCGGCTTTTTTACCGGATTCCAGGATTCCTCTGTCTTCAAGATTAAGTGCAAATGCGGCGCGGAAAGTCATTCCTGCCCATACCTCAGCTGTTGTCAGTTTTTGAAATGTAGCCAATATGGAAGCCTGAGTAATTAAATTTCCCATTGGGGCTGAACCCGGATTCCAGTCGCTCGCAATGGCAACTATAGCGCCTGCATCTAATAACTTCCTGGCCGGAGTAAACTTCTCCCCCAAGCCTAAGCTGGCTCCCGGCAGCGCTGTCGCTACGGTATCAGACTGTGCTAAAAAGTCTATATCTTCATCAACAGTGGCTTCTAAATGGTCTGCAGATTTTGCACCTACTTCTACAGCAATTCTCGAACTTCCAGGGGTAAACTGATCTGCATGAACCGTAATTTCAAAGCCTAAAGATTTAGTTTTAAGTAAGAACTCTTTACTTTCCTCCGGCTGGAATGCTGATTTCTCAATAAAGATATCAACACGGTTCGCCAAACCTTCCTCTTTTACTTTAGGTAAGATTTCGGTAAGGATATATTCCAGATATTCAAGATTACTGCCTTCAAAATCTCTTGGTTTCAAATGGGCAGAAAGACAGGTAGGTACTAGGGTAGCCTGAGTAACTTCCTGTGCCATTTTTATTATACGAAGCATTTTCAGCTCATTTTCTACATCTAATCCATAGCCGCTTTTGACCTCAATGGTGGTAATTCCAAGGTCAATCAGAAAATTAATTCTTTCCAGTAATGTTGTGAGCAATTCTTCTTCCGAGGCATTTCTTGTATGCTGTACAGAGCTCCAGATCCCACCACCACTTTCAGCAATTTCAAGGTATGTTTTTCCGGCGTTACGCATGGCAAAATCATTGGCACGGTTTCCTCCGAAACAAATATGAGTATGCGAATCTACCAATGCAGGAAGAACAACCTGTTCTCCTTCTACTTTCTCAATTTCTACATCAGGATATCCGGTCTTAAGATCTTCAAAATTTCCAACTTTCTGAATCGTATCGTTATCTACCAGAATTCCTCCATCAGCAATAATTTCCAGCTGCTCATCGGAAAGTTTTCCTCTTAATGGTAAGTTAGCAAGTGTAACTACCTGCTTAAATGGTCCTATTAATTTCATTTTTTTAAGATTAGGGCTAAGATTTAACTAAGGTCGATTTCCTGTATTCAAATTGAACTTGTGTTTTATCTAATTCATACAGTACTTTATCAATCCACTTTTATATCTTTAAACAATCAATTTCTGAAAAATATTCTATCAATTATCAATATTTTTTCCTCTCAAAAATACTTAAAAAATCTCAATTTACCGGCCTTGGTTCTGCTCATTCTGCATCCTGCACTTAATCTTAGTCTAAACTCATTCTCAATTCAACCTTTTATTAATCTAATCTTCAACCTTAGTCTAAAATTCCTATCTTTGAAGTAAATGAAATGAATTAATGCCAGATTTTTTACATCCAGATAAGGAAAACTACTCACGCGAGGAGCTGATGCAGGAAGAACAGATGCGTCCCCAGAGCTTTAAGGATTTTGCAGGACAGAGGAAAACGCTGGAAAATCTTGAAGTTTTTGTTTCCGCAGCCAAAAGGCGGGGTGGAGCACTTGATCATGTCCTTTTACATGGTCCTCCGGGTCTTGGAAAAACAACATTGGCCAATATTATTGCTAATGAACTTGGGGTAAACTGTAAGATTACTTCTGGGCCTGTTTTGGATAAACCCGGCAGTTTAGCAGGTTTACTGACTAATCTGGAAGAAAATGATGTTCTTTTCATTGATGAGATCCATCGTCTTTCTCCTGTTGTGGAAGAGTATCTGTACTCAGCCATGGAAGATTACAAAATTGACATCATGCTGGAGACAGGGCCTAATGCCAGAAGTGTTCAAATTGGACTGAACCCTTTTACGTTAGTGGGAGCAACCACCAGAAGTGGAATGCTGACCAAGCCGATGCTGGCAAGATTTGGAATTCAAAGCAGACTGGAATATTATTCTATTGAGCTTTTATCTATGATTATTCAGAGAAGTGCCAGAGTTTTAGGGGTAAAAATCTATGAAGATGCCGCTATAGAGGTCGCCAGAAGAAGCCGTGGAACTCCCAGAATTGCAAATGCACTCTTAAGAAGGGTTCGTGATTTTGCAGAGATCAAGGGTAATGGTGAAGTTGAAATCAATATTACGAAATATGCACTCAACTCTCTGAATGTGGACGAGTTTGGCCTGGATGAAATGGATAATAAAATCATGCGTGTCATGATTGAAAACTTCAGAGGCAAGCCTGTTGGGATTTCTGCATTGGCAACATCCATTGGTGAAAACCCGGAAACGTTGGAAGAAGTATACGAACCGTTTTTAATTCAGGAAGGTTTTATTATCAGAACACCCAGAGGGAGGGAAGTTACAGAAAAGGCTTATCTCCATTTGAATATTTCAAGACCCAAAGGACCGGGAGAGCTTTTTTAATTTAAATAAAGTAAAGTATTACGGATTTATGTTTATACCTAAATTATACAGAAGTGAAGATCTTAATGTAATGAAAGCAATTATCAGTGAAAATTCTTTTGCTTTATTAATTTCTTCTGTTGATAAACTTCGTGCTACTCATTCTATGATGATGTTTAATGAGGATAATCCGGAAAATCCTTATATTGAAACTCATATTTCCCGAGCTAATCCACAGGCAAAAACCTTGAAAAACGGGGATGAAGTGTTGTGTGATTTTTTGGGTGCGCATGCTTATATATCAAGCAGCTGGTATGATCACGTTAATGTTTCCACATGGAACTATGAAGCGGTGCAGATCCACGGAAAAGCAGAACTGATGGATCATGATGAACTGTATGCCCATTTAGATCGGTTAACATCCAAATACGAAAAATTTCAGCAGTGCCCGATGATGGTGAAAGATATGGGAAAGGACTTTGTGGAAAAAGAGATGAAAGGAGCTTTTGGTATTAAGATCATGCCGACAGAGATTTTCATTAAACAAAAGCTTTCTCAAAACAGGAAAGAAGATGATTTTAACAATATCATCTCCCAGCTTGAAGCATCGGATGATAATGCCAGAAAAATTGCTGAGAAAATGAAATTAATAAAAAAATAATCAAAATATATATGAAGTTATATCCAATACAATGTGGAAAATTTAAACTGGATGGTGGTGCCATGTTCGGAGTCGTCCCAAAGAGTCTGTGGGAAAAAACAAACCCGGCAGACGAAAAAAATCTAATTGAACTAGGAACCCGCTCTCTTCTTATTGAAGACGGAAAAAAACTTATTCTCGTAGACTGTGGTCTGGGCAATAAGCAGGATGATAAATTCTTTGGACATTATTCTCTTTGGGGGGATGATAACCTGGATAAAAATTTAAAGAAATACGGTTTTATAAAAGAGGATATTACAGATGTATTCTTTACTCACCTTCATTTTGACCACTGTGGTGGTGCCATAGAATGGAACGATGACAGAACGGGATACAGACCTGCTTTTAAAAATGCTCAGTTCTGGACTAATGAAAATCATTGGCAATGGGCAACTGAACCTAATGCAAGAGAAAAAGCAAGCTTCCTGAAGGAAAATATTATTCCGATCCAGGAAAGTGGACAATTAAATTTCCTTCCTCTTCCTACGACAGGAAATTACGGTTTTGCTCCAGATCTGAAGATGGATGTCATCTTCGTGGATGGGCATACAGAAAAGCAGATGCTTCCTGTACTTCAATATCAGGATAAAACAATTGTTTTTGCAGCTGACCTTATTCCTACCGCCGGACACATCAATCCGGTGTATGTGATGGGATATGATACAAGACCTCTTTTAACCATGGAAGAAAAAGGAAAATTCCTGAAACAATGTGTAGATAATGAATATCTATTGTTTTTTGAACACGATGCCCATAATGAACTGGCAAGTCTTAAAATGACAGAGAAAGGAGTAAGACTTGATGAAACTTTCACCTTTAATGATGTTTTTGGATATTAATTTTAATTATGGAAGAATTACATTCAGAGACACAACAGACAGAACCGGAACCATCACCCAAGATCATCGGATTAACGGGAGGAATAGGCTCAGGAAAAACAACAGTTGCCCGTTTTATTGAAGAATTGGGCTTTCCTGTTTACTATTCTGATGACCGTGCTAAAACAATTGTCAATGACGATAAGGATTTACAGATCCGGATCAAAGAACTTCTTGGGGAACAGTCATACGATAAAAATGGTTTATATGACAGGAAATTTGTAGCAGACAAGGTTTTCAACAATAAAGAATTGCTTCAAAAATTAAATGAAATTATTCATCCTGCTGTACGTATTGATTTTGAAAATTGGGTACGAAAACAAACCAAATATTTAGTTTTTAAAGAAACAGCGTTGTTGTTTGAATTGAAATTAAACAGACAATGCTATAAATCTCTTCTGGTAACTGCAGAAGACAATATCAGAACCAAAAGAGTGATGGACAGGGATCAGAAAACCTACCGTGAGGTAGAGACTATCATGGAAAAACAGATGCCTGAAAAAGATAAGATTAAGATAGCAGATTGTGTGATCTATAACAATACCAATCTTGAAGATTTAAAAGAACAGACGGAAAAAATCGTCTTTAGTATTGAATAAAACTAAAAACTCGTTAGGATTTTCTAACGAGTTTTTTATTTAAAAATTTAAAATCTATTTTTTGATAAACTTCTTCTGTATGGTTGTTCCGTTATCATCAATATCAATTACATACACTCCATTGATCAGCTTACTTACATTGACCTGATTGTTTAGCAAAATACCCTCTCCTACTACCTGCCCAACAGCATTGTAAAATTTATATTTAGCTCTCTTGCTTACGTTTTTCACATATAATACTGAGCTTACAGGATTAGGATAAATCAAAATATCAGTTTGGTTTAATGGGTTGGGAATTATTTTTCTGGAGATCCTTACCGAATAATCCTCCACTTCCCCGTTATCAAAATTGATACAGTTCACCGGAACTCCGCCTCTTTGCATTGCCACTCTCATCAATACATATTTATAATCTGTCATGCTTACAAATGCATCTGCGGGTACACTGAATGTTCCGGAAACTGGCGTAGTGGTACTGGGCGGTGAACTAAACACGCGTTCATTGATATCAAATTCACCGTTTCTGTTGAAATCGATCCACACTGCAATTCCTTCATTATAGTTTTGGCCGGTCCATTTTTTCTCAATGGTAATTTCATTGTCTGCAGATCCCTGGATAAGTTCTATAAATGTGCCTGAAACTCCGGAATAATCTGTATAACTTGAAGCTCCTGAAGCATTTTCCATGACAGGCTTCCCATTAGGTTTAACGGTAACCTTAGCAATATGCTCGCCTGCTGAACTTCCTGAAGCCATCTTACAATAGATCACCGTAGGAGTCGTAAAATAATACAATGGAGTAAATGCAGCAGGAGTTCCGTTACAAACATTAGCGACCTGCATTTCATATTTTGTAAGCTCCAGAAGGCCTGTTAGTGTGTAGGTATTCGTTGGTACCTGAACAGTACTCCAACTTGGGATGCCTACTTTTCTATATCTCAGCACATAGGTTGCTCCGGGAAAAGAATCCCATCTGATGTATGCTGATGTTGGGAATAACTGTGTTATGGTAAGCCCGGGAGGTGGCAGTTCACAAATTCTTTCTGTCGTAAATACAGCCGGATTTGAATACGGATTCCATGTGGTTTCCCCTGCACATCTGTTGGCAATCTCTACTTCATAATGGGTATATGGCTCCAAATTACCAAGGGTATAGGTACTGGCCGGAGCTGCTGGCAACGGAATATCCGGATTTGGCCAACCTGTGGTTCCTACTTTTCTCCATCTCATCATATAGGATACTCCCGCTACTACAGGATTCCATGTAATCAGCGCCGAACTTGCAGTGATATTGCTGATTGTAATATTAGGAGGCGTAGGATCGCATCGGGTAGAGAATGTACCTATGGGTGTAAATGTACCATTTGTAATACCACAATTGGCAGCAACCTGTACCTCATAAGTAGTAGAAGGCACAAGGTTATTTAATGTATGTGGAATACTTGTAACATATACATCCGTCCAGGCTGTTGTTCCCTGTACTCTATATTGTAAAAGATAGGTAAAGTTATTGGTCGCCGCAGTCCAGTTAATGATCGCAGAGTTATGAGCTATGGTATTGAATGTAAGTCCGGTTGGCGTACTGGTGCTGCATGGTTTCAGCTGTACAGCGTAGTCCTCTACTTCTCCGTTTATTGCATTTTGACACATTACAGGAGTATTTCCACTTAAAACAACTCTCATGGTAGTTTTCAGTGGACCCGAATAGGCACCTGAAGGCACATCAAACGTTGCAGAAACCGGTGTAGTGGTACTTGCTGAAGAAATTAGAATTCTTTCAGTATTTTCAAACTGTCCGTTTCTGTTAAAGTCAATCCATGCTGTAACCGCTGCACTTCCTGTTACTCCCGTCCATCCTTTTGCCACAGAAATTTTATTATTTGTAGATCCTATCTCCAATGTAATCGACGTGGATGGAGTTGTATAGCTAATATAGTTTGTTTGTACGGAATTATTATTCATAACCGGCAATCCGGGATTAATTGAGGTAACCGTTACATTAGAAATATGGTTATTGGTCCCTGTCCCTGTCATTGGGCAGTACGATACTGCAGGAGTCGTAAATTGTTGTGAGCCGGAATAATTCCCCTGGCTGTTATTACATTTGGTTGCTACCTGCACCTCATATTGAGTTTGCTCTGTTAAACCTTGGATGGTATAATTATTTACAGGAGCCGGCACAGGATTTACTGTTGTCCACGTAAAAGTACCCACTTTTCTGTATCTCAGCACATAAGTTGCTCCGGTAGCTGCAACCCATGATACATTCGCAGAAGTAGGCGTAAGGTTAGTAATGGAGATATTAGAGGGTGCAGCAGTGGTACATCCTGGCATATCAATAATCTTTACAGCATAATCCTCCACTTCCCCGTTCGCAAATGAAGCGCACGCAGCAGGGCTGCTCTGATCTCTCAACACTACGCGCATACGGGTAGTAAGTGTTCCGGCATAAGCTGTGGCAGGTACCTGAAATGTTGCTGTTACCGGAGTAGTCTGGTTATTAAAATTATTTAAAATTCTTTCAGCAGTATCAAATGTTCCATTTTTATCAAAATCTATCCAAACACTTACCGCCTTATTACTCATAGCAGCCGGCCATGATTTAGAAACAGAAATAGTATTGTTAGCTGTTCCCCTCACCAGTGTTATTAATTTTGCGGCAATTGTCGAGTAATCCGTATAATTATTGGCTCCGGAATCATTACTCATGGTATAAGAGTTGGTTCCTGTAACGGTTACATTTGAAATATATCCATTATCAGTGTTGCTGGAAGTAGCAGTACAGTATGGTGTCATAAAAACAGTAACTGCCGAAAAAGGACCTGTTACTCCTGAACATATATTGGCTATCTGAACCTCATAATGCGTTCCTGCAGTTAAGCCGGTAAGGGTTACCGTATTTGTAATAGGGGTTGGGGTATATGTTATCCAGGTTGCCGCTCCTACTACCCTGTACCGCACTACATAAGTAGCATTAAATGATGCATTCCAGGTAATGGTTGCAGATGTTTGTGTAGTAGCCGGCACCAAAACTCCACCCGGAGGAATGGTTGTACTGCAAATAGGCAGGGTTTCAATAGGAGCGTTACCGACAGCATAAAATACATTATTAATTGCACTTATTCTGATCTTTGCTATTCCTCCTACGGTAAGTGGGAAAGAACTGAAATCAAGAGATTCAGTTCCGTCATTAGGCGTGGAAGCAGCCACTACATTCCAGGTTAGCCCGTTATCTGTTGTAAAATCTATTTTAACATTAGCTGCATTATAAGGAGCTGCGTTGGTATTCACCACATCCCAGGTTACAGTTGTTGGTCCATTATTATAAACAGTTGTTGCATTGACCTTAAATGGCCCGTTATTTCCTACGATAATGGTCTGAACAGCAGACTGAGTCTGTTGCTGGTTAGCAAGTGGATGATTATCCCTTACTGTAACAGTAAATTTTGTTGTTCTTGCAACAGTAGACACTGCTTCCCATAGGTTATTAGTATTATTTAAAACTCCACCCAATACAGAAGACAGTCTAGGAAAATAACGGGTAGGGTTTGCTGTATGCATTACAGATCTAAAAGATGGTCCAGATAAAGTGTTTCCTAAATTATTGGCATCAATCACTTCATTTGCTATATCTATTTCTTCCCAATTATAGGTCATCGGATCATTTTCAGCATCAGTAGCGGAAGCTGTTAAAACAAAAGCTGTTCCTTTTGGAATATTATAGGTAGACAGAGCAGCAATTACGGGTGGTGTATTACTAACTGTTGTTTCTACATCACATGTTTTGTTTATCAGATTGGCCTGAATATCTTTGATATTTATGGTGTTAAAATATGGATCAGAGTGAGGTTGAACATTGTTAATAGGGTTCCCTGAATTTACAACCCCTGCATATCCCATAATAGAAGATCCTGACGCAGGTTCAACACTTGTAGGGGAACCCAATTGGCCAGGTGAGTAAGAGAAACTATGAACTCCACCCAATTGATGCCCAATCTCATGGGCTACAAAATCTATATCAAAATTATCTCCTACCGGAGGACCACCTCCCGGAGAAGTCCATCCGGAACCTTTATCCAATGCTCCAGGTACAGTATTATCTCTACAAATACATCCAACACAACCGGCATTTCCCCCTGCACCAGGTGGAGAAAATAGATGCCCAACATCATAATTACCGTTTCCTACACCAGCTGTGATTACTGTCTGTACCTGCGCGTTCCATCCTGATATACCATTAACTGTTCCTCCTTCCGTAGAAGAATAAGGGTCAGTATTTGCATTGGTGTAAATAAGTCCAGGATAATTCTGTAAATTCAAATGTAATCCAAAATCCTTTTCGTAAACTCCATTTATACGGGTTAGGGTTGCATTTATTGCAGCCAATGCTCCTGCAACAGTACCTCCATGAAATTGAGTATATTCTCCACATACGGAAAGAGCCAATCTCAACGTCCTATATTTTCGGTCAGAAGATCGTCTAAAATCTGTAGGTTGATTAGTAAAAGATTTTCCCTGTTGATAAAGATTTTCTATTTCTTGGTGATCAACTTCTCCTTCCCTAGTTGAGCACATAAAACCGTTTTTACCTCCCTGAGTTTTCGGGTGAACACTATAAATTGTTTTAGCCGCATTAGCCGGTTCTATAAATTCGGAACCTTCACTGGTAATGATCATTGATTGAAAATCATTAGGAGCCAAACTGAATCTTACGTATTTTCCAGGATCATCTATTCCTACTCCTACATAAGAACCTAGCTGATACTTATCTGCCAATTCTTTCACTACAACAGGAAAGCTATATATGGCAAACTGTTCGATCTTCCCATGTAAAGTCGGCAAAGAAATCACAACAGGATTAGCATTTTTCCCTGTTTCCTGTGCTTTCAAAAGCTGAGATCTTAACATTGGAAGGTCTAAAGAATAGTAGCTATTGGTTTGCAAGTCATCTCTAACTTCCTTTCCATCAAATATTACCGAAGTCCATTGTGCATGGACTATTGTCAATAAGAAAAGGAAAAAGAAAGAAGTAAAAATTTTCTTCATAATTTTTATTAAATCTTTGTATTAATCTCACAAACTTACATGTTTTATTATCAACAAACAATACAAAACAGTCATTCATTAACAAATAATCAATAAAACAATATTAATATTAAAAATATACATGTTTTAATAACAATTATGTGAAAAATATCAACATATAGTGATTAACAAATTTAAAAAAGAAAAATCACAAAAAAATAAGCCTCCATTGCTGGAGGCTTATACTATAGAAATTTCAACTCATTATTCTTTGATAAATTTCTTTTGAACGGTATTGCCATTATCTTCGATATCTATTACATAAACACCGTTGATTAATTTGCTTACGTTGATCTGGTTATTCAACAGAATACCATCAGTGATCACTTGTCCCGCAGCATTATAAATTTTATACTTAGCTCTTTTGCTAATATTCTTCACATATAATACTGAACTTACAGGGTTCGGATAAATCATGATCTCAGTTTGATCTATAGGATTTAAAACTGCTTTCTTGGAAATTCTTACTGTATAGTCTTCCACTTCACCGTTAGCAAAGTTAACACAGCTTACAGGAACACCATCCCTTTGCATTGCTACTCTCATTACTACATATTTGTAGTCTGTCATACTTACAAATGCATCTGCTGGCACACTGAATTTTCCTGATACCGGAGTTGTGGTATTCGGAGGTGAAGTAAACACTCTCTCATTGATATCAAATTCTCCATTTCTGTTGAAATCGATCCATACCGCAATTCCTTCGTTATGATTGGTTCCTGTCCATTTTTTCTCAATGATAATTTCATTGTCTGTTGATCCTTGAATCAACTCTATAAACTTAGCAGTAACTCCTGTATAATCTGTATAAGAAGATGCACCGGATGCATTTTCCATGACAGGTTTTCCGTTTGGAGTAACAGTAACTTTAGCAATATGCTCACCAGTAGAATTCTCTGAGCCCATATTACAATAAATTACAGTAGGTGTTGTAAAGTAGTACAGAGGGGTATAATTACCCGGTGTACCGTTACAGATATTCACTACCTGCATTTCATATTTTGTAAGCTCTGTCAGTCCTGACAATACTACGTTATTAACAGGTGTTGGAACTTCTGTCCAGCTAGGAATACCTACCTTTCTATATCTCAACACATATGTTGCTCCTGGGAAAGGATCCCATTTAACTTCAGCCATTGTTGGCAACAATTGTGTAATAGTTAATCCCGGAGGAGGAATCTCACAAATTCTTTCTGTAGTAAATACTTTAGGATTTGAATAAGGATTCAGGGTATTTTCTCCTACACACTTATTGGCAATTTGAACTTCATAGGTAGTATAAGGTACCAGCGGAGTGGTGCTACCTAGTACATATGTATTTGCAGGAGCAGCTGGTAAGTTTACTTCAACCCATCCTGTAGCACCGGATCCTACTACTCTGTATCTCATCACATAAGTAGAGCTTGCAGCAAGCGGTGCCCATGTAATTAAAGCTGTGGTAGCCGTAATACTACTGATTGTAACATTCGGAGGTGTAGGATCACATCTCGTTGTAAATGTTTTTATAGGGGTTGGAGTACCAATAGTACCTCCACAAACCGCAGCAACATCAACTTCATAAATTGTAGCAGGAGTTAAACCATTGATAACAAGCGGCATATTACCTAAAGCTGCAGAAGCATATACTTCAGTCCATGTTGTGGTTCCCTGTACTCTATATCGTACAAGATAACTTACATTGGCTGTTGTTGGTGTCCAGGTAATTGTAGCACTATTATGGGTAGGTACAATAGTAGGAGTTCCCGGAGTAGCACTGCTACATGGTCTCAACATTACCCTGTAGTCTTCCACTTCTCCGTTCACCGCATTCTGGCACATCACCGGAGCACTTGAACGTTTTAATACCACTCTCATTGTAGTAGTTAGTGGTCCGGGATAAGATCCGGCAGGAACACTAAATGTAGCTGTAATAGGAGTTGTTGTACTGGCTGCAGAATTAAGGATTCTTTCTGCATCAGTAAACTGTCCGTCTCTGTTGAAATCAATCCATACTGCAACAGCATCATTGTTTGTAGCACCTGTCCAACCTTTTGCTACTGATATTTTATTACCTGTAGATTCAATATCAAGAGTAATCAATGTTGGTGCAGTTGTATAGCTGATATAGTTAGTCTGTACAGAAGTATTACTCATAGCCGGTACACCAAGGTTTGAAGAAGTAACCGTTACATTTGAAATATGGTCATTACTTCCACTACCTACCATCTGGCAATAAGATAAAGGTGGTGTTTTAAATGGTACAGCCGTTGAGTATGAACCTGTACTACCGTTACATACCGTAGCCACCTGAACTTCATAGTCCGTCTGCTCAGTTAGAGGTGCCGTACCAGGAATGGTATAGGTATTTCCTGTAATACCGGTTACTGTTGTATAAGCACCAATCGGGTTTGTTCTTCTGTATCTCAAATTATACGTTGCTCCTGTAGCAGCCACCCATGAGAAAGTTGCACTGGTAGCCGTAAGGTTTGAAACTGTAACATTCGTTGGAGGTGTAGTTGAACATACAGGCTGATCAATAAATCTTACCGGATAGTCTTCTACTTCTCCATAATCAAATGAATCAAATGCACCACATGGAATAGGAACATCATACTGCTTCATTGCAACACGCATACGTGTAGGCTGAGCTCCACTGTAAACAGCTCCAGCCGGTAAAGCAGCTAATGAAAAAGTATTGTTTACCGGAGTAGTCGTACTGCTTGAAGTATCCAGTACTTTCTCCCAGGTTTCAAATAATCCGTTTCTATTATAATCAATCCATGCCACTACACCGTAAGAAGATGTAGATCCCGGCCAATATTTATTAACACTAATTTTGTTTCCGGTTGATCCTCTTACCAATATAATTGTTTTGGTAACATCTGTTGTATAGTCTTTATATACATCATATCCTGAATCATTCACCATAAGTGGTGCATTCGTAGGGGTAACAGTTACCTTATTGATGTAACCATCCGATGTTGTATTCACAGGACTCGGGTCACAATACGTAAGAGCTAAAGTTGTGAAATTTGCTACAGGAGAGAACGCTCCCTGAGTTCCACCACATATAGTAGCTATCTGAAATTCATACTGAGTGGCATCAATCAGGTTAGGAATAGTATAGCTATTTGATAATGCAGCAGTTAAATCCACTACAGTCCAAGGTAAAGTTCCTGTTCTTCTATACTGCAATTTGTATGTTGCTCCCGTAGCAGGAACCCAACTTACAAGAGCGGTACTTGCTGTGATATTTGAAACGGCAATATTACTTGGAGGCAAGGTATTACATGGCTGTAAAGCAATCACGTTTAAATTGAAATCTACATAGTTACCACTGGATACCGGTCCACATGGAACCATTGTACCGGAATATGTTGTACCCACTCTTAGTCTATAGTTTCCGGGAGCCTGAGTTGCCGGTATAGGAATGGTTACAGATTCAGTAGCATTATAAGATGTGGATGCAAAAATAAGCTCACCTGTACCGGTAAAGCTCATATCATTATTCCAGTCAATCCAGACATAATAATGATATGTATTATTTCCGGCAGAAGCCAGGTTCAATGTAATTGTATTTGTAGGTATTGCTGAAAAAGTAGTCGCTGTACTATTAACATATGCCTGATAGGCAGCAGCAGTATAATTTAAATTAGAAATACCTCCTGTACTGGTAATATTATTCAGGTAATATGAAGTTGAGCCCGTACCTCCCGTTGGCACACAATATCCTGTATAAAAGGAAATAGGGGCACTCCATGAACTTTGATCTGTTGCACTACATCTTGCTCTTACCCAGGCATAATAAGTTGTATTAGCTACCAGTGGAGAAAGTGTTGCAGTTAATCCTGACACGTTTTGTGAAGGAACCGTTGCGGCTGTTGGTGCAGTATTCGTAGTACTGTAATATACATCATATCCACCAGCAGGTGTATACCCAAAAGTTGTCCAGTTCAGTACTGCACTAGTAGGAGTAATCATTCCCATAGATAATGATCCCGTAGAAGGCATCGGAGGACAGGTAGGCGGCGTAGTTAAAGCGATTGGCCCTACCCACCAGCTTTGATTGGTTCCACTACATTTTGCCCGTACCCAAACATAATAATTGGTATCCGGTACCAATGGAGAAAGCGTGGCTGTTGGTCCTGTCACCGTTTGTGAAGGAGGAGTTCCTGCTGTTGGTGCGGTATTGGTAGTACTGTAATATACTTCATATCCACCAGCAGGTGCGGGTGTAGATGCAGACCAGTTTACCACGGCACTTGTAGCTGTGATTGTTCCTAAGCTTAGAGCACCAGGAGGGATACATGCAGGTGGCGGACCAAAAGTAATCTGAATATTTGGTCTGCTGGACGTTACGGTTCCTGTACCTGTAGGAGCATTGGTATCTCCCTGAATATACATATGCTTCGAGGTAGCAGTACTGTAAGTAACTGCACTTCCTGATGAAGACCCTGTTCCGCTTCCACCATAGTTTGTCTCAACTAAAACTACCAGGTTATCTGTCCCATTATAGTAAAAAGGGGTTTGTAATGTAATGGTATTCCATCCTGTGGGTAAATTAGTTAAACTCGCATCATACACTAAAGTAGCTCCTGCGGTTGCATTCACCCAGTTTTGTGCAGTAAGAGTTGTTGTTGTACTGGGTACAGATTTTAAATAAATCTTTACCGGCATTGTGGCAGTGGAAGCAGCTGTAACATTCCAGCCTACGGAAAGGACAGTTCCCCCCGCAGCTGTATTTATTTCCGCTGCTGTATAAAGTGAAGATGATCTTTCAAATCCATAATAACAACTCAAAGGATATCTTTGGGTTGATGTTCCTGTACCAATCGTAATTGTTTGTGCTTGCAGGAATAGACCGAAGACCATACAAAGTAATGTTATGAGAGTCCTTCTGGGACTGCTCATTTTACAGAGTAAAAGTACACTCATATTTTTTTAAATTTAATAGTGATAAGAATAGTCAAGAATTATAAGGTTTTCCTAGGTAAGATGTTCAAACATATTTTTCGAAACATCTCATTTTACAGATAAACTGTATTAAAAAAGTAATTTTCATTCCATATGTTAATATTTAAATAATTACACAAATCTAATAATTTTTTCACTATTACACATCTATTAAAATATTTTTTTGAAAAAATTTCACAATAATCCCCAATATGGTTTAGAATAAAAAAATCCCCAAGAAACTTGGGGATTTAATGTTATAAAGATTTATATTACTTTTTGATAAACTTAGATCTAAACTGATCCTGACCTTTATCTTCAATTGTAATTACATATCCACCTTTAATTAATGCT
The DNA here is from genome assembly GCF_024586575.1 of Chryseobacterium sp. WG23. NCBI lineage: Bacteria > Pseudomonadati > Bacteroidota > Flavobacteriia > Flavobacteriales > Weeksellaceae > Chryseobacterium > Chryseobacterium sp. WG23. The sequence goes on from NZ_JALCZE010000004.1 coordinate 197,295, forward strand.
GAAACATTAATTTTTCCACTGTTGATATTTCCGCTGTCTATCAGCTGACCCGCTGCACTGTAAATTTTGTAAGCTGCTTTATCTGAAACTTTAGTTACATTTAAAACATCATTTACAGGATTTGGATAGATTTGAATACCATCGTTTTTAATACCGGTCTCAGAAGTTCCAAGATTGGTTGCAATAATTACATTATAGTCTTCAACTTCTCCATTAGGGAAATCTCCACATGCAAAATCATCAGGAAGACTCTCGCCAATATAATCCGGATTTATTAACACTGTAACAATTCTCATCCTTACCGGGGTATTAGTTACCGCAGTGGATGGCACTGTAAATGTTGCTGTATTAGGAGTAGTTCCAAGTATCAAAGAAGTTATTGGCATATCAAGAACCCTTTCAGTGTCTTCAAATAGTCCATTTTTATTATAATCAATCCATGCAGCCATTCCATTCACTAATGCACCTGCATTATTTGTAGTAAGAGAAACATTAATGGTATTCGAGCTGTTTACTAACAAAACAGGCTGTAATGCTGTATTGTTTGTGAAATTAGAGTATGTTGTTCCTCCAGTTGTATTGTTTACTGTTCCCAGCGTTACATTGGAGATATAGTTATACTGTCCACTGCTGCTTGCTGATGGACAATACGTTGTACATGCAGATGAGAAAGCAGTTGTTGCAGAATAAGGGCCCGTTACCCCTCCACAGATAGCAGCTACCTGAACCTGATATGCCGTACAGTCTGTTAATCCTGATAATGTTGCGGAGTTCGTACTACTGTCCGGAAGCTGAGTCCATGGAGTAGCAGATGCTAATCTATATCTTACAGCATAAGAAGCAGCTCCTGCAACAGGGCTCCAAGAAATAGAAGCACCGTTCAGTGTAATATTTTGAGCTACCAAACCAATAGGAGCGCCACCACATGCTACCTGGTTGGTTACAGGAATTTTCTTAAGAGTATAGAAAACGTTTCCAATAGAAGAAACTCTTACCACAATAGTTTGTCCGTTTAAAGACGAAGGTATTGTAAAAGATTCTGAACCGTCATTAGGAGTTGAAGCAGAAAGAACTGTCCAGTTTACTCCATTATCTGTAGAATAGTCAATTTTAACATTAGCAACGTTATAAGGAGCTGATGATGTATTGGCAACATCCCAAGTTAAATCTGAAGGTGCATTGGCAAAAAGGAAATTCTGAGTAATCTGGAATGGCCCGTCATTTCCAACTGTAATAGTCTGTTGTGCAGAATTAGTCTGCTGCTGTGTTACATCAGCATTGTTATCTCTGGCTGTAATGGCAAATTTAGAAGTTCTGGCTACCTGTGAAGTAGATTCCCAAGTATTTAATGAATTATCTAAAGCTCCTGCAAGTACTGAAGAGAACTTAGGGAAATATCTGGTTGGAGTAGTAGAAGGAGAAAGCGATCTGAACGATGCTCCATAGGTTGTTTGTCCCAAGTTATTTTTATCAATAGTCTGGGCAGCAGTCATACCACTATCCATCTCTTCCCATGTATATGTCATTGGATCCCCGTCAGCATCCGTAACGTTAGCTGTAAGTACAAATGCTGTTTTCTTAGGAATTGTATAAGGTGAAAGCGCTGCGATTACAGGAGTATTATTCGCAACACTGGTTTCAACATCACACGTTTTACTGATTAGGTTGGTTTGAATCTGACCAATACTTGCTCTGTGGAAATAAGGATCGGAATGCGCCTGTACATCTGTAGTTGCTCCTGTAATCCCTGCATATCCCATAATAGTAGATCCTGATCCCGGCTCAACATTTACCCCGGATCCTTCAATCCCATGGGAGAATGTATGATTACCACCCAACTGGTGTCCCATTTCGTGAGCTACATAATCTATATCAAAATTATTACCCATTGGAATACCATCTGCAGGAGATGTAAATCCTGACCCTTTTGCTTTAGAAGTTGGAGTAGCAGGATCTATACATACGCAACCGATACATCCGGCATTTCCACCACCACCGGTAGCTCCAAATAAATGTCCGATATCATAGTTTTCATTTCCTACCTCACTGGTAAGCGTTTGCTGTAGCTGAACGTTCCAGTTGTTCATTTGTGCAGCCGGAGAATATGGATCTGTTGCAGCATTCGTATAAATCAAACTTGGATAAGCCTGTAGATTTAAATGCAGTGCAAAATCTTTTTCAAAAACAGCATTCACACGGGTAAGGGTAGCGTTAACCTGTGCTAATGCACCCGGAACTCCTCCAAAATAGGCCGTATACTCAGAAGTAGTTGAGATTGCTACTCTCATTGTACGGTATTTTCTGTCAGAATTTTTATTGAAAGCCCCTGGATTGTGGGCAAATGATTTTCCGCTATTGTATAAATTCTCAAGGTCTTTTACAGCACCTGGTTCTTCCATTGTGCTACATACAAAAGGCTTGTCTCCTGTTTTGTTCTTTTTAAGCTGTAGAGAATATATTCCGTTTGCTTTGTCAACAGGTTCAACGAACTCATAATTTCCATCTTTAAATAACATAGACTGGAAATCATTTGGGGCTACAGAGAATCTGATTTGCTGAGTAGGGTCCTCAACAGAAGTTCCTATGTATGAACCAAGCTCATACTGATCTGCAAGTTCTTTTACAACCACAGGAAAACTGTACACATTAAATCTCTCGATTTTACCACTTAAGGTTGGGATGGAAATAACAACAGGCCTAGCATTAGCTCCCATTTCCTGAGCACCTTTTAACTGAGCTCTTAGCTGATTCAAGTCCAATTTGAAATTAGATCCTACGTTAGTGGCCTTCATATCCACTGCTCTTTTTTTGCTGTCTACCTTAATAGTAGCGGGCGTCCACTGTCCGAACGCTGTCCCCCCTACTAAAGCACACATCAAAGTAGTAAGTAGTCTTTTCATAAAAAGTTAATTATATTTTTTTCCAAATATAATTATTTTATACTACTAATTATTAAATTTTAATCATTATTTAAAACAAATACCATAATCAAAAGTAAAATACGTTATAATAACACAAAAATAATTTAAATATTTAGTTTTATAATATAGACAAAAAATAAAAATTTTCACAATAAACATAGTACTTCGACCGAATATATTATCGTGATATCATAATTCACTTCTTCTTAAAATTAATCCGGGCACAGTCTATTTTACTGCCTGATAAAATGTAATCACAAAAAAAGGAGCTTAACGCTCCTTTTAAAATTTGTATGCTATATTCCAGGCAAATCCCATATTGAATTTAGAAGAACTTCTTCCAAATCCGGGGATAATCATGGGGGATATATCGTCCTGTTTTGTAGTATATACTAAATAGCGGGGCTGCAGATTCACATCAATATAGAAATTAGACTCAAAGAGCTGTACCCTGCCTCCCAATGTTCCTTCCAGCCAGAAAGAAGACTGTGATGAAGAAGGAAACGCTACTGAAGAACTACTTCCCCCAAATCCACGCACCGGTATGGCCATATATTCCTGTTTATAAAATGATCCGCCTACTTTTCCTCCCGCATAGAAGCCGTTGAATTCATTTTCTGCATCTTTCGCCAACATATAAAATGCACCCAATTTCACAAAGGGACCATTTACTTTGGCATCATATCCATTTTTCTGATATATATTTTTCTCAAATCCTGCTTCAGCAACAGCATGAACATTACCTCTTACTTTTGAAGAAATAAATCCCTGATATAATTTTCTGTCCGAAAAGAAAGCAGCCCCTGTATTCAGAACATCAAAACCAATCATAAAATTAGGTTCGTATTTTAGGTGTTCCTTTTTTGTCTCTTTCTTATCTTGCGCCCGACCCAGTATTCCTAGTATACTAAAAAAGAAGGTAAAGATTAGTCTTGTCTTCATTCTCTATTTGATTTTGTCCGGCTTCCAGTTTTTGAACAGGATTGGGAGTTATTAATTCTGAGGTTAAATTCTCATATGCTTTTTTGATCCCACATCCTGGAGATACATAGGTAGATTGGGTCGTATATTTGACCCTAACTTTAGATTCCGCTCCTTTGGCAGATACCTTAAAATACACATCCGTATAAGGAGAATCATCTACTCTCAATGGAATAAGCCTTGATTCTATTTTTGTCTGCCATCCCAGATCTACTTTACCGGATCCATAGTCTACAGCCACATTTAGGGAATCTAATGTTCTTGCTTTTCCAGATTCCATCGACTTAAATGCCACTTTCATTCTTGGTGTCCCCTCTCCGCTTTCACAGATATCATCATCTCCACCACAGGACCAAAGCATTGTCAGAAAACAGGTCATTATGAGAATTTTAAAATACTTCATATTAAGATTTGAGATTCAAATTTAAATAAATTTATTTTTTAACCAATAAAGCAATGTTTTCCACATGATGAGTTTGTGGGAACATATCTACCGGTAATATTTTTACCAACGTATAATGATCTTTCATCAGTGCAAGATCTCTCGCCTGTGTTGCTGAATTACAGCTTACATAGACTACTTTTTCCGGGGCAAGCTTTAAGATTTGCTCTACTACTTTCTGATGCATTCCATCTCTTGGTGGATCCGTGATTAAAACATCTGCCTTAGGATGATTTTCCATGAATTCATCATTAAAAACATTTTTCATATCACCACAATAGAAAGTACAGTTGGTAAGGCCATTTAATTCAGCATGCTCTATGGCCGCATCTATAGCTTCCTGCACAGATTCTATTCCTATGACCTGTTTTGCATTTCTTGCTACATACTGTGCTATAGTTCCTGTTCCTGTATAAAGGTCATAAACCACTTCATGTCCTTTCAGATCAGCAAATTCCAATGTTTTTCTATATAGTTCTAAAGCCTGTTTATAGTTGGTTTGAAAAAATGATTTCGGCCCGATCTTAAACTTCAGCCCATCCATTTCTTCCATTAAATATCCTTCTCCGAAATAAACATTGATATTTAAATCATAGATTGAATCATTCTGTTTTGGATTAATAGCGTATACCAGAGTTTTGATCTGCGGAAACTTCTCCAATAAAAATTCGAAAAGTTTTTCTCTGTTTTCTTTTTCTTCTCTGTAAAGCTGGAATAATACCATCCATTCCCCTTTAGAGTTCTGTCTCATCATTAAGGTTCTTAAGAAGCCTTCCTGATTTCTCACATCAAAGAAATCCAGTCCGTTATTGACACCATATTGTTTTACGGCAAGTCTTATTGCATTGGAAGGATCTTCCTGAAGAAAACATTCTTTAAGATCGAGAATCTTACTCCACATTCCCGGAATATGAAAGCCCAGGGCATCTTTACTGCCAAAGTTTTCTTCAGAGCTTATTTCATACTGAGTAAGCCATCTCGCATTGGAGAAAGAAAACTCCATTTTATTTCTGTAAAAATACTGTTCTTCAGCACCTAAGATCGGAACGGTTTCAAAGTCGTCAATACCCCCGATTCTTTTGATATTATTGTATACTTCTTCCTGCTTGAAGTCCAGTTGTTTTTCGTAGCTCATATTCTGCCACTTACATCCCCCACATGTTCCAAAATGAATACATTTAGGTTCTACTCTGAAGGCTGAAGGCTCCACCACTTCTACAGTTTCTGCCTCATAGTATTTGGACTTGGATTTTTTCACTCTTGCATTGACTACGTCTCCCGGGACCGCTCCCGAGATCAGCACTGTTTTTCCTTCTTCCGTTTTTCCAATTGCGACACCTTTTGCCCCTGCTCCGAATAACTTAATATTTTCAAGAATTATATCTTTCTTCTTCTTTTTCATCCGTAAACTCAATTTCTTTTAATGGCAGGACAAAACCGGAAGGTTTCATTCCTACATCTCTATTTCTATTTCTTCTAATACAGCCGAAAGAAACTTCCGGTTTAATTCTGCAAAAATACAATAAAAAAAAACCTTATCCGAAGATAAGGTTTCCATCTATGTTAAAGTTTATTATTTCGTCTGAGCTGGCTGTGGATTTGCCGGTTGCGGAGCCTGTTGCTGTGCAGACGGATCCACTTGTAATCCTTGTGGCATTTGCTGTGGAGCCTGATCTACTCTTGGCGCTGCAAGACCTGTCAATTTATCCAAAATAGTTACCAATTCCTGCTCTCCCAGGTTAACAAAAGATCTGCTGGCAATTTTACCATCTTTGTCTATGATTACGAAACAAGGTAACTTAAATCCGTATACGCCATATTTTTTAGCGATCTCAGATTCCATTCCTTTTTCTCCGTAAACATTTACTCCCTGAATACCTTTCAATAGAGAATTGCTGGTTTTTACAAACTGATCTTTTGTATCATCTACATTCACAAATACAAAGTTCATTTTAGATTTATAAAAATTTACAACTTCTTTCAGTACAGGCACTGTAGCTTCGCTGATGTAAGGATTCCATGATGCATAAAAGAATAGCATATAAGGTTTTCCTTTATTTTCAGAAAGATTATAAGACTTTCCGTCCTGTTTTACCAAAGGAGCTTCCGGAGCAGCATCTCCAATTTTAAGTCCTGTAATAGCCATCTGCATTTTAAGAAGATCACTTTTAATGGTAGCATCTTTAATATCTGAATCAATAATTTTTTTGATTTTATCGATTCTCTTGGCAGGAGTCGTCGGATGAATATCAGTCTGAGCCATTACAAAAGCTAAAAGGTAATCTTTTGCAGTCTGAGAGATATCCTTTTTAGTCTTCAGATACTGAGCAAACAATTCTGAAGTGGTAATATCAGTTTTTCCTTTACTGTTAGCTTCCGCATACTTTTGGAAATCAGGTGTCATTTTTACAAGTAAATACTGTCTGTAAAGCGGTATTGTTTTTACCATTGCTTCTTTATCATCTTCTAGCTTTACTTCATAGTCTTTAAAAGCCTTTGAAGCTTTATATGACATATTTCCAGCCATTGGACCATGTGACATTTCGTAATTAGCCAATAAATTAAGGATCGTTACTTTAATATCATTTTTCTTCCAGGTGATAAGTCCTTTACTAGGATTATTTTTCTTAGCCAGGTCATCTACATTTTTGTTGATATCAGCTTCTACTTTATGGATTCCTTTCAAAAATGAAGCTTCATCACCAGCCATTAATTGGTTTAGGTTTAGCTTACTTCCATACTCACCTAAAAATTTTTGGGTAGCCTGAAGAAAATCATTGTTCTTTTTAGCATCTCCGGTTATAACAAATTCATTTGGGAAAGTCATTCCATTTCCTGAGATATTTACATTTTGTCCACCTTCAAGATAGATCAGGTTTTGTCTGTTAGCATAATTAATAACATACATTCCATCTTTAGGAGCTTCGAAGCTTCCTGAAAAATTTCCGTCTTTATCTAAACCTATATTAATTAAAGGTAGGGTTCCTACTCCTGAAGCTTCTACAAATTCAATTCTCTCTAATGGAGCACCACCGGTAATTTTCCCTTTTACTTCTACTTTTTTTGAACAAGACATCACGAAAATCGCGATGATAAACAATAAAAGATATTTTTTCATTTCAATTTTTAAATTTTACACAAAAATACGCTTTTTAAGGCTTCTTAATTAACACTAATAATTTTTTTTAGAAATTTTCTTACGCCCTATAAAAACAGGCTTTTCAGATTCTGTTTCAGGCACAATCAATCTCTTTATAATGTCTCAGAATTGTTTATTAAGCAATTCTATTACCCACCAAATATAGACTTATTAAACAAAGAATACCAAAGCATATTAATAAGTTAACAAACTTTAACAGCAGAAATATTCGGCATAAAAAAAGTCGTCCCCGGATGGAGACGACTTTTTATGTATTTGAATCAATTCTATCCCTGGTCTACAAGAGCAGCCATATATTCTCTGTTCATTCTTGCAATATTCTCAAGAGAAATACCTTTAGGGCATTCTATTTCACATGCTCCGGTATTTGAACAGTTTCCGAACCCTTCTTCATCCATAGCTTTCACCATGTTCAGCACTCTTCTTTTCGCTTCTACCCTACCTTGAGGAAGTAAAGCAAACTGAGAGACTTTAGCTCCCACGAATAACATTGCAGATCCGTTTTTACAAGTTGCTACGCAAGCTCCACATCCGATACAGGCAGCAGCATCCATAGCTCTGTCTGCATCTTCTTTAGGAACTGGAATAGCATTCGCATCCAATGTATTTCCTGAAGTGTTTACAGAAACGAAACCACCTGCAGCCATTACTCTGTCAAATGCACTTCTGTCTACCATTAAGTCTTTAATAACCGGGAAAGCAGCACTTCTCCACGGTTCAATAACGATGGTCTCACCATCTTTGAACATTCTCATGTGAAGCTGGCAGGTAGTGATCCCCGTGTCCGGGCCATGTGCTCTACCATTGATGTAAAGAGAACACATTCCGCAGATCCCCTCACGACAGTCGTGGTCAAAAGCGATCGGCTCTTTTCCTTCGTTAATTAAATTTTCGTTCAGGATGTCCAGCATCTCCAGAAATGAAGAATCTGTGGAAACATCTGATATTTTATAGGTCTCAAACTGACCTTTAGTTTTACTATTTTTTTGTCTCCAAATTTTCAGCGTAAGATGTAAGCCTTTTTTTGCACTCATAATTTTTTATTTATAGGTTGGAGATTATTTGTAACTTCTAGTTTTAACCTCGATGTTGTCATATATCAGGTCTTCTTTATGCAACACTTCCGCGTTGATATCTTCTCCCTGATATTCCCAAGCTCCGACGTATTTGTAATTTACGTCATCTCTTTCCGCTTCTCCATCTGGAGTTGAGTGATCCTCACGGAAATGTCCACCACAAGATTCATTTCTGTGTAGTGCATCGATAGCCATTAATTGTCCTAATTCAAGGAAGTCTGCTACTCTGAATGCCTTTTCAAGCTCAGTGTTCATCCCTTCTCCTTCACCAGGAACTTTTACATTTTTCCAGAAGTCTTTTCTTACTTCTTCAATTTCTTTGATTGCTTCTCTTAATCCTTCAGGAGTTCTTCCCATACCTACTTTATTCCACATAATGTGTCCTAATTGTTTATGGAAGTGATCTACTGAATGCGTTCCTTTATTGTTCAGGAAAAAATTAATTTTTTCTTTAATTCCCTTTTCAGCTTCATCAAATGCTCCTGAATTGGTAGGGATTTCTCCTGTTCTGATATCTGCAGAAAGATAATCTGCAATAGTATAAGGAAGCACGAAATATCCATCAGCAAGACCCTGCATCAAAGCAGAAGCTCCCAGTCTGTTGGCTCCGTGGTCAGAGAAGTTAGCTTCACCGATTACGAAACATCCAGGAATGGTAGACTGAAGGTTATAATCAACCCAAACACCTCCCATTGTATAGTGAACTGCCGGATAAATTTTCATTGGAGTTTTGTAAGGATCATCAGCCGTAATCTTTTCATACATTACGAATAGGTTACCGTATTTCTCCTCAACCCAGCTTTTACCCAAATCATAAAGCTGCTGGTCAGTTGGGTTATGAATATGTTTTTCGATAGCGGCTTCTTTACCTTTCTTCATGATTTCTGTGGAGAAATCCAGGTAAACACCTTCTTTAGTATCATTGTTTTCGATTCCGAAACCAGCATCACATCTTTCCTTAGCCGCTCTTGACGCAACGTCTCTAGGCACAAGGTTACCGAATGCAGGGTATCTTCTTTCCAAATAATAATCTCTATCTTCTTCTTTAATATTTTCAGGTTTTAATTTACCTTCTCTGATCGCTACTGAATCTTCAAGTTTTTTAGGAACCCAGATTCTTCCGGAGTTTCTTAATGATTCAGACATCAACGTCAGTTTAGACTGCTGTGTTCCGTGAACAGGAATACAAGTCGGGTGAATCTGTACATAACAAGGGTTTGCAAAGTAAGCTCCTTTTTTGTGGATCTTCCATGCTGCAGAAACGTTTGATCCCATAGCGTTGGTAGAAAGGAAATATACGTTTCCGTAACCTCCTGAAGCAATTACTACAGCGTGTGCAGAATGTCTTTCAACTTCACCTGTTACCAGGTTTCTTGCAATGATACCTCTTGCTTTTCCGTCAACAATAACAAGGTCCAGCATTTCATGACGGTTGTACATTTTAATTCTTCCTTTACCGATCTGACGGCTCATTGCAGAATATGCACCTAATAACAACTGTTGTCCCGTCTGTCCTTTTGCATAGAAGGTTCTTTTTACCTGAACCCCACCAAATGAACGGTTATCTAACTGGCCACCGTAGTCTCTACCAAAAGGAACTCCCTGAGAAACACACTGGTCAATAATATTGGCAGAAACTTCAGCTAATCTGTAAACGTTAGCTTCTCTTGCTCTATAGTCACCTCCTTTGATTGTATCATAGAACAATCTATAGGTAGAGTCACCATCACCCTGATAGTTTTTAGCAGCATTGATCCCTCCCTGAGCCGCAATAGAGTGCGCTCTCCTCGGAGAATCCTGATAGCAGAATGCTTTCACATTGTACCCTTGCTCAGCTAAAGTAGCAGCAGCGGAACCTCCCGCCAAACCTGTACCTACAACAATAATATCAATCTTATCTCTGTTGTTTGGTGCAACAAGGTTCATATGGTCTTTATGATTTTTCCATTTGTCTTTAAGAGGACCCGCTGGAATTCTTGAATCTAATTTACTCATACTAGTATATTGATATTATTGAGTTATAAAATGAAAAACAGCCACTAAAATAAACCCTGCAGGAATAAGAATTGAATACCATTTCCCGAAAGCTTTAATTACCGGCGTATACTTTGGATGTCTTGCTCCCACAGACTGGAATGAAGACTGAAATCCGTGAGCTAAGTGTAATCCTAATAGTACAAAAGAGATCACATACAGAGCCACTCTCCAAAGGTCAGCAAACTTCTCATGAAGTTCAGGCCAGAAACGTTCTGCATCAGGAGCTATTCCTTCCACATACTTGTAATTAATTTCATGAAGCCAGAAATCATACAAGTGAAGCGCCAGGAAAGCTAAAATAACAGCACCGGAAATAATCATATTTCTGGACATCCATGAAGAATTCACAGAAGCATTGTTTGCTGCGTACTTTACCGGACGCGCTTTATTATTCTTAATTTCCAGTACAAACCCCATCGCAAAATGGAAAATTACTGCAAAACCAAGAATAGGCTGCATTAAGAACTGCACAAAAGGATTATAGCCCATAAAGTCAGATGCCGTGTTAAAGGCGTCCTTATTAAGAACTGATAACAAATTGGTCGTCAAATGCAGTATAAGAAAAATCAGCAAAAACATAGCTGATAATGCCATAGCATATTTTCTACCTATCGTAGAACTCGTTAAACCTGCCATATAAGTTTAAATTTGAATTTCCCACAAAATTAAGGAATGTTAACAATATTGAAAAGTGAGAAATCTCACATATAACCAGTTTGTAATCTTTCTAAATAAGAGCACGCAACGATAAACAGAGCATAATGAAAACATGAAGACACCATCCTATTTTATTTCATAAATATGATCCTGAAAAACAATTTTCCTGACAGATGGAGGCAAGCTTTTTATCTCAAAATGTACGATCCTCCTTGATGAACAGTAAGGATTGATAAAATATCGGATTATCTTTTCCTGATCAGATACATCCGAAATCCAAAAACAGGCCTTATTTCCTTTCTTCACCAGAAACACTTTATTAGTATTAAAATCGTGAAACAACACTTCTTCTCTCTGGTTTTCAAACACATTGCTCCCCGTTCTTACTATGAAAAAGACTAAAACAGACATTGAAAGCCTCATAAAACTTTTAAAATTACAATGTAAAATCACAGCTCTTAGCAAGTATACCACTCCCAACATTGACACTACTTCCATCAAATTCACAGGTATATTTTCGAAAAACAATACATCTACTTCTGCAAACCAATGGATCACCTTTAGTAACAGCAATATACCATTGTCATACACCGTATTAATGAACATAAAATCAACCTTAAAAGCAATAAGAACCGTCATTAAAAATGAAAATACAATAATGACTTCCGAAAAAGGAACAATAATAAAATTGGCAATGACCGAAATAAGGGAAAACTGATGAAAATAATATAAAACCAAAGGAAGTGTGGCAAGCTGTGCAGCAATAGAAATTGTAACCGTATTAAAAATTAGTTTTTTCCAATATTGATCCTGCTTTGGAAATCTATTCAAAAGAGGCTGATTTAACCAAAAAATTCCTAAAACAGCCAAAAAGCTAAGCTGAAATCCTATATCGAAAAACTGCCGGGTATCAAAAACAAGAATAATAAATGCCGATAACCCCAAAGCATGCAGCAGATCCGGTTTTCTCTGAAGCAAAACGTAAATAAAATATATCGTCAGCATCATACAGGACCGTAAAACAGAGTTTCCAAAGCCTATAAAGCCTGCAAAAAGCCAGATAAAAACCAAACTGAAAATTATAGCATATCTTCTTAAACGCAAAGGTATACACCGGACCTGTAAAAAATAAAACATCCCAAAGATCACCACAATATGAGTTCCTGAAATAGCCAGTAAATGAATCAGGCCGGACCTGTTGAAATCCCGAACTGTTCCGGCATCAATTTCTGTGCGGTCTGCAAGGATAATCCCTTTTAAAAAAGTTTTTGCTTTCTCAGACATTCCGGTGTTATCAATTCTTTGCAGGATCTCGAGTCTCTGTTGCTTTACTCTATCAAAAAAACTTACGCCTTTTTTTTCAGCTGAAGAAATACCTTTTGAAAGATAGCACTGATATTCAATATTTTTCCGCTTGAGGTACCGTGCGTAATTGAACTGAAAATCATACTTCGGAGGTTTTATTCTTGCCAGGTAAGCTTCAGCTTTGTAATAATGTTTAAAATCAAGCTCGTGAGTGTCTTTTGGAATATATAAAATGGTATTGAAGCTGTTTTTTCCCACCATGGCTACTCCTTCATACTTTTTATACTTCGCTGTTGTATTTAATTTCTGGGAAATATTGAAAATAACGGTTTCCTTTTCCCTGACAGTTAATTCTGTAACAGGAGAAAAGGTATTGAAAAAATGAAAAATGATTCCCAGTCCAAAAAACAGCAAACCCAGCAAAACCGGTTTAGATTTGTTCAAAAAATAGGAATAAAAAAACAGGGAAATTAAAATTCCAACGCAAAGAACAATGCCGTAATAAACTGCAATACTTCCCAACGGGAAATTATCCTGAAAAAGAATTCCAAGGATAAAACATAATGTTACAATGAGAAGAGGCTGTTTGTTCACATTTTTCAATCAATTGTATTACCAAAGTAGGGAATTAAATCAATTGAACATCAACTCTGTGATCACTGAAAAACGCTCTATATCTCATTAAAGAGATTAACAGAGCGCTTGTTTTTTTGCTATAAAACCGTCTTTATATAAAAAGTTTTTTATTTTTCTTTTAAAAATTTATCCGTTAAACGCTTTGTTTCCTTAATGTACAACCATGGATCTTTACCATAATCTTCATATTTGAAATTTCCGGTCTTTTTAGGAATCGCAGGTTCTATTTGTGTGCCTTCATGCCACTCGTTAAAAGATGTAATTCCTATCAACTCAGGCTTTACTTTTATGGCAGCATCAAACATATTTTCATAATATTTTCCATTTCCACGGCTTTTAAAATTAGCTTCATTCCATGGTCTTATTCTGGTGTCAGAATATCCCGGTCCTACACAGGGTATAAAAATCAGCTTATGGTCTTTGGCAAATCTGGAAAGAAAATCCCAGTTTGAAGTAGTGCTTCCATATACAAAACCTTCACTCGCAAAGTAAGTATAAAAACCATCAAATCCGGAAGTTTCAAAAAAAGCAGCATCCTTTTCCTCTACCCATAACCCAATATAAAGAGCATCAAGATCCGTATCACGTACTGTTTTTTCTCCATTCTTAGAAAGAAGCTTTGCCCATTCTTCCGGAGCTATTTTATAACTGTCATAAACGTAAAACATCGGTTTACCGGTTTTTTTATAAAAGGCATGATGGGGAGAATAGGTTTCAACAAGGTACGAAAGCTGATCTCTGAGCTCCGTAATTGTTTTATAAAACGGCTCTATATGAAATGCTATTTTCAGATTAAAACGATCTGCAATGTCTAAATATTTTGAGACACTTTTATCGGTAAAAGAATCCTTCCCCAACCAACTGATAACCACAACACCAGCACCGGATTCTTTGATCATTTTCATATGTTTCTCAATGATCTTGACATCATTAGAGCTGTAGTTTCCTAAAGCAGGATAAAAATTGGCTCCAATATCATCACCTCCTTTATAATGTCCCAGATTATTCCATTTGGGGTTACTCCAATGAGGGATAATCTCATGGTTCCAATGCTGAAGGCCACCATCTGCTGCCTGATTTCCATACCAGCCATAATAGAATATCTGAACTTTATCTCTTGGAATATTCTCCTGAGCAAAGCTTTTTGAGAACAAAAATGTACATACAAAAAGTAAGAAAAAGTTTTTAAAATGATTCATTTTCACAAGTAATTTAAATTCTCAAAGAATTCGTTATATGAAGTTTCAGATTTTCAAAATCACCTCAGCCGCATGGTCACTGGCTCCTTTACCTCCCAGCTTTTCTCTTAAAAGACTATAATCATTCAGGACCTGCTCTCTTTTTTCTCCTTCTAAAACTTTGGTAAGTTCGTTCACCAGATTTTTAGTGTTCAGGTCATTTTGGATCAGTTCTTTTACCACTTCCCTGTCCATAATCAGGTTGACTAAAGAAATATAATTGATATTTTTCACTAATCTTTTGGCGATGGCATAAGAAATTGTACTGCCCCGGTAGCAGACTACTTCAGGAATATTCAGCAGGGCTGTTTCCAGGGTAGCCGTTCCGGAAGTTACAAGAGCAGCTTTTGAACACCTCAATACGTCATAAGTTCTGTTAGAGACAAAATGAACATTGTCATCCACATATTTTTGATAAAACTCTTTCGGAAGACTTGGCGCTCCGGCGATCACAAACTGGTAGTTTTTGAAATGAGGCCTTACTGAAAGCATTATTTCAAGCATTTTTTCCACCTCCTGTTTTCTGGAACCCGGTAGAAGGGCTATAATTTCTTTGTCATTCAGTCCGTTTTCCCTCTTAAACTGTTCAGTACTGATTTCTTTAAGATCGGAAATAGCATCAAGCAAAGGATGTCCTACAAAATGGGAATGAACACCATGTTTTCTGTAAAAACCCTCTTCAAACGGAAGAATAACCATCATTTCATCTACATATTTTTTGATGGTTTCTACACGACCTTCCTTCCAGGCCCAAAGTTGTGGAGAAATATAATAGATCACTTTGATTCCCAATTCCTTGGCAAATCTGGCAATTCTTAAATTGAAACCTGGATAGTCTACCAATATTAAAACATCCGGTCTGTTGTTTCTGATATCTTCTTTGCAGAATGCAATATTATTCAGGATGGTCCTTAAATTCATAACCACCTCCAGGAAACCCATAAAAGCAAGATCACGGTAATGTTTAACCAGTGTTCCACCCTGAGCTTCCATCAGATCTCCGCCCCAAAACCGAAATTCCGCATTCGGATCTTTTTGTTTTAAAGCTTTCATCAAATTGCTCCCATGCAGATCACCGGAAGCTTCTCCTGCAATAATGTAATATTTCATTTCTTCCGAAATCTTTATTATTTGTTTTTTAATACCTCACGATACCCCTTCCATTATCGGATCATTATGAATCATGGGCGGTTTCTATGGTAAGGATAGAGAACAAATTAAAATATATATTGATCTTAATTTGTAAATTTGTTCAAAGATAATGATAAAAATGTCAGAAGAATTTGAAATCCGAAATAAAGTTGCGGAAAGCGGCCTTGTCAATTTTGACCTTAGTACTTTGGTTCCAAAAGGACAGAGAAAAGGCATTGACCTTAAAGATTTTTTGTTCCAGGAAATGATCCTGAAAGAAAAAGATTTCCGTGAAAAAGTAGAACTCATCAATGTTGAAGAATACAAGGATGCTTATATTTACATCTATAATTCTGTAGATACAATTATTCCTCTCTGGGCTTATTTTGTATTGACAGCCAGGATTACAGATGTTGCTAAAAAAATAGTTTTCGGGAACCGTGAGGACCTGGAAGTAATTCTGATGCACAATGCTATTCAGACTTATGATTTTGAGGATATGAGAGGAAAAAGAGTCTTAGTAAAAGGATGCTCAGATAAAGAAATTCCGGAAAATGCCTATATCGAGCTGGTAGAGCAGCTAAAACCACTTGTAAAATCACTGATGTTCGGAGAAGCATGCTCTAATGTCCCTATTGTAAAGAACTAAGCATGAATAAATATTTATCTGCAGGTTTTATATTTTTCATTTTTTTACTTATTTACTATCTCGGCAGTTTTACGAGAATACCTTTTGCTGATGCTATTGGTTTTGTTCTTCCTGTAGAACAGGGTGATTTTGAGACAACGGCTACGGCTACCACTCATTTTCTCTATCTCAATACCGCTATTTTCATTAAGAATATTACAGAGCTTAATGCTATAGAAGCCAGCCGGCTTTTAATTATTACTTCAGGAGCACTTACTGTTTCAGTGATCTATCTTACCGTAAAAAGTATTACAAAACTGGAATGGGCTTCTGTTGCGGCGGCATTTATTTTTGGTTTTAGTTTTACGTTTTGGAAAAATGCAGAAATTGTAGAGGTGTATACCTATAATTCACTGTGGCTAAGTCTTTTCTTTTTCTCCCTGGTCAAAAGTTTTATAGAGCAAAAGAAAGTACACATCATTTTAGCGGGATTCTTTTTTGCTATCAGCCTTTGGGTGCATATTCAGAATATCCTGCTTATTCCTGCTTTTATATTATTTCTCTATTATTTCAGAAAAGAAAGTAAGTATGTTTATTCATCTTTATTGATTTTTTTACTGATTTTCGGCTCCATTACCGTTCTGAATGTTTCTCAGGGGCTATCTTTAAGTTCACCTTATTTTTCTGAACGTGGCGATTGGCTTTCCAATTCATTTAAAAAAACTTTTATAGAATACCTTCAGGACCTCATCAAGTCTGTAGTCTACATCGTTTATAATTTTAATGTGTTTGCACTTTTCGGTATTGCCGGGATCTATTTTTTATACCGGTCAAATAAGAAAATGTTTTTTGTTTTCTTTACTGCGTCGCTATGCGTGTATGGTTTTGCAACATTTTATGCTGTCACGGATAATTACGTTTTCTTTATCCCTTTCAACATGATTTTTGCATTATCCATAGGCTATGGATTATCTCAGGTACAATATCCGTGGGTGAAAAAACTTTCATGGGTATGTCTTTTCATTCCTCTTTTCTATGTAGTAGCTCTTCAGATTGTTTCATCAACTGAAAAAGGACAGGATTTTGGTAACTATAAAAACTATAAAGGCGGACTGAAATATTATATGTTTCCATGGATGAATAATAATGTGGGGATTCTGGAATTCACAATAGATCGGAGAAAAGCTCCCGACATCATGTTCTGGATGACCGAAGAAGCCGAAATATATATTGAGCTTCTAAAAAGCAAAGGTTTTACTGAAAAAGAGATCAGAAAACTTTAACAATAATTATGACCTTAAGAAATTTTATGAACCATATTTTTTGATAACTTTGAGATAGTTAATACTTTAAACAAACACAAAAAATGAGCTTAATCGACCTACTTACAGGGAACACCAGCAACCAGGTTGCTGAACAGGCTGAAAACAAATTTGGAATCAGCAAAAATCAGGTCATCGCCTTATTGGCAGTAGCCACTCCTCTTATCATTTCTTATTTAAGAAATAAATCTCAGGATGCTAAGGAAGCGGAAGCTTTAAACAATGCTCTTGATAAAGATCATAATGGAAGTATTTTAGATGATGCCTCACAAGTTGAAGCAAGACAGGCTGAAGGTGGGTCTATTCTTGATCACATTTTTGGAGGACAAAAAAGTACTGTAGAAAATCAGCTTTCCCAAAATACCGGAATTTCAATAGACAAACTGGGACCAATCCTGGCAATGCTAGCTCCTGTAGTAATGGGATATATTGGCCAACAAAAGCAACAAAACAATGTAGGTGCCGGAGGTTTAGGTGATCTTCTGGGTGGAATTCTTGGAAATGCATCCAGCCAGGCGCAGACTCAGCAATCAAGTCCTTTAAATGACATTCTTGGCAGCGTACTGGGGAATGGCGGACAATCTCAATCATCAGGAAATCCATTGAATGATATACTGGGAAGTGTACTTGGTGGCGGAGGTAATAACCAACAACAGCAAGGAGGCCTGGGAAGTATTCTTGGAAATATTTTTGGAAAATAATTAGTTTAATTTGTTATAAAAAAAGACCGGAGATTAATTTCTCCGGTCTTTTTTACTTATACTATTTCTTAGCTTTTTCTTCAGAGGCTACAATAGATCTTGAAGCTTTCCTAGGTCTCTTTTTCCCATAACTTCCTGAATTAATTTTACCTCTTCTAGATTTTTTGTCTCCTTTTCCCATAGTATTAAATATTTGTTGTTCTACGAATATAGGGAATATACTATTAAATTCCAATCGGTTACAATGTTAAAAACTGATAAAACCGGATTTCGTTCATTCCAAAATCCAGCTATATTCCTTCATGTTTATTATACTTTAACGTTTTTCCATTTTCCTCTTCTAAATAAAATAAAGGCTACAATGGTAATAAGCGTTTCCGCTGCCGGAATTGAAATAAAAACTCCTTTTGGTCCCAATCCAAAATGCTTGGCAAGAAAATAAGCCAAAGGAATCTGAAACAGCCAGAATCCAAAAAGATTAACCCATGTGGGTGTCCAGGTATCTCCGGCTCCATTAAAGGCATTGATCATCACCATACCTATTCCGTAAAAAATAAATCCTATACTCATAATGTGAAGGGCATTCTTTGCAAATTCCATGATCTCGGTTTCCTGAGTAAAGAAACTCACCAAAAAATTACCCATTAAAAGGAATATCAAGCTGACGGCTAACATGAAAATTACATTATACTTCACCGTTTTCATGACCGCCTGCTCTGCTCTTACCATTTCATTGGCTCCCATATTTTGCCCTACCAAAGTAGAAGCAGCATTACTTAGTCCCCAGGCCGGAAGCATAAAAAACATCATCAGCCTTAGTGCTGTCTGATAGCCTGCGGAAGCATTTTCCCCTCCCGTGGTGGCTACCAGCTCTGCAAGAAAAATCCAGCTGCATGAAGCAATCACAAATTGAAAAATCCCGGGTGTTGCAATTTTTATAATAGATTTTATAGAAGCCAGATCCGGTTTAAAATAATCCATCCTAATCCTGATCTGGGTATCTGCAATCAAAAGATGATACAGCTGGTACAGTACTCCAATACTTCGCCCTATTGTTGTGGCCAATGCAGCTCCGGTAAGTCCCATTGCCGGAACCGGCCCCAATCCCTTAATTAAAATAGGACAAAGGATAATGTTGGCTATATTGGCGATCCATAAACTTTTCATGGCAATCATAGCATTTCCTGCCCCTCTGAAAATCCCGTTAATTAAAAACAAGAGCATAATGACTGTACTGCTTCCCATCATAATTCTCGTAAAGTCTTTACCATAAGCAGCTGCTTCAGGTTTCGAGCCCATCAGGATTAAAATTTCTTCTGCATAGATAACACCTAGCAGGCTTAAAACAAATGTTATAACAAATGAAACCAATAAAACCTGTGCAGCACTTCTGGAAGCCTGCTCCGGATTTTTTTCTCCAATTCGTCTCGCCACCAGTGCTGTTGCTGCCATACTCATTCCGATAGCAATAGAATACATTACAGAAAGTACAGATTCTGTAAGGCCTACCGTCTGAATGGCAAAACCGCTCTCTTTCAAATGTCCGACAAAATACAGATCAACTAAAGCGAATACAGATTCCATTGCCATTTCCAGCATCATAGGTATCGCTAAAAAAAGCACGGCATTTCTTATACTTACTTTAGTATAGTCTACTTCTTCTCCGCTCAGGGCTTTTTTTATGAAATTGATATATTTTGTCATTATATTTTGGGTTTACCTGACAAAAATATCAATTCAAAAACAATTAAGACTTAGCATAGGGAAAGTTTTCTTTTTATTCAACATTTCCAGATGACAATAAAGAAAGTTTTTTTTACATAAATATTTTTATTATTTTCTAATCAATACGCTATATAAGACAGTATAATTATTAATAAAACTTAGCAATTGATAATAAAATTTAGTTAGATTTGTATATTCTTAAAAATAGTTCTTATGAAAAAAATAATCTCTACACTCTTTCTATTTGGAATATCATTATCTGCAGGTATGCTTTCTGCACAACAACTTTCCCAAGCGAAAATGAGAGCAATCAATTCTGATAATATAGCTGCATTTAAAAAACAGTTTGCTCCCGGAGATTACAATAAGTGTTTTACAATTGGCCAGGAAGCATATAGCCCACTTGGATTCAGTTCATTATATGGAAGTAGAACTCTTGTCAAGTTTCTACTGGACAATAAAGTAAATATCAATAAGAAATGTAAAGACAAAACTCCACTGGAATTAGCAGAAATAGGAAAAACTGAAGAAACAGCCAAACTCCTGATAGAGCATGGGGCAGTAAAAAATTAACATTCATTAAAAATATACAAGACTTCCGAAAGGAAGTTTTTTTGTTTATAAAACCTGTAAAAACCTTATCTTTGCCCTCGAAAAAAACAAGGTTCGGATAGGAACCTTAAACATTGAACTTTAAACAAATAATTATGTTTCGATCACACACCAATGGAGAACTATCTCTAAAAAATCTGAATGAACAAGTTACACTATCAGGATGGGTACAGACTATCCGTGATAAAGGATTTATGATTTGGATAGATCTTCGAGATCGTTACGGCATTACTCAGCTGGTTTTTGACCAGGATCGCTCTTCAGCACAATTAATGGAAGAAGCTAAGAAATTAGGCCGCGAATTTGTAATTCAGGTTTCCGGAAAAGTCATTGAAAGGGTAAGTAAGAATCCCAATATTCCAACAGGAGAAATTGAACTTTTAGTAGAAACGCTGACGGTTCTTAATAATTCACAACTTCCGCCTTTTACGATTGAAGATGAAACAGATGGTGGAGAAGAGTTAAGAATGAAATACCGTTACCTTGATATCAGAAGAAATCCTGTAAAAGAAAAGCTGATCTTCCGTCACAAAATGGCACAGAAAGTAAGAAATTATTTATCTGATGAAGGTTTTATTGAAGTGGAAACTCCCGTTTTAATTAAATCTACGCCGGAAGGAGCCAGAGACTTTGTGGTTCCAAGCAGAATGAATCCGGGGCAGTTTTATGCATTACCACAGTCTCCACAAACTTTCAAACAGCTTTTGATGGTAGGTGGAATGGATAAATATTTCCAGATTGTAAAATGTTTCCGTGACGAGGATTTAAGAGCAGACAGACAGCCGGAATTTACACAGATAGACTGCGAAATGGCTTTCGTAGAACAGGAAGACGTAATGAATGTTTTTGAAGGAATGACTAAGACTCTTATAAAAGATATTACCGGTCAGGAATTTGGAAATTTCCCAAGAATGACTTTCGCAGATGCGATGAGAAAATATGGAAACGACAAACCGGACATCCGTTTCGGGATGGAGTTTGTAGAGCTTAATGAGCTGGTAAAAGGAAAAGATTTCAAAATATTTGATGAAGCTGAGCTGGTTGTGGGAATTAATGTAGAAGGATGTGCAGACTATACAAGAAAACAGATTGATGAGCTTGTAGACTGGGTAAAGCGTCCACAGGTTGGTGCCTCAGGAATGGTATGGGCAAAATTCCAGAATGATGGTGTGAAGACCTCATCCGTGAACAAATTCTACAATGAGGAAGACCTTGCAAAGATCATTGAAAAGTTCGGGGCGAAGGAAGGGGACTTAATGTTAATCCTTTCCGGAAATGAAAATAAAGTAAGAGCACAGCTTTCTGCTTTAAGAATGGAGCTTGGAAACCGTTTAGGGTTAAGAAAAGGAAATGTATTTGCTCCTCTTTGGGTGGTTGACTTCCCTCTATTGGAATGGGATGAAGACACTGAAAGATTCCATGCAATGCACCATCCTTTCACATCTCCAAAACCGGAAGATATCCACTTATTGGAAACTGATCCTGGTAAAGCAAGAGCCAATGCTTATGACATGGTATTGAACGGAAATGAAATTGGGGGTGGATCAATCAGAATTTTTGACAGAGATTTACAGTCTAAAATGTTTGATCTGTTAGGGTTCACAAAAGAAGAAGCTGAAGCTCAGTTTGGATTCCTGATGAACGCATTCAAGTACGGAGCACCTCCACATGGTGGCCTGGCATTCGGATTTGACCGTTTAGTGGCTATCCTTGACGGAAATGAGGTGATCAGAGATTATATCGCCTTTCCTAAGAATAACTCAGGACGTGATGTGATGATAGACGCACCGGCGTCCATTGCTGATGCACAGCTCGATGAGCTTGAAATTAAATTGAATTTAAAAGCATAAATATAAAGCGGGGTAAATGCCCCGCTTTTTTTATCTCGTACAAAGACTCATAATAATGAAAGAAACTCTTAGCTATAACACACCTAATTCTGAAGAAATTCTACAACAAATTAATCAGTATGAATTCGCAAGAATTTGGAAAAAAAACTTATCTAAAAATAACAGGAATCTTATCTGGGGAATTTTCTTCACAATATTGGCTTCATTTATGCTCTTCCGCAAAGATTTTTTCGGATTCCTATTTCTTGGTTTTGGTTTGTTTTATATTTTCTCGTGTATCAACTATATTGTAACGTACCGGAAACACAAAAAGACTTTCAGCCAAATATTAGATAAAGAAACGAAGGATCTTAATCTAAATTCCAAAGATGTACTATGGGAATTTACTGAAACATATTTCAGATTTCAAAATTATAAAGCTGAATTTATATTCAACTGGGAAATGATAACCTATTGCATTCTGGATGACCAATATATTTATATAACATCAAATCCTTATCAACTGAATTTCATTTTAGATAAAGCAAATATTCCCGGAAATAATTATGATAGAACCATTAGCTATCTCAGGGATAAGTCAAAATTACAAACACTTTGAAAATCATTGCATTAAATTAAAATCTTAGTCCAGTTTATTTCATTTTCAAAATCTGCTCTCTTCCCGGGCCTATAGAAAGATACGCTACCGGAATACCCAATTCTGCCTCTAAAAACGATACAAAATCATTTAATTCTTTGGGCAGTTCGGAGGTATTTTGCATATTGTGAAAATCTGCATTCCATCCTTCCATCCATTTCAGTACCGGTTTTGCATTATCCGGAAGTATTGCGGAAACCTTTTCTGTTGTTCCGTCTTCCAGTTCATAGTGTGTACAAATAGCTACTGATTTTAATCCACTTAAAACATCAGCTTTCGTCAACACCAGTTGGGTAACTCCATTGATCATTACAGCATATTGTAAAGCAGGTAAATCTAACCAGCCTATTCTACGTGGCCTTCCTGTATTAGAACCGAATTCATTTCCTTTTATCCTGATCTCTTCCCCCAATTCATCAAAAAGCTCTGTAGGAAACATTCCATTTCCTACCCTTGTACAGTAGGCTTTTGCAATCCCATAGATCTCCCCCATTTTTTTCGGTGAAATACCTAATCCGCTGCAGGCTCCCGCCGCCGTAGTAGACGAAGAGGTTACGTATGGATAAGTACCGTGATCGATATCCAGCATGGCTGCCTGAGACCCTTCTGCCAATACACTTTTCCCTTCATTTAAAGCGGTATTTAAATAGATTTCAGTTTCTGTACAGTTGAATCTCTTAAGAAAATCTACCGCTTCAAAGAACTCTTTGCTCATCTCCTCAAAAGAAGGTAAAACCATCCCATTGCCTGTCAGCATTTTATAGTCTCTCTCTAAAATATGTATTATTCTCGTTTGGAAATCTGATGAAAACAGATCCCCAACCCTAAGATTTTGTCTTAGTATTTTATTGGAATAAGCCTGCGCAATTCCATTTTTTGTTGTACCTATCGTGGTATATTCCGGGCTTTCCTCCATAAAAATATCCAGAAATTTATGAGTGGGTAATACCAAATGAGCTTTTCTGGAAATAATTATATTTTTCTCCGGCTGTAAGGTTTGGTCAAATACCTGAAGATTCAGTATTTCTTTTTTAAAACTTACAGGATCCAGAACGGTTCCTGTTCCAATAACATTCTGTACTGTTTTCATAAAGATCCCCGAAGGAATCATTTTAAGGGTAATTCTTTTTCCGTTTCGCTGTATGCTGTGTCCAGCATTGGAACCTCCATTAAAACGTGCTGTAATATCATAGTTTTCACTGATAAGGTCAATAAACTTTCCCTTTCCTTCATCACCCCACTGTAATCCTAATACAATATCCATATTTTTAATTTTATACTGCAAAATTAGACCAGCCGGACAGCAAGGCCATTGTCATTTGGCAAAAAGCGTGGATTTTAAATTGTATAATGTATAATGTACGTCTGTTTTAAATAAAGTCTAGTGATTGATCATTGTAGGAGACGACCTATATTCTGCTTCCTATGGAAATAGGTATTATCTGCTTAAATACTATAAAATATTTCTTCTGATCCGGCTTAAGGAAGAGGGTGTAATCCCGAGGTAAGAAGCCAGCATAGATTGAGGAACTCTGTTAGCCAGGCCGGGATAATGGTTTAAAAAATGAATGTAGCGGGCTTTGGCATCCTGGTTCAGCATGATACTCGCTACCTTAAGTTTATTTTCCGCTACAAAGACATGAATTCTCGCAAATAGGACAGGCCATATTGCAATTTCTTTTTCCAGGATTTTAAAATGATCCCAATCAATCACAAACAGTACAGCATCGGTTACCGCTTCAATATATTCGTGAGAAGAAACCTGGTCTGTAAAACCCTGGAAATCTCCAATGAACCGTCCTTCATAGATAAAATACCGGGTAAAATCATCACCCTGCTTATTATAATACAAAGACCTGAAGACTCCTTCCTTCACAAAAGCAATCTTTTTACTTACTTTTCCTGCTTCTACAAAACTGTCACCTTTCTTTACGGTAATCTCCTGGACTCCTTCAGCGATGAGAAGTTCTTCCTGATTACTCAGTACGCCAAATTTTTTGATGTAATTAAAAAGTTCATCCATGATTATTTGCCCACAAATTGGAAAATATAAAGGTATAAAAGTATGTCTGTAAAACAATTGTCATTTGACAAAAAGCATACAAACACATACCACATGAGCTTTCAACGGCATATTAATTGCTTGATTTTTAAAAACGTAAGACAATGAAAGCAATTTGGAATGGCGCCATTGGATTCGGTTTAGTAAACATCCCCGTTAAGATTTACTCTGCCACGGAAACCAGCAAATTGGACCTTGATATGCTCGATAAATCTGATTTTTCCAATATTAGATTTAAAAGAGTGAACGAAAATACGGGAAAAGAAGTCAAATGGGAAAATATTGTCAAAGGCTATCTCATGGATGACAAATACATCATTCTGGATGAAGAAGATTATG
Source organism: Chryseobacterium sp. WG23 (assembly GCF_024586575.1). NCBI lineage: Bacteria > Pseudomonadati > Bacteroidota > Flavobacteriia > Flavobacteriales > Weeksellaceae > Chryseobacterium > Chryseobacterium sp. WG23. The sequence continues at coordinate 222,755 of NZ_JALCZE010000004.1, forward strand.
AAGCTGCAAGTCCCGAAAAGACAAAAATACTTTCTATTGACCAGTTTGTAAAGGAAGTGGAAGTAGACAGTGTCTATTTTGAAACTCCCTATTATCTGGAACCTCAGAAAAATGGTGAAAATGCATACAGGTTATTGCTAAAAGCACTTGAAGAAACAAAAATGGTCGGAATAGGAACTTTCGTTCTCCGCGAAAGCGAAACAATCGGAATGATACGCCCATATAATGATGATATTCTGGTTCTGAACCGCCTGAGATTCGATCAGGAGATAAGAAGTTATTCGGATTTAAAAATTCCTGCTCATAAAGCTCCGAAACCAGCAGAGCTAAAAATGGCGGTAAGCCTTATCAAACAGCTTTCACAGGATTTTGATCCTGCTATGTATAAAGATACGTATTCTGATGATCTGATGAAGATTATTAAGCAGAAAGCGAAAGGTAAAAATATAAAAGCTCACAAAGCTCAGCCTGCTAAAGAAGGCAAAGTGATTGACCTGATGGCCCAGTTGAAGGCCAGTCTGAATAATTCTAACTCTAAATCTGCATTATAATGGCTCTCAAAGATTATCATAAAAAACGAAGGTTCGATGAAACCAGTGAACCTAAGGGAAAAACAAAGAAGAGCAAAAACAAATTGATTTTTGTGATTCAGAGACATGCAGCATCGAGGCTTCACTATGATTTCCGGTTGGAGATGGAAGGTGTTCTGAAAAGCTGGGCAGTGCCTAAAGGCCCATCATTAGATCCACAGGATAAACGCCTGGCGATGATGGTGGAAGATCATCCTTATGACTACAAAGATTTTGAAGGAAATATCCCCGAAGGAAATTACGGAGCGGGGCAAGTGGAAGTATGGGACAGCGGAACTTATGAACCTTTGGAAGAAAACACTAAGCTTTCTGATGAAAAGGAACTGTTGAAAGAACTCCATTCCGGGTCATTAAAGTTTATCTTACACGGTAAAAAGCTGAAAGGTGAGTTTGCTTTAGTTAAGATGAAAAATGCAGAAAATAATGCATGGCTATTAATTAAACATAAAGACGAATTTGCTGAAAGTCCTTATGATGCTGAAGAAAATACTTCCTCAAAATCTTTAGTCACCCAATTTTTAGAGGAAAAAAAAAGCCTGAAAATAAACGCAAAAAAGAAGTCATAACTTCAGAAAAACCTTTCAGAAGCTTTAACTCTTTAACCAACGAAAAAAAATTAAAAACCTTTATCAGGCCTATGCTGGCGAAGCTTTCTGAAGAAGCTTTTAATGATAAGGACTGGGTTTTTGAAATAAAATGGGACGGTTACAGAGCGATAGCTGATCTCAGCCATGAAGAACCTCTCTTCTATTCCAGAAACGGAATTTCATTTTTATCAAAATTTGAAAACGTAGCCCGTGATTTCAAAAAACAAAAGCATCCTATGATTCTGGACGGGGAAATTGTAGCCTATGACGATCAGGGAAAGCCCAGTTTTCAACTTTTACAGCAAATTGGCGATAATCCCAATTTAGCTCTTGCTTATCAGGTTTTTGACATCCTATGGCTCAATGGCCACTCAACAGAGGAGCTCCCTCTTATCCAGCGAAAGGAGCTTTTAAAAGAAGCCCTGATTGAAACTGAAACCATTAAATACTGTGATCATATCCCTGAAAAAGGGATTGAGTTTTTTGATCAGATGAAAAAATTGAAACTGGAAGGGATGATCGCTAAAAGGGCCAGCAGCCAATATATAGAAAATCAAAGAACCAGTGACTGGCTTAAAATAAAATTCACTAATACTGATGAAGCTATTATCTGCGGTTTTACAGAACCAAGAGGCTCACGCAAGGGTTTTGGAGCCTTAATTTTAGGAAAATATATTGACCATAAGCTTACCTATTGCGGCCATACAGGAACGGGATTCAACCAAAATTCTTTAAAAGAACTTTACGGAAGGCTTCAGAAATTGATCATAAAATCTTCACCCTTTGAAAGTGTCCCTAAAACGAATATGCCGGTAACATGGATAAGACCCGAACTGGTAGGTGAGATTAAATATTCTGAAATTACTAAAGACGGAATCTTCCGGCATCCGGTTTTTATTGCCATTCGTGAAGATAAAGAACCTGAAGAAATTAAAAGCCTTAACAGTCAAAACGAAAAACCTAAAGGAATGAAAGCAAAAGCCACTTCTAAAAGAAATAAACCTTCTGAAAAAGAAACTGAGATGATACTGAACAAGCATCATGTAAAACTCACTAATCAGGATAAGATCTATTTTCCAAAAGATGGTATTACTAAAGGTGATGTGATCGATTATTATCAGTCGGTAGCAGATTATATTTTACCTTACTTAAAAAACAGACCATTATCCCTCAACCGTTTTCCCAATGGAATTGAAGAACAGGGCTTTTATCAGAAAGACGCCGGGGATCATATTCCCGACTGGATAAAAACTACAAAAGTATACTCCGAATCGAATGATAAGTACATTGATTATATGTACTGTAACGACAAGGCAACGTTAGCTTATCTCAATAATTTAGGATGCATAGACCTCAATCCGTGGAATAGCTCTCTGCCGGATCTGGAACATCCAGATTATCTGGTTTTGGATCTCGATCCTTCAGCAAAAAACACGTTTGATGAGGTTATTGAGACAGCACTTCAGGTGAATGAAGTTTTACAAACCATCAAAATAAAAGGCTATTGCAAAACTTCAGGGAGTACAGGAATTCACATTTATATTCCGATGGGTGGCAAGTACGAGTTTGACCAGGTAAAAGATTTCGCACATCTACTCATGAAACAGGTGAATGACAGGTTACCGAAGATTACTACTTTAGAAAGAAGCCTTCAAAAAAGGGATCATAAAAAAATTTATCTGGACTATCTCCAAAACCGAACCGGACAAACTCTGGCTAGCGCATATAGCCTGAGGCCAAAACAGGGAGCATCTGTTTCCATGCCAGTGGAATGGGATGAGCTGAGACCGGGATTGAAGCCTACTGATTTTACTATTGATAACAGTCTGGAAAGAATAAAGGAAAAAGGAGATTTGTTTAAACCCACCCTGGGTAAGGGTATTGATATGATGAAGGCTCTGGAGTTGCTGCAGAATGTGGATTAATTTCTATATTTTTGCTTACAATTTTACTTCTATCCCATGAATGAATTTATAAAGATTGAATTTGAATTCAATGAAAAACTGGAAAGAAAAGGCCAGTAATTCTTCTTTGAATATGTTTTTACAGAAGCTGAGTTTAAAGAAAATGATTATCAAGTTTTAAAAGATTTTATTCAGCAATATTCCCAAAAGAAAGTTGAGCAATAGCTTAATAAAAATCCTGCATTATTGGCTAACGCAGGATCTTTTTTATCATTTTCAAATATAATTATTTATTGTAAACATGAATATCTCTTTGTGGAAAAGGGATTCCTATTCCGGCTTTATCAAGAGCTTCTTTACAGTTGATGATCAACTCCTCATTCATTTTCCAGAAATTTTCATTTGAGGTGGTCACCCGTACAGATAAGTTTACAGCACTGTCTCCAAGTTCTGTTACCATTACCTGTGGTGCAGGTTCTGTAAAGGCATACTGGTTACTATTGATTACTCTCATTAATATTTCTTTGGTCTGTTTAAGATCCGCATCATAAGCCACACCTATATCCAGAGAAGTTCTTCGGGAACCTAATTGAGTAAAATTGGTAATGCTGTTATTGGATACTACTCCATTTGGGATAACGATAAGTTGGTTTTGAGGAGTGATTAATTTTGTATGAAAAATATCAATAGCCTGAACGGTTCCTGAAACTCCGGAATTGGTAGAAATAAAATCGCCTATTTTAAATGGTTTTAGCAGTAAAATAAGAATTCCACCTGCAAAATTAGTCAGTGATCCCTGTAATGCTAAACCTATCGCCAGACCGGCAGCACCAATCATTGCTACAAAAGCTGAAGTCTGCACTCCCAACTGGGTAACCACAACAATAAAAAGAAGAATATTAAGCCCCCAATTAATAATATTTAAAAGGAAAAGCTGTAAAGAAGCTTCCATATTACGCTTTTTAAACGCTTTTGCAACCAGCTTTTTAATCATTCTTATCATCCATGAACCAATCAGGTAGATCAGTACTGCAGAAATTACTGCTGTGATAATTCTTGGCGTCCATGAAATTGCTGAAGATACTAAAGAGTCCCAGTGTTGCTGAATGTTGTTTAATTTTAAATCGTTCATTTTTCTGCTGCTTATTTTAATATTTGTATATCTGTTATTGACTCCTGTACAAGATTTAAAATGAAAATGAGCCATAGCATAACCAGGTTCCAAAAAGAAGCAAGCCTTAACTGTTTTTTAGGTTAAAGTAGAAGTATTATCCATGAAAATAAATTGATTGCGAAACAGAATGGTTCAGCTTACTCAATGATCATTTCAAAAATTGAATCTTAGTACGAAGAAATAATTTTGGTTTTTATAATAGCAAAGAGGGTACCGAACTCCCTTTTTAAAGAAATAAGGTTGTTATTATTATACATAACAAGCAAAGAAAATGATAAAAATATTCATTACACAGATTATTTTAAATCCTAATATTCAAAACATTACGGTAATTTCGCGACTAAGCCTTCCGGCAGAAGTCTCAAAATATGATAAATAATCTTCCATTTAAAATTTGGAACAATAATAAAGGAATTACCGGCATTGACAATAAATCCGGCTACGTAATCCGGTTCCATCATCAAGGATTCATTAAGCTCTAATCCAGCATTGATCTTTGTTCTGATATATCCAATTACCAAAGCATTGACAATAATTTTCCTGGAAGCCAGTTCCTGTCTTAACCCTGCCAGATATTGGGTAAAGGCAGCTTTTGTACTTCCATATACAAAATTGCTTTTTCGTCCTCTTACACCGGATAATGAGGAGAGTCCTACAATTCTTTCCAGATGATTATTGCTTTGATCCATTGCAATAATACTGAGAATAGATACGGCTCCCATATAATTGACTTCCATCATGTGTTTAGCCCCATTAAAATCAGCCAATGCTTTTTCATTATCTACTAAAAAGCCGGCAGCATATACTACAATATGGGGTTTCATTGGGAGTTGATCGTAAAATTTCTGATGAGAATTAAAATCGGCGGCATCAAAAGATAAAACTGTAATTTTATTTTGATCCAAATTATTTTCAGAGACAAAGTCTTTAAGAGATTGGGTATTCCTGGAAGCCGCCATTACAGAAAGTCCTTTTTCAACATATTGCTTGAGACATTGCTTGGCGACATCTGAATTGGCTCCTAAAATAAGAACAGTTTTATTTGCTTTTTGATCCATCCGGCAAAGATAATTTCTTTTTTCAAAATGAAAATTAATGGTTATTCAAATAACTATTACATTGTATCAACTGCTTAGTGTATTTTATAAAAAAGAATCGGCGGGTGAACTTCGTTCACCCGCCGATTCAGTCTATTTTCAGGCTGAATTATTTCTTTTCTTCAGTTTCTGTTTCCTTTTTGTCTGCTGTTTTATCAGCAGCTTTTGCTTTATCTCCGAAACGGGTTTCTGTCATTTCTCTTGAGATAGCTGCTTTTTCAAATTTCAGTTTTCCTGATAATGTTTCGATAACAAAACCATCATCCTGAACCTGAGCAATTCTTCCGTGAAGTCCTGAAGTAAGTACAACTCTTGTTCCTACTTTTAGATTTTCCTGGAAATTCTTCTCTTGTTTTTGTTTTCTCATCTGAGGTCTTATCATTAAGAAATAAAACCCTACAAACATCACCCCCATCATGATCAGCATCATAGATGAAGATCCCTGTGATTGTGCCTGTAAAAATAATGTCAACATATTTTTTAAAATTATGGTTGGATGTTCGCAGTGAACGTTAATTTAATTGGAGCTTTCTCTACGTTTGCAAAAACATCTGCATACTTCTGAACATTTCCGTCGAAGTTTGAAGAGTCAAAATGTAGTGTAATTTTCCCTTTTTTACCTGGCATGATAGGTTCTTTTGTGAAGTCAGGAGCTGTACATCCGCATCCAGGCTTAACTTCAGAAATAATCAATGGATTTTTTCCAGTGTTCGTTACTTCATAAACGTGCTCTACTTTATCTCCTTTTTTGATTTTTCCAAAATCGAAGTTGCTTTCAGATAAAGCAATAGAAGTAGAAGGTTCGTTAGAAGCAGGAGCAGCAGGAGCTTCACCTGTTACAGGAGTTGCTGTAGAATCTGCTGTAGCAGGAGCTGTTATTGCTGTAGAGTCAGCAGCTACTGTTTCAGCACTTTGAATTTCTTTGTTTTCTTTTTTACAAGAAACTAATCCCAAGCCTATGATAGATAAGGCGATAATTGATAACGTCTTTTTCATTTTATATTCTATTTTGATCTTTACAATATTTATCTAAAATACCATTAACGAAAATATTGGAACGGTCTGTGGCAAATACTTTTGCAATTTCAATATATTCATTAATAATAACTCTTGAAGGCGTAAACGGAAAATTATCAAGCTCTGAAATTGCTGTTGATAAAATAACTTTATCCATTAAAGAAACCCTTTCCAAATCCCAGTTTTCAAGTCTCTCTTCCAGCTTTTTTTCGTTGTTTTCCCAGTTGTTCAAAGTATCTCTCAATAACTTAGCCGCGAAGCTTTTATCTTCTTCATCTTTAATCATCTTGATTAAAGTTCTGCTTTCTTCATCTTCTTTCAGGAAACCGATGGTTTTCTGTACCATTGAATTGGCAATATGAATATCATCATACCATGAAAGTTCTTTATCTCCTAAATAATCATGAAAATCATCATTTTCAGCAATATATCTAAGGAATAATTTACCGATAAACTTCTGATCATCTTCAAAAGAATATCCATCTTCTTTCATAAAATCCTGATAACGTTTTCCTGCTGTAATTCTTTGGAAAGTTTTCACCAACAAATCATCGTGCATATCCCACTTCAATTGCTTGTGCTGGCCTGTGAAAAATAATCTCTCAGGATTTTCTTCCAGCTTCTTTAATACTTGATTGTTGATGAATTTTTGGTTAGGATTAATATCAGCATCTGTTTTCAGATACTTATTTTTCCCGATTTCGATCTGATGCTCTGCCAAATCTTTTAGTGCCACCAAAAAATTCAGCTGATAGATGTAAAGATGATAGATTTTCTCTATTCCAGCAAACATGTTTTTCTCTAAAACATCAAACTTTACAGGGTTCTGATAGTACGAATACACTGTTTGTACTAATTTTTCACGGATTTGTCGTCTTCCTAACATTCAAAGAGCTTTTTTATGCCTGCAAAGATACAAAATTTAAAATTGATGAAATTCGTAGTGTGATGACATTTTTGTAATTTTGTAAAACTATATGAAAGCTCTAAAAACCTTAAACCCTTATTTTTGGAAACACAAAATACTATTGTTTTGGGGAGTACTATTTATCATTGCCAGTAACTTTTTTAATATTTATAAAGTTCAGTATGTAGGTAAATCCGTGGATGAACTCACTAAAAACGGGAATCTTGGCTTCAATAACCAGGTTCTTATTTATGTTGCTATCATTGTAGGATGCTCACTGCTGACCGGATTTTTCACCTTCATGATGAGGCAGACTATTATTGTTGCCTCCAGAAGAATTGAATATGAACTTAAAAATAAAATCTACCGGCATTATCAGGATTTGTCTTTAACAGATTATAAGCAAACCACTATTGGAGACTTAATGAACCGGTTAAGTGAAGATGTTGTGGCCGTAAGAATGTATCTGGGACCAGGTGTAATGTATGTGGCGAACCTTATCGTCCTTGTTGTCATCACTTCTATTTATATGGTGAAAACAGATGCTTCCATGACTTTATGGACATTGCTGCCGCTTCCTATTCTATCTTATGCTATTTATAAGGTAAGTTCCATTATCAATAAAAAGTCTAAGGTCATGCAGAAAAGCCAGTCTGCTATTTCAACTTTTGTTCAAGATAGCTTTTCGGGAATCCGGGTGGTAAAGTTTTTTGCAAAAGAAAAATACATCAAAAAGAATTACGGGATCAAAGTAACAGATTATCAGAACAAAGCATTAGATCTTGCTAAAACTGAAGCTTATTTCTTTACCATTATTTTATTTGTAATCGGATTACTGAATGTTGCCGTTATCTGGATTGGTGGTCAGAAATATATTGCAGGAGAATTGAGCATAGGTAAAATTGCCGATTTCTTCATGTATATAAATACCTTAATTTTTCCATTCTCAATGGTAGGCTGGGTTACTTCTGTGAATCAGAGAGCTGAAGCATCGATGCAGAGGATTAATGAATTTATGGATAAGGAGTCTGAAATTGTAAATTCAAACTTTGAGAATTACCCTATCCGGGGCAATATAGAGTTTAGAAATGTTTCTTATGTATATCCAAATACGGGAATCAAAGCACTGGATAATCTAAGTTTTACCATCAATGCCGGCGAATCCTTAGCTATTATGGGGAAAACAGGAAGTGGAAAATCTACCATAGCTCTTCTTCTGTGCAGGTTGATTGATCCTACGGAAGGTGAAATTCTTATTGACGGTAAAAACCTTAAAGAACACAATCTCAGCAACTATAGGAATTTTATAGGGTACATTCCTCAGGAAAGCTATTTATTCTCTGATTCCATCGAAAACAACATTGGTTTTGCTATTGATCACCCTTCTCACGAAAAAGTGGTAGAATATGCTCAGATTGCCGATGTTCACAAAAATATTGTCGAGTTTAAAGAGCAATATAAAACACTTGTGGGTGAACGTGGAGTTATGCTTTCGGGAGGTCAAAAGCAAAGGATCTGTATTGCACGGGCTTTAATTAAGGACCCAAATATCATTATTTTTGACGATTCTTTATCGGCTTTAGATACGGAGACCGAGCAGAATATTCTTGAAAATATTGATAAAAAAATAGGCAATGCGACTTCCATAATTATCACACACAGAGAGTCTAGCGCTCAAAAAGCAGACAAAATCATTAACCTTACGGAAATTGCCAATTCTGTAACTGCTTAGCCGTTTCGTTCTCAATTGTTAAATAAATCATAAAAAAAATTTTGTGATTAAAAGAATTCTTTTATATTTGTTCTTAACAAGATTAAAAAATATCTAACAATGAGTGAATACAAGGAACGCCATGAAAATGAAATTTTCACTAAGGTGTTAAAAGCAGGGAGAAGAACTTATTTCTTTGATGTGCGCGAGACGAAAGCAGGAGATTATTATCTTACAATCACTGAGAGTAAGAAAAATTTCGGAGAGAATGGGGAAGCTACATTCGAGAAGCATAAAATTTACCTTTATAAGGAAGATTTTAAAAGTTTTCAGGAGATGTTTAATGAGTCCACAGATTTCATCATTAATGAAAAGGGGGAGGATGTAATTTCTGAAAAACATGACAAAGACTTCAAAAGCAAATCTTTCACGATTGATTCTGACGACGAAGTTTAAAAAAAAGAATATCTAAAAACACAAGCATCTGAAAAAGGATGCTTTTTTTGTGTAAAAATCTGGCTTATGGCTTATGGCTTATGGCTTATGGCTTATGGCTTATGGCTTATGGCTTATGGCTTATGGCTTATGGCTTATGGCTTAGCAAATTTAAGGTTTGAAAAACAAAAAAGTACACCTTTGAAAAGTGTACTTTCTGTATTTTATACGTACTCACGCTTTATTTGTGAGAGTATCGTTGGGTCCTGTATTTCATTGTCTTTAGATAATAACAGTACTTTAGACAATACTTCAGCAGATTTCGGGTCATCATCTGTAAAAGGTAAAAACAGTCGCCCTCTATGCTGAGAATGAACAGGAAGTATGGAGAGATAATGTCCCGGCACCTGATGTACCACAGCACTTCCCAAATGAACACTATATTCTGCCATATTTCCTTTTATCAATACATGTGAACCTTCAATCTTTATATTCTCAAGTTTAAATAAACGGGCAGTTTCTTTCATCAGTACAGTCCGCATTTCAATAGAAGACTGACTGGCTTCCGGATCCACACCTCCCACATGGGCTACCGATACCACCAGGTCCACATCACGCATCACTTCTGAGAACAGTCTTGGATTGATCTCTTCAAAAGGAATATTCTTAGCATCTTTTAAAGAATGAAATTCTATCGTTTCCAATGTGGGGCTTTCTATATCGGCAGGTGAAAACCAATCGGCCATCGCATAAAGCTTCACCTGGAACCCTTCCTTGTGATACACTTTTTGTAAACCTTCTTCATAATCTACTTTCCATCCACGTGTTTTAAGCAAAGCTAATGTCTGCTTTGGCTGAATCTGATGTCCTGCATACCGACGGGATACAGACTTTTCTTTCAATTCATCAGGAGTAGGAACATACAGTTCTCTGAATATCTGTTTGAACGGCTGAATAAGCTTTTCTTTAAAGCAATAATGCTGGTAATCATTCCAGACTGAATGCTGATGGAAGTCTACACAATGGGCAATACGCAGCGTATGATTCTCATTTAATTCCTGGATTTCGCCATCTGTATTGACCAGGTTTCCGTCGTGGAAAAATCCAATTTTATCATCACTGGAAATGAACACCAGTTTCTCTAAATGCTTTACAATAACAGGATGCTCAAAAAGTTTTTTGATTTCATCAAAAAAGAACTCATCTCCCCTGATCATCGCTTCCTCTAGCCCTTTTCGGGAACGCGTCCATTGCTCACGCATAATTTTACGGTAGTTCCCAAGTTCTATGATCGCTTTATCTTTTTTAATCTTTGGCGGAATAGATTTTAGCTGTTTATCATCTCTGAATACAACAAGTTCTGCTTTACCATTGTCTTCTATAAGTAAACCTACTGTAACGCCGTCAATGGTAACCTGCGTTTCTTTTGATAAAAGATTCTGAATTTGCTTGGTTTCCATAGCCCATGTTAGCCTTATCGGATCAGGATACCCTGCATTTCGGGCTAAGTTTTCTAGTGCTACCCGAATAGCAAGCGCCTCACTCGACTGTTTCATAGAGCCAAATTCCTTGCTTTCTTTTTTGAACTGCTGGATGTATTCGTACCGGTTCAGGACATCTTTCTCAGGGTTAGTTTTACTCAATGGTACCAGTCCATATACACGGAGATAATCCTGATCACGTTTGTCTTTTACTTTTGTTGTTACTTCTTTTATTTTTAAACTTCCAGCCAGCGTGTCGGAATAAAGCCTCGCCCGTCGGTGTCCGTTACCATCAGATATATATTTTGCAGATTCATAAAGCATTTCCCACCGGGCTTTACCAAGCTCCCTGTAAGCTTTTGTAAACCAATCTTTATCTACAGCTCCATCCTTAAACTCCTGAATATCTACTGATGAATATTTTGCAACTTCACTTTCCAGTTTTGCATTCTGTGCTTCATAAGCTCCTGTTTTTGTATGGGCATGCATCCACCAGATCGCTGAATCCAATCCTTTCCAGCCTAAATAATTACTTATCAGCTTTTGCCATTGCGGTGCATATACTGCAGCCTGTATCAGACGAAGTTCTGCAATCTTTTCTTTTTTCACTATCTCGTTAAATGCTTCCTGCGTATCACTCTCCAACGGATAGCAATTCGAAATAAGCCAGGAAAAGAGTTTCTGCTTCGTCATATTTTCTCCACTATAACTGTATATATAATTGGCATATAACCCGGATTTTCCTAATCCTTTCAGAAGCTGAATAAAACGGCGCGTACCATATATCGTCTGAAACTGCTGTACAAAATGAGAAACAGAGGTGTTGGCATCACCACGAATAAGCTCTATATCCAGAAATTTATCCTGTATTTCTTCAATCATCGGTTTCAGGAATGGAAATACCTCAAGATATTTTTCATTATGATGATAGAATTTGGTGATGGTAAGATCCCTGATCGCAGAATCTGCAGTGAGAATTCCCTCATAAAGCTCTTCCTGGGTAATGGCTTTCAATTCATAGGCTTTGCAGAATACATGGAAGGGAGGAACACTATTTGTTATATTTTCCGGCAACCCATTATACTGCATCCATCGGTATAAATTCCATTGTTTAAGATATTGTTCTTCGGTAAGATTTTTCAACGGTACAGCCCTTAAAAACGCATCAAAAAAGCTCAGTTGTTGCCAGCCATTCCCTTTATACGAATAATAATAGTCTTTACTATCCTTTCCTTTATAGTTAATAATTTCTTCAGGAAGATTGGCAAACAGCGTACTGCAGGCATCCAGTAAGAAATCAACTTTTTCCTCGAATACAAACTTATACTGCAGTAAATAAAGGATTTTATTAATCGCATTATCCCAATGATAGTTTCCTTTCGTAGGATTAGGAATAACACCCTGGTTATAGAATACATAATCTTCTAAAAAGTCCCTGAATACTTTCCGGTCACAAGTATCCGCAAAGGTCAGCAAAAACAGATCTCTGGGTAGCAATCCAGAGTCTTTATACCATTGTTCCCAGGCTTCAGACAAAGGATAATTTTCAGCAAGCTGCTGAGGAGTAAACCCATCGGTATTATTTTTTATCTGACGGAAAGTATTTCCCATCAATTCTATTGTTACAGAGCCGTTCCAGTCTTCGGATTCATATTCATAATCCTTATGCTGCAGAAATATATCATTAAGCTTTCTTAATTCTTCTTTTACCTGGGCAAGAGGTTGTGAAAATCCATATTTATCTTTTTTAACAGCCTGTGCATACACCGAACTGGCTTCCACTGCTGGTAATGCGTATTTTGAGATCACCAAAGGATCATAAAATCCGAATCCGTTTTCAGCAGAAAGTATTTTCTTATCATCGGAAGGATGAAGTTGGTCCAGCAGACTCTGTTCTCTTTCCGACACTTTTGTCTTTTCGGCATACTGCTGTGTCCAGCGAGTAATTTGAACAGGCAACCTCTTGTTTTTTTGAAGTTGAAGCATCATATCCAAAGAAGCAGCCCGTTGCTCTATATCACCTTTAGTGGTAAGTTCATCAATCAATGGGGTAATTTCGGTGTCATCCTGCGCAAGCACCAGCTCTATAAGCGTCTTACGGAGAGTTCCCCCTTTTCTTTTAAACAGATCAAAGAAAATCATTATTTCCTCTTTATGTAAAGGATTCTGATGCAGAACGTTGATTCCTGAGGCGATCAGAGATTCACCTCTGTCTTTTATAACCTTAAAGGCAAACTCTTTTTGAAAAGGGGTCACCGTATTCTTCTTTTGTTTCCCAATATTATAAGATAAAGAATAACAGTAAAAATCACCTAAAATATTTCGGGTAAGCAGCTCCCGTAAAGAAAGATCAAACTGATCAAAATAAGAAAGTACAGTATCCAGCTTATGACTGTCTTCTCCTACCAGATAAAACATAGAAGCATATAAATCACTCTTTTTAAAAATAGCAGTAAGCCATGAGAATACTTTTCCCTCAAATTTCTTCTCTTTTATCTCTGTTTTTTGAGTCAGCTCATGCAGTTTTTCAAAAAAGTCCGGATAATCTTTATTATTGATAAAAAATTTAGATTTTGTATTGACACTTAATAATTCGGATATTGAATGACCTGCGAATGCCAATACCTGTATATCTCCTTCCAGCACAGCTTTATAATACAGAGGCATCTGAATGTAAGGATTCTGCGTTTCTGTTGCAAATTTTATCGCTAAACACTTTTTTTCGGTATTACCTTTGTCAAACAACTGATGCAGATAAGGTACTGTTTTTTCCACATCCCATACAGCCTGTACCCAAAGCGCCATATAAACCTCAGTATTATTCTCACTTTTTATGGCATCAGGAATCAGCTCAGGATTTTTGAAATAGGTATGAGCCAGTAATACAATATTCTTCACCACAGATTCTTTCTCTGCTTCCCAGCCTAAACCTGTCCAGGTATCTACCGCCCGGACAACCGATGAAAAACGAGTAAGTTTATGCTCTACAATGACACGGGTCATATATTCCAAAGCACCAACACTTGTCTCATCCAGGGCTTCTAATATCGTCTGGCGTAATCCTTCCTGACGTTGGGCAGCAAGTAAAAGTTTTTCCACCAGTTCCCAACACTGTTTCTGCTCGCTGTTGAGCAAAGCCTTGATCATATTCAAAGATACTTTTCCCTGAGTGTGTTTATTGAATATAATATCTTCAATCAGTTGATAAATATCCGTATTTCCTGTATCAATAGCTGCCGACCATATATAGAACTGACTGCTGTTATTAGATACTTCATTGTCATATATAATCTGTTCTTCTAATGAAAGGTCATAAAATTCATGATCATAAGCATTCCGCTGCGGAAGGCGTAAAAGCCCTCTTATTAAATTGATCTGATTCAGTACTATATATTCTTCACGATGAGGCGCCCGAAACGAACGGCGGTAATACCCCGTCTGATACATTTTATAGGGCATTTTATTCCATACATGCTTCACAAGGTCTGCATTATCCCCAAAGAAATAAACCAATAAATTATAATAGTCCTGATCTTCCCAGAGATCCGATTTTATATGTCCTTTAAGTTTTTCGGCAGTTTTAGAGCCTAAAGTTACAATCTCATAAGAATTAGGTTTTCCACTCAGCAATAAGCCTAATTCGGCTACTTCTTTCTTAAGTAACGGCCTATCCGGAAAAATGTGAGTAGACACGCCATTCTCTGACTGTTCTATCAGGTCTTTTCTTACTTTTTCATAATAATTTGTTATAACCTTTTTCGATTCTAACTTTTCGTTGATTTCCATGTTTTTGATGTTTTAGTATAATAGATTACCAGTAACTTCCCGCCAGAAATGTAAGCCTGATGAAAGTAAAGGTATAAGGTGTGCTTAAGTCTATGGTTTGAGAAAGGCCTTCCAGCTGTTCATCATTATAAAATACAGCAAACATTCCATCCTCAAAAGCCTGAATAGCATTTTCCTGTGCTTTGTATACATCAGCCTTTTTTAAGTTATAAATACTTCCAAAACCTGCTTTTCCGGTATCTGTAAGAATATTGAGATAATTATCCCGAGGAATTTTAGTATCATCTTGATCTTCCAGCTCAAATGATTTTGCATTGAATGCCTCCACTTGCTGCTGAACAATCAGTTGTAATAAATGCTCTAATGTAATATTTGAATCTTTGTAGCTGATCTCAATTTTTTGTTCCGAAAGAACAGGGCGTTTTTTCCCCAACTGCTTTACAGTGACCTTTATTTCCATATTTGAACTTAGTGTGAATAAATATAGGGAAATTTTGTAGTGCTATTGGATCAATTTGAGATTTTATGATGAATATCAAGAAAAACAGAGGGAAACTTTTAAATGCGGATTGCTTTATAACCTTTTACACAAAGGAGTAATAATTCGGATACTCTATTTTTAAGAAAGCAAGAAAGGCTGCTTTTGTCGCTGAATAAACGATATAAAAAAGTTAGCTTCGTCAAATCGATTTTTAATCGATTCATTCTTGGCTCACTTAAAATCAAGCGTAATAAAAATAGAACTTTACATCAAAGAGAAGGGTATTGATGTAAGTTTATATTACCCCAACTTTTGCACCTGATCTATTACTTACTTATATTATTAGCCCGCTAAAAGCAACTACTCCTAACAGGTAATACCCTTTTTAAGCGCTGATGTGAAGAATATGAAGGAATTGTGGGAAAAATATTCTAAGAAAAAAGAAAAAAACACTCTCATTGAACCTTAGAAACAGGTATAAAATAAAAAAGTACACTTTTAAAAAGTGTACTTTTCTTGGGTGAATGAGGGGTCTCGAACCCCCGACCTTCGGAACCACAATCCGACGCTCTAACCAACTGAGCTACAATCACCGTTTTGTGAGTGCAAATATAGGAAAGATTTTTTAATTACCAAACAATTCCTTCAAAATTTTTCATTGCAATTAACTTCTCAGACGTAAATCCCTCAGCATAAGCCACTCCCGATAAACGCCCTAAATCCTGGGCACGGTAAGTTAAACTTTCATAAAAGTCTTTTGTCGTAATTGGAGTTTCAGGCTCCTTGGAAGCGGGATCATAAAACTGGGTTTTATATGCCATACAGGCTGCCAGTTTTTTATCAAGATGTTCTGAGATATCAATTACAAATTCCGGTTTGATATCTTTCCATTGAATATAATGAAAAATATGCTTGGGCCTCCACACTTCCTGAATCTCACCCTCCTCTACTGTTTCAATTTTTCTAAGCCCAGACAAAAAGCACGCATCCGACACTAATTTTGCTCCTTTTGCATGGTCCGGATGTCTGTCATCAATTGCATTCGCTAAGACGATTTCCGGGCGGTATTTGCGGATCATTTTTACGATCCTCATCTGATATTCTTCAGAATTGACTAGAAAGCCATCTTTCATTCCGAGGTTCTCTCTGGCGGAAAGACCTAAAATATTGGCAGCATCTGCAGCTTCCGCTTTTCTTGTTTCATCTGTACCTCTTGTTCCGAGTTCTCCTCTTGTAAGATCTACGACAATACATTTTTTTCCTTCAGAAACCATTTTAGCAATAGTTCCGCCACAGCCTAATTCTACATCATCAGGATGTGCTCCAAAAGCAAGTATATCAGTTTTCATATCTCCAAATATAAGGTTTAAAACAAAAACTCCCCAAACATTACGAATGGGAAGTTTTAATATCTATAATTTAAATTTTAAATTACTTATTGATTTCTGCATTTAATTTTACAGCATCCTGGTAAGTAGGATCCAGCTGTAAAGATTTTGCTACATAATCTTTAGCTTTTGCCAGATCAGTATCTTTATTCATATAAGCTACAGCAAAGTAAGCATAAGCCAGAGTCTGCTTGTTAGCTTCCTGGTCAGCAGGTTTTACAGTAGAAATAAATTTCTCATAAGCAATTTTTGCCGCTTCATTATTTCCTGCCTGTTGGTAAGAATACCCCTGGCTGTAGTAAGCTGGTGCCCAATCCGGAAGAAGTGCACTCATTTTCTGCCAAGTAAGAATTGCTCCATTCCAGTTTTTAGCATCCTGATAAGCGGTCGCTAATTTAAATAAAGCATCAGAATCCTGAGCATTAGCTGCAACTTGCTTTTTCAAGCCTTCAATAGTTGGATTAGTTGGTCCTTTATCCGCTTCTGCCTGTGAAGCACCTCCACCTCCGGCAATGTTAGCTAATTCAAGATCCCACTTCATGGTCTCATCTTTAGCAGCTTTTGCAATTGCAATTTTTTGCTGAGATTCAGTAGTTAAAGCAGCTTTTTTAGCAGCATCAGTTTCTGTTTTTGCCAATCCTGCAGCAATAAGTCCCTGTAAACCTTGATCTGCAGGTAATATTCTGGTTTTTTCTGCCTGAGAAACAAAAGTATCCATATTCTGTTTTGCTTCAGCATAATTTCCATCAGCATAAGACTGATACGCTCTTAATTTGAATTTGATAGGATCTTCAATTTTATCAAAGATTTTATCCAATACTGTTTTAGAGTTTACATAATCTTCGTTAGTGAAATATAATTTAGCAATTTCCAATTGAGTATATGGATCTTCATCAGCATATTTTGTATAGTTGATAAGGTCTTGCGTAGCCTTAGCATTTTGCTGATATCTGATATCGTAAGAAGCTAATGCTTTATAAGCAGGAGCATAAGTAGCATCTACAGCAATAGCTTTATCAATATTCTGCTTAGCCTGCTGCCATTGTTGAGCGGCCATCCATAAAGTTGCCATTCTTGTATAAACAGATGCTTTATTTTTAGCTAACGGTAAAGCTTTATCATACGCTGACATTGCTTCTCCCGGCATTCTCTTCAATCTGTAGGCATCTCCTAATGTATAATAATAATGTGCAGGCACACCCTTTCTCTCCGCTTTTTCAATAGCCTTGGTCAGGAACTGAATAGCAAGATCCGGAGAACTGTTTTTTTCAAATAAAGTTAATGCTTCAGCAGCTCTGAATAGAACTTCAGCATCTTTTTCTCTGGAATCAGTAACTGCTTTTTGGATTTCAGCGATAGCACTTTTATCACCTTTACTTAATTTTACAGCAGCTAGACCAATCTTGTTAAGATAACTCTTTCCGTCAGCAGCAATCCCTTTATTAAAGCTTTCAATAGCTTTAGCATAATCTGGCTCACCCTGTCTTAAGAAAGTATTTCCTAAATAGAAGTAGTTCTCAGCAGTAGGCTCTTTAGTGATCATATCAGTGAAATTAGTTTTTGCCTGAGCAAATTTATCACTGTCTATACTGTTGATACCATCCTGCAGTGTTTGTGCAGAGGTAAAACCGGCAAAAAATACCACAGCTGCTCCAAAAGCAATCTTCTTTACATTCATATTCATTATATCTTTCATTTTAAATTTCTAATATTTGAGTTATATTATACACAATTTTCAGACCAAAATAACACTTTTTGCGAAGCTATATTGCGAATTTAATAATTTTTAACGCATCTGCACCTCTCTACGGTATACGTTGTAAGGCTGTAAACCTTCTTTCTGAACAATTTTCTGTCCTAAATGAGTACATGAAAATCTCATAAAGCCATTAGCAATGTTAAAATTACCTTCGTTAGCCAGAAAATAAAGAACTCTTGTAAATGGGTATTCCATTGAACGAAGATTTTCAAAATCAGGCGTATATTGTTTTCCATTTTGTACAACAGGAAGCACCTTAACCATTTCTCTTAACTTTTCAGAGGCTTTGTCGTAGGGACGGCTAAAGGTATTTAACCCCACTACTCCAATTTTATCCGGATACTGAGCTAATTCTTCTATGATTTTCTTATTCCCGGGAATAATTGAAAACTTAAGATCTTTAGGCTGTTTTTTCAGCTTTTCAGCAACAAAATTCAAGTTACTGGAATTCGTACCATCAAAAATAAAATTCTTGTTCTCAGATAGCATTCCCTCATTAATCTCATTCATTGAAATATTTTCTTTTGGAGAGTTTTTAGGAACCACAAAGACAACAGCATCAGCAGCAAACTTTGAAGGTAAAAACTTTAAATCGGTTCTTTCTTCGTAAGTTTTCACTTCTTCTGTAGTCAGGTTTCTAGACATTACAATAACCTTTGCCTTCCCATTCAGGAGGTCAAGAAGTCCTAAATCCTCTTTTTGTGTAGCCACTTTAATACGTGTTTCCGGGTAGTTGATCATGTAGCCGTCGGCTAATGCTTCTGTAACACTTTGAAAAGATTCGTCAGTATAAATTGTAAGGTCACCTTTATTGTAAGACGGAGATTTCTCTTCCTTTTTGCAGTTGATGAGCATTATACTCAGAATAAAAACAACTACAATCTTAAAACTATTCTTCATTCTTTGATTTTTTAATTTTTGAAAGCGCCCTGTAGATCCTGAATATTCCATAAATAATCAGAACAGTTCCCATTGCATAGGCAATAGCAGGTTCCAAAATTGTAAAAAAGAATTTATAGATAATGACTACAATTCCTAAAACGATATAAAACAATCCCGTAACCAGGGATAACCAATTGAACATCATGTAACAAAAATACAAAAAAAATAAAAAGAGAAGCATATGCCTCTCTTTTTATTTATATTATGAATAAATAAGTCTAATTATTCAAAGTTCATAGTAAATGGAACGCTATAGTAAGATCTAACGCTTTCTCCATTTCTTTTCGCTGGAGTCCACTTTTTAAGTTTCTTAACTACACGAATCGCTTCACTGTTGAAGTCGCCATTTGGAGATTTCTCTTCAATGGTAACTCCAGAAACAGTTCCGTCTTTTTCTACAACGAACTTAAGCTTAGCTTTAAGCGTACCTTCACCTCCTTCCATTAGAGAAGTATCGAAGTTATCTCCTAAGAACTTTCTTAATGCACCCATACCTCCAGGATATTCTGCAGACTGGTCTACATCTTTGTAGATCTCGTTAGGATTATTCGCTTTTACTTCCACAGTACTAGCTTTAGTACCTGTAGATGGTGGTGGCGGTGGTGGCGTATAAGCCGGAGCTTTAACCCCCTCCTGATTGTTTAAACCAGTTGTTGTTTCCAACTGCTTAGAAATCGGTGGTGGTGGAGTTTCAATTTTCGGAGCTTTTACAGGCTCAGGAACCACGTTCTGGATGACCTCAATTTTCTCCTCTTCTTTTGGAGGTGGAGGTGGTGGAGGTGGTTCTTCTTCTTTTGGCTGCTCAATAATTTTATCTTCCTGAAGAATTTCTACCAAGTCTGCCTTCACTTCTTGCTTAGGCGGTTCAGTAAGTCTCTTAATGGTAAGATAAATAAAAGGAGACAATGCCGCAACCAGGAATAATGCCGTTCCAACAATAAATGATTTTGTCAGAAGTCTCGGATACTGATGTCTAAGATCGTAGGCACCATATTCCTTGTTTCTATTTTCAAATACAATCTCGTCTAAAGTAAGATTTTGATTGTATACATTTTCATCTGCCATAGATTTTTACAATTTTATGGTTAAATTACTTTGTTGCTGGTGCTGCAGGAGCTCCAGAGTTACCAACCTTCTTATTATAAATAGCTTGTTCCCAAGGCTTCACATCGGTTACCCCGTATTGCTCACTTTTAGTAATTGCCATTTCGTCAAGAATATCTACAAAGTTCTTATATACAGCATCGTCAGTCGGTTTGATAATAACAGTAAATTTAGTTTTATCTGCCGCGTTTGCTTTTGCCTGCTCAATTACTTTTCTAATCCCTTCTCTATCGAAAGAAGTTTCATTAAGATTCTGATCAGTTAAAGAAGTATTATCCTGCTGATGCCAAAAAATCCTATTGTCTTTACCCAATAATAAAGAAATTGAGTTAGAAAGTTTAATCTCTGTTGGAGGTGGTTTTTGTTTTTCATCTTTCGGTTTAGCCGGAAGACCCAAATCCATTACATTCGGTTTGCTAAATGTGGTTGTGAACATAAAGAAGGTAATCAATAGAAAACCCAAGTCCACCATAGGAGTCATATCGACTCTGGTATTCTGCTTCTTGGAACGTACCTTGCCGCCTTTGCCGCCTTTTTCCTGTACTTGTACTTCTGCCATTTCTAATGATATATTATTGTTTACCCTCTTGTGATGTAATCAACCAGAATTTAAGAAAATCAATATCTCTTAAACCTTCAAATAGGCTTTTAACTTTAGGATACTGAGTCGTAACGTCACCCTTGATTGCTAATTTGTAATCAGGATTTACGCTCAAACTCTGCTGTACCCAGTCAACTAACTGCTTATTTGTACTATCCATAGGAATCCCTTTAGGACTCTTGAAATTTTTCTGTTCCTCATCTGACAAATCGAGATAGCTTTTCAGTTGGTTCATAGGAACCCCAATAGCTTGTACTTTCTGAAATGATGCTTTTTGTTTGTTGTCAAAAGTAATATTATACTTTTGGCCCATTTTGTCTAAAAGCTGTAATCTCTCTGATGCATTCTCTACTGGCTGGAAATAAAATTTTCCGTCCGGAGTAGCGTTGATGGTCATCAAACTTGCGTCAGGAAGTAACTTCTCTGATATTGAAGATGGCGGTTTAATCTGCTCCACGTCAGGTTTTTTAAACTGAGTGGTCAAGATAAAGAATGTAAGTAGTAGGAACGCAACGTCACACATCGCGGTCATGTCCGTCACTACTCCATGTCTTTTTGGTTTGACTCTCGCCATTATTATAAAATATTTTTAATTAAACTTCTTTTAATTGCCAATGCAAATACCTTGCTAATTCTTAGTTGAATTCAGCGAAAGACTGCTGGATACTCATAGAGATCTCGTCGATCTTGTAAGTTAATCCATCAATTTTAGAAGTAAAGAAGTTGTAAAGGATAATAGCGATTGCTGAAGTACCAATACCTAAAGCTGTGTTAATCAATGCTTCAGAGATACCTGTAGAAAGTGCAGCAGCATCTGGAGTACCTCCTCCTGAACCTAATGCGAAGAATGCCTTGATCATCCCGATTACCGTTCCTAAAAGTGCGATTAGCGTAGCAACCGTACCTAAAGTAGAAAGGATCATCATGTTTTTCTCAAGCATTGGCATCTCAAGAGTAGTAGCCTCTTCGATAGCTTTGTTAAGAGCTACCATTTTCTGCTCTTTATTTAAAGTTGTATCGTGAGAAAGAGCTTTGTAAGTAGTAAGACCTTCTTTTACTACGTTTCCTACTGAACCTTGTTGTCTGTCGCACTCTTCAAGAGCTTCATCAATTTTGTTTTGGTTTAGTAAGCTTCTTACTTGTACAACGAAGTTGTCTAAGTTTCCTTTTCCGGCAGCTTTACCAAGTACGAAATATCTTTCAAAAGAGAAAACAATTACCGTAATCATGAAAGTAATCAAGATTGGTACAATAACCCCTCCTTTGTAGATAATACCTAAAAACGACTCTGGGTGAATGTCTTTTCCTTCAACACTTGAGAAAGCTACAGAACCACTACCTAGTTTGTCTGCATCTTTAAAGTTTCCTGGGTTACCAAGAACGAATAAATAAATACAAATTCCTATAGCAAATAGAATAGGAATAATAACAGCTGGATTTAAACCTCCCGCTTTTCTAGCAACTACTTGCTCATCATTTTTTGAAACATTCATTTCCATATTTAACTAAATTATATTGTTTTAAATTTTTACAGGGTGTAAATTAAAGGCAAAATTAATTAAAATGCAAGAGTCTTAATTAAACATTTTGCTTTTTTTTGATAAAGAAAAATTAATACGATTTTAAAATAATAATTATTCTTAGATATTTTATATATTTTTTCCAAATTTAACATTTGAGTTAAAAAATCAAAAAAATTAGCACCCCATTTTTTTTAATTTCCCAATGTTAATTTTTTTTTAAATTACGATATTCACAATACGGTGAGGAACTACAATGATTTTTTTAGGGGTTTTACCTTCCAAAATCTGTTGCATTTTTTCATTTGAAATCACCAAATCTTCCACCTCCTTAGCAGATAATTGAGCAGAAAGCGAAATTTTGAACTTCATTTTACCATTTACGCTTACCGGATATTCAATTTCGTCCTCAACAAGATATTCTTCATTTAATGCAGGGAATCTTTCAAATTCGATAGATGCACCGTGTCCCAGTAAACTCCAAAGCTCTTCACAGATGTGAGGGGCATACGGAGAAATGATAACGGCTAAAGGTTCCAATATATTGCGTTTGTTACATTTTATTTTCTGCAGCTCGTTTACAGCAATCATAAATGAGGACACCGAGGTATTGAAAGAAAAGTTTTCAATATCAAAAACCACCTTCTTTATTAAGGTATGCAAAATTTTATATTCTGCCTTGGTAGGTTCTTCCTCAGAAACTTCAAATACATCGCCGTTAAAATACAGATTCCAGAATTTTTTAAGGAAACCATACACTCCGCTCAGCCCTTGTGTATTCCAAGGCTTAGATTGCTCTAATGGTCCCAGGAACATTTCATACAGTCTTAAACCATCCGCTCCATATTCTTCACAGATATCGTCCGGATTAACTACATTGTATTTTGACTTGGACATTTTTTCTACTTCACGGCCTGTGATGTATTTTCCATCTTCTAAAATAAACTCTGCATTAGCATAATCTGGTCTCCATGTTTTGAACGCTTCTGTATCCAATTCATCAGAGGTTCCTTTTAATAAGGATACATCAACATGGATTTGCTGAGTCTGATAATTGGCCGCAAGATTTTTAGAAACGTATTGATTGGTTCCGTCTATTCTGTATACATAAGCACTCATTCCTAAAATCATCCCCTGGTTGATCAGTTTCTGGAAAGGTTCATCATGACTGATCCAGCCTCTGTCTTTTAAGAACATATTCCAGAAACGGGAATATAACAAGTGACCCGTTGCATGTTCACTACCTCCTATATATAGATCTACCTGTCCCCAATAATCTGAAAGATCCTTTGCACAGAATTCTCCGTCATTCTGAGAATCCATATATCTAAGGAAATACCATGAGCTTCCGGCCCAACCCGGCATGGTAGACAATTCTAACGGGAAAATACTTTGATCATCAATTAACTCTGTAGAGACTACCTTTTGGTTTACCTCATCCCAGGCAAATACTTTTGCATTTCCTAATGGAGGATCTCCATCTTCAGTGGGTAAATATTTTTCAACTTCAGGAAGTTCAAGCGGTAAAGCAGAAACCGGTAACGTATATGGCATCCCTTCCTTATAATATATAGGAACAGGTTCTCCCCAATAACGCTGTCTTGAGAAAATGGCATCACGCTGTCTGTAGTTTGTAGTTCCATGACCGATTCCTTTGTTTTCTATTTCCGAGATTATTTTTGATTTTGCCTCATTATAATGCAGTCCGTTTAAGAAATCAGAATTGACACAAACAGAATCTTTAGAATCAAAAGACTTCTCCTGAATGTCTTCTTCAGTCTCCACCACTTTTTTAATTTCCAGGTTAAATTTCTTAGCAAATCTGTGGTCGCGTTCGTCATGAGCAGGTACAGCCATTACAGCTCCTGTTCCATAGCCCATCAATACGTAATCTGAAATATAGATCGGCATCTTCTCATTGCTGAAAGGATTCACGGCATAACTTCCGGTGAAAGCTCCGCTCACGTTTTTCACGTCAGCCATCCTGTCTCTTTCTGTTTTTTTGGAAGTTTCTTCTATATAAGTATCTACTGCTGCTTTTTGTGCAGCTGTAGTAATTGTTTCCACTAAAGGATTCTCCGGAGCCAACACCATAAAAGTAGCTCCAAAAATAGTATCAGGTCTTGTGGTGAAAACTTCAACGATTTCATCATGACCTTCTACCTGAAATTTCACCTGGGCACCCTGAGATTTTCCAATCCAGTATTCCTGGGCATCTTTCAGAGGTTGTGGCCAATCCAATTGAGTAAGCCCTTGTAATAATCTTTCAGAATAGGCAGAGATTCTCATGCTCCACTGCATCATTTTCTTCTGGAATACTGGAAAGCCTCCTCTTTCAGACTTTCCGTCTTTCACCTCATCATTCGCCAATACTGTTCCCAAAGCAGGACACCAGTTCACTGTTGTTTCTGCCCTGTAGGAAAGACGGTAATTTAACAGGATATCTTCTTTATCCACATCAGAAGCATTCATCCATTCTTCTGCGGTAAAGCTAAGTGCATCATTTTGATTGGCATTCAGCCCTTCTGTACCTTTTTCTTCAAAATGTTTGATTAAGGTATCTATAGCTTCCGCCTTATCTGTATTTTTATTATACCAGGAATGATACAACTGGATAAAAATCCATTGTGTCCATTTATAATAGGAAGCATCAGAAGTTCTTACCTCTCTGCTCCAATCGAACGAAAATCCAATTTTTTTTAATTGCTCTTCATATCTGTTGATATTTTGTTCTGTGGTGATTGCCGGATGCTGTCCTGTCTGGATTGCATACTGCTCAGCAGGAAGCCCAAAGCTATCATATCCTACCGGGTGGAGAACATTAAACCCTTGATGTCTCTTATATCTTGCATAGATATCCGAAGCAATATACCCAAGTGGGTGACCTACGTGAAGCCCTGCCCCGGATGGATACGGAAACATATCGAGTACATAAAATTTAGGTTTATCTGTGTTATTGGAGGTTTTATAGGTTTGATTTTCCTCCCAGTATTTCTGCCACTTTTTTTCTATCTGCTGATGATCGTAAAACACTTTATATATATGTTAGATGTTAGACTTTAACTATTGAATGTCATTTTCTTTTAACAAGATTCACAAAATTAATGATTTTAAAAGAAATAAAAATTTAATTTATTATTAATTACCAATCGATACCCAACAAAAAAATCTCATCCTGGGATGAGATCTGTTTTATATCTTGAAATATACTTATTATGGTTGAGGAATTCTCTTGAAAGTATAGGTTCTTGTTTTAAATACAGTCGGATCCTGTGTCTCTTCTCTTACTGCAAGATTGAGCGTTGTATCATCCAGGGTAACCACTTTTGCAGTAACCGGTTCTACAATTCCCTGATACTTTATCTGCACAGATTTACTGCTTTTATCATAAGTATAGGTAAAGTTTTTATCAGAAACAATAGCACACTGCCCTGGTGTAGCTGTATCTCCCCAGTCAGTTCTTTTACCCAGAACATCAGTATTGAACCTCCATCTGGATTCTTTTTGACATGTAGAATAGGTAATGACATCCGAAATCGGCTGCTCATTCACTTCCACAGTGGTAACCACTTCCTTTAAAGGCTGCCAAACCCCCACAATAGGAGCCTCCATAACAGGATCTTTATCATCATTACATCCGGTAGCTACAAATAATGATAACCCGGCAAATAGTAGTGCTAATTTCTTCATAGATCAATTTTTTCAAGGGCTAAAATTATAATTTTTTTGATTTATATTACTATTTTTTGTGAAAAATTATTGAGTCAACCTTTATTTATACATTTTTTTAAACACTTAAGGACGATATTGCCTTTATTTAACAAATATTGAACCTTCGAAAAGCCCTCTATTTTATTAAAAAAGTTATTTTTGTAGATAAGAAAGAAAAAAATGCAAGATATAACGAAAAATAATTTTGACTTTATCCGTGTTCTCCTGGCATTCATTGTATTTGTGGGACATTTAGGCGCCTTAAGCGTCTCTCCTCAACTTAAATTTTTAGAACACAGCCCAGTAGAAGTCGCGGTTTTTTCGTTTTTTATCGTCAGTGGTTTTTTAATTGCAAGAAGTTATGAAAGATCTTCCAGCCTAAAAAGCTATACAAAAAAGAGATTCAACAGGATTGTTCCTGCCTATTTATTGGTGGTATTTCTCTGTACAGTCTTATTAAGCCTTGTCAGCAAATTATCATTTTCTGAATATTTCGGCAATGCACAGGTCTACAAATATTGGTTCTGGAATTCGATTTTCATGAATTTCAAATCACCATGGCTTCCCGGGGTATTTGGCAACCAGGCTGTAAATGGTGCATTGTGGACCCTTAAAATAGAAATGTGCTTCTATATTGCTGTTCCCTTCATGTTTTTATTCTTCGGAAAAAATAATAGATACAGAAATATCAGTCTGATTGTATTGTATTTTCTTTCCCTGGTATTTCTTAATTATTTTGAAATGACAGGAAAGGCAGCCATCTCAAGACAATTACCCGGATCATTATGTTATTTCATTGGCGGGATGCTTTTATATTTTAATTTTGATAAATTCATTCAGCACAAGCATACGCTTTTTATTATTGCTATGACCACCGTATGGATAGATCTTATTTTTAAAATAAAACTGTTCTCTCCTATTATGATCAGTATTATTGTACTGTATATCGCCTACTCTTTTAAGTTCCTGAATAACTTCGGAAAATACGGAGACTTTACGTACGGTATTTACATATTTCATTTCCCTGTCATCCGGGTATTCCAGACATTAGGACTTTTTGAAGATTATAACCCTTATGTAATGGGTGTTATCTGTATGCTGACCGTAATTGGAATAGGAGTTTCCTCCTGGCACTTTTATGAAAAAAGATTTTTATAATTTTGAATATATTTAAGACCACAAATGAAAGACCTCGTCTCCATCATCACTCCCTGTTATAATTCTGCAGAATTCATTGAAGAAACAATACAATCTGTTCTTAACCAGACCTATGAAAACTGGGAATGGCTGATCACGGATGACCTTTCTAAAGACAATACCGTAGAAATCCTCAGAAAGTACAATGATCCCAGAATAAAACTACAGGTCCTGGAAAAGAACGGTGGCGCAGGAAATGCCAGAAATAAAAGTCTTGAAAGAGCTCAGGGAAGATATATTGCCTTTCTTGATTCTGATGATTACTGGTATCCGGAATATCTGGAAACCATGACTGATTATATGCAGGAACATAATGCAGAGCTTGTGTACTGCAATTATTCCCGATGTGATGAACATCTGAAGCCTATATTAAAGGATTTTATGGCTGACACGGTAGTTACTTTTTCAAACCTTCTGAAAACATGCAGACTAGCTCCGGTTTCAACGATGTATGACACCAAAAGAGCGGGAAAATTTTTATTTCCCGTAAAAAGTAAGCGTGAGGATCACGTAATGTGGCTGAATCTTCTAAAAGTAATTCCGGAAGGAATGCCCATCAACAAAACAATGGCAAAATACAGAATGCGGGAAAACAGTGTTTCCAGAAAGAAGAAGGACATTATTAAAGACCAATATCTGGTCTATAAGGATTTTATGGGCTTTTCTACTGTAAAATCATTGTATTACACTGTCAACTGGGCAGTAAACGGATTTTTAAAGTATTCAAAAATTTTTAATTAATGGAGTATTCAAAAGAATTTAAAGCAGCACTGAGTGCCTTTTCCGGCCCTGAAAAGGATAAACTTATCTTCAGACTTTTAAAAAAGGACAAACTGCTGTCTAAAAAATTATATTTCGAACTTATTGATCCTGAAACCACGGATGATAAAAGAAATGCAATGGAAAAGGAAGTAGCCGAAAAGGTTCTTTTAGCTTCAAAATATATTGGCAATGCGAAGTATTTCCTGACCATTATCCGCAAAATAAGCGCAGAAGTTACAGAGCATGTAAAGATTACCACTGATAAATTTGGAGACATCTCTCTTAATTTACTGATGATCAATGCCATTTTAGAATATAATGATGATCTCAGCCGGCAGAGGTTTGACAATATCTACAAGCTGTATCTTTATATCATCAATAAAATATTTAAGTATCTGATTTTAGCCAAAAAGCTGGATGAAGATTACTGGATGGAAATTGATGAGCTCCTGAGTGATACCCAAAATAAAATCTTGGAAAACCATTACCTGCAAAAACTCTGCATCAATAATGGCCTTGATTTCAACTGGTTTGAATGTGAAAAGATTCCCGAGAATATTGAAACGATTATGAAAGAGATTAAAAGCCAGGGATTTTTAAGATAGGATTTTCTGAAGGATCATTTCTGTAGCATTAGGTTTCCCGTCAACAAATTTCTCAGCATTCTGAGACATTGCTGCCAATTCTTCTTTGTTATCGTCATTGGTAAGAAATAAGACAAATTCTGCAGCAGTAGCTTCATCAGCAAAAGATCTCCCACCTTCTACAGAGATAAGGTCATCTGCTTCAGGATTCTTTTTGTAATGATTCCCAAAAATAACAGGAACACCAAATGTGGCTGCCTCCAGGATATTATGCAGTCCTGCATCATGGAAACCTCCTCCCACTACAGTAATATCTGCATAGGAATACAGCTTTGACAATAAACCTATGCTGTCTATAATCAAGAGTTGAGTATTGAGATTTATGGCTTGAGAGGTTTGCATTTCGCTATACAACAATGCCTCAGGGAAAATACTTTTTAAATGTTCCACTCTTTTCATGTCATGAGGCGCTATAATCAGTTTTAACCTGGAATTTTTTCGGAATACCGTTGCTGCAATTTTCTCCTCTGCCTGCCATGAGCTTCCAAAAACAATTGCTTTATTTTTCCCTATAAAATCTGCAATATAATCTACATGATTGTCGCGTAACCTAAGCTGTCTTACACGGTCAAACCTGGTATCTCCCGTTACTGAAGATTTCACCAGGCCTACACTTTTAGCAAGAGCAAGGGAAAACTGAGTCTGATGAAAAAACCAATCTACATTATGCTGAAGTTGTTTTACAAACCACTTTCCATAGGAAGTAAAGAAAGATTGTCTTTCATAGAACAATGCAGAAATCACATACACCTTTGCATTTTTACTCTTAAGCTCAGCCAGCAGATTATACCAATAGTCATACTTCACCGTAAAAAACAGTTGAGTATTAAACTGTGATGTAAAGTCTTTTACAGTACGTTTTTTATCAAAAGGGAGATAGCAGATCACATCTGCTATATGCTTTTTTTTAACAACATTTTCATAACCCGACGGAGAAAAGAACGTTACCAGAATTTTGTGATCCGGCAGTCTTTCTTTTAGTTTTTCCAAAACCGGCAGCCCCTGCTCATATTCTCCCAAGCTTGCGGCATGCATCCAGACCACCTTGTCTTCTTTTGAAAAGGCAGTTTTTACTTTATCCAAAGATTGTCTTCTGCCGTCAACGCCTTTTTTAGTTTTATCATTAATCAAAGAGAAAGCCTTCATTCCGAAAATGAGAAGGCTAATAAATATGTTGTAAATCAGTTTCAATTTTGATTTGATTTATCGTTAGATTTCTTTGTGAAGCTCTCCTGAATTGATTTCACTAATCCTACTCCAATCACTGTAAACAGCAATCCTAGAATAATAAAAATAGCATTACTGAGATCAGTCTGCTTACCCTCTGCTATCCGAACGCTCTCTAAAATAATATCTAAAAATAAAAGCATTACAGGAAGCTGCAGGGAAAACACATACAATTCTAAAGTCTCTTTATTACGAAAACTTTTAGGAACATTCAGTAAAGTAGAATTGGGATCTCTGGATATTCCAACAAAAAGAACAGAAATAAAAGTAGCAATACACGGAAGGGCCCAGATCGCAGTTTTTCCAGATTCTCCATCTACATTTCCCTGAAAGTCAAAATGAGTAGGAATCACCTCTGGTAATGCAGCATATTTAATTCCTGCAAATGCCCAAATTACAATAAGCAATAGCGTATTTACAATTAATAATATGCTGGAGATTTTCATATTTTAAATAACACTTTTAAGTACTCTCAACTTATGGGTATGTTTATTCATTTCTTTATTGAAGATTCCCGTAGAGTCCAGCGTATCAATTCTCACCTTTCCTGAGGCATGGATAATTTTTTGATTTTCCAGCATAATGCCTACGTGGATAATCTTGCCTTCAGCATTTTCAAAAAAAGCAAGATCTCCAGGCTGTGTTTCTTCCACAAAAGTAAGTGCTTCTCCTACTTCAGCCTGCTGAGAAGCATCTCTGGGTAATTTTATATCATGAATTTTATAAACCAACTGGGTAAAACCGGAACAGTCTACGGCAAAGAAACTTTTCCCACCCCATAAATAGGGTACATTAATGAATTCACGAGCAGCCAGGACAATACTTTCCCGTAGGTCATGACTTCTTTTTGAGGCTACAGCAGGAAATTCCACCTCAGAACCCATAGATAACAAAGTTTTACCGTCATTCATGAGTACGGAAGAGAAGTCTTCAGTAACAATAGTAACTTTTCTGTTAGCAAGCTCTTCATCTGTTACAGGCTTTATCTGTTTCGTATCCATCCATCCCTCATAGCCGTCATAGTGCATTTTTATCTTAGTCCAGTTTTTATTAACCTCCAAAATATCAGCACTTTCCCCAAACAATATTTCCGTGACAATTTCCGCTTTGTCAGAATTTTCAGCACGGACCGGCGCTACTGTAACAATACAAATTCCTTTATTCATTCATTAAGATTAAAAGATTGAATGATTTAAAGATTAAAGAATCAGATTCCGTAAAATCTTTTAATTTCTTAATTTTTAAATCTTTTAATTTATTTTCTTCTCAGAAAATTTACTCCATCTCGCAAAGGTAAAATAAGATTTTCGAAATCTTCATCTTTTGCCGCTAAATCATTTAATTCTTTGATAGACTGTGTAGATTTCTGTTTTGGATTTTCTTCCAGTACTTTTCCATACCACAAGACATTATCAAACATAATTACAGATCCGGATTTCGTTTTCGGTTTAATGAGTCTAAAATAGTCAGCATAATTTTCTTTATCAGCATCCACAAAAATAAGGTCAAAAACCTCATCTGTTTCTTTCAAAAACTCTTTAGCATCCTGAAGCCTGAATTCAATCTGACTGGCATATTCACTCGTCTCAAAATATTTCTTTGGCAGGTATGCAAGATCTTCATTCACATCCAAAGTTGTAATTTTTCCATCCTTAGCAAGACCTGTTGCCAGACACAAGGTAGCATATCCTGTAAATGTTCCTATTTCCAGCACATTTTTGGGTTTCAGCATTTGGGAAATAATGGTTAAAAGTCTTCCTTGCTGATATCCTGAAATCATGTGGGGCTGTGTTGTTTTCTGATAGGTTTCCCTTCTCAGCTTTTTCAGTATTTCTGATTCTGAAGAAGCATGTGCTTCCAAATACCTGTCCATTTCAGGATTCTTTTCTTCAAAAAAACTCATAGAAAATTTAATTTAAACAAATTTAAGGATTTTAAAATTTCTTTTTTGAACAACCCATGTTTCTGTTCCATATCCAAAACAAAAAAGAGAGGAATTAATTCCTCTCTTTTTAGACATATCTAATTTTTATGTAAAAAATCATTATATGGCTATACAATATTGTCTTATACCTGCACAGACCCATCCTGGGCAACACTTTGTCTGTGGACTGGAACAAAATATCTGTGGATTACACCCACTAATAGCTCCTTGTACAGTTTTCATTTCTCTTCTTGAAAGTTTTTTTGAATTTTTCATATTTATTTTGTTTAGTATTATTTTCCTACTCTTTAAGATTTTCGGATGCCTCTATATTTATTTCCTTTTATGGAGATTTAAATATACGTATTATTTTAAATAAATATCATGATATCACATAATTAAAAACATAAATCACATGTGTTTTTATTGATTTTTTACACAAATGTATTGAACAGACATTTTTTCATATCAGTCTGTTTTCCAGAATTCATCTATAAAAAACTTATATATCTGATTAAGCGGCCGGGGAAAACCCCATACAAAATACCGTGAAAATACGGATGTTTTCGCTACCACAATAGTTATAATTTTGCGTGTAGGATAAAGGGTAAAAACACTACGAAAAATGATTGCAGAAGAGAAACAAACTAACCGTGAGAATCAAAAATCTGTGTTACTGAAAGGTAATACACGCTCTTCTTCAAAAAAAACGAAGACCGAAATATCCAATTCATTTTTGCAAAGAATTATTTCTCTTCTTAAAAAGGAAGAATTAATTTGATTAAAAAAAAATATCCCGAGCCTCTTCGGGATTTTTTATGTGGGGTATATGATAAAGCAGTTGAGAGAAAGAGATGTAGATTACGCTTGCTATAAATAATTACATCTATTGATTAACCTTAGATCCATCTTTTGAAAAAGATGAACTTATTTCATAAAAACAATAAATCCCGAATTTCTTCGGGATTTATTGTTTTTATTATAATTGTTTTAATTATTTCTTTGGAGCGATATCCATCAGTTTCATAAATTCATCAAGCTTAGGCATAATGATGATTTCAGTTCTTCTGTTTTCCCCTCTACCGGAAACACTCATGTTTGTAGCTTTAGGGTTGTATTCAGAACGCCCTCCTGCTGTCATTCTCGCAGGATCTACTCCAAACTGAGTCTGAAGAACTTTAGCAACAGAAGTTCCTCTTAATGCAGAAAGATCCCAGTTATCTCTAGGCAGGTTTGTAGAATTTAATGGAGCATTATCTGTGTTACCTTCTATCAGTACAGAATATTTATCATAATCATTGATTACTTTCGCTACTTTACCTAAGACTTCCTGAGCAGCAGGTAAGATATTGTAATCTCCTGTTTTGTATAACATTTTATCTGAAAGCGAGATCATTACTACCCCTTTCAGTACCTTCACCTGTACATCTTCATCAGAAACGTTATCTAAAGATCTCTTCAGCTTATTAGACAATGCCAGATTCAAGCTGTCATTTTTAGCATTGTTTGAAATCAATTGCTTGATGTATGAGTTTGAAGAGTTGATTTCACTTACCAATTTATCGATGTTAGCAGAGCTTTTTCCTGTATTTGAAAGACATGCATCCAGAGATGATTTCAACGCATCATGCTGGCTTTTCAGTAAGCTGTTCTCCCCTGCTAATGCAGAATTCTGAGATTTCAGATCCTGAATTTCTCTTTGTCTTTCTCCGATATTTTCAATACACTGCTTATAGTTTGTGCTCAGGGCATCGTATTGTTTCTTGCTTACACAAGATGTCATACCCAGCGCCATTGCAGAAACTGCTAAAATTTTTAAAATCTTCATAAATAATCATTTTTAGACCAATCAAAGTTAGGAAAATTCAATTGAATTATATCGGTTATCTTTGCATAAAAGAAATTCTCAACGTATATGTTGAAAAAAACAAGCTTTAAAAATCAATTGGAAAACCTCGTTGATCAACCTGAAAAACACTCCTACCTTCTGGCGGTGAGCGGAGGAGCAGACTCTATGGTTCTGGCCTCATTATTTCAGGATTTACGGGACAATGGGCAAGATAAAAACTGTGAAATACAGATCGCTCACATCAATTATAAACTTCGTGATGAAGATTCAGATCTTGATCAGAAAGTTGTTCAGGATTTTTGTGAGAAAAATCATATAAGGTTTCATCTGTATGAAGTTTCTGAAAAAGATAAAAAACCGGACCACTCTATTCAGCTTTGGGCAAGAGAACTCCGTTATCATTTTTTTAAAGAAATCCGGAATCAGGAGAAGCTGGAATTTCTTGTTACCGCACATCATCTTAATGATCAGCTGGAAACTTTTATCATTAATCTGTCCAAAGCATCTGGCATTAATGGACTGAGCGGTATTCCTTCTCATGACAATAATATAATCCGACCACTTTTAAATTTTTCCAAAAAAGAAATTTACCAGTTTGCCAAGGAAAACCATATCGAATTCCGTGAGGATCTCTCCAATAAAAAAAGTGATTATTTAAGAAATAAGATCAGAAACGAAATCGTTCCCAAACTATTGGAAACCAATGATCATTTTCTTGAAAATTTCAAAAAGAGTTCTTCTTATCTGAATCAAACTAAAGATTTTGTTCAGAAACAGGTGGAAGAAATAGAAAATAAGCTTTCTCTATTTAACAAAGACTACAAAATTTTATCAAAAGAAAAGCTGGATCGGGAAAGTGACTTTATAAAGTTTGAAATTTTAAAAAAATATGGATTTAATCAGGAGGAAGAAATCCCTAAAATTTTTACTGCTGAAAACAACAGCTCTTTTTTTTCAAAAGAATACCAATTGATCGTTAACCGTGATGAATTGATATTTCTCGACAGGAATAAAGAACAGAAGTCTACAGAGGAAGTTATCCTGATTTATCATTTTAATTTTTCTGAAAAACAAATCAATATTAACCTTAAAAATACTATTGAAGACATTGATGGAATCAATAAGGATTTTGAATGGGATTTTGATGCTGAAAAACTTCAGTTTCCATTGCGCCTGAGAAAGCAACAGGATGGTGACGAGTTTTACCCTATTGGTTTTTCAGGAAAAAAGAAAGTTTCTAAATTTTTTAGGGACGAAAAATTATCTATTTTAGCGAGGCAAAAAATTTGGATACTGGCTGACAGCAATAATTCCGTACTTGGAATACTCCCTTTCAGGCAGGACAGAAAATATACTAAGGATGAGAAAACAAAATGGAGTCTCAAAATTTTTAATGAAACGAAAAATGAAATTTAGAAATTGGTTTTTATTAATTCTACTATTTTTAGCGACGGGAATTAATGCGCAGATAAAGAATCCTGTAAAGTTTAAATTCACCATCAATGAACTGGGAAATAACCAGTATGAAGCGGTTTTAAATGCCACCATGGAAAAAGGCTGGCATATCTACTCAAAAGATTTACCGGAAGACACCGGAATTCCTACTGAGTATAAAGTTTCAGGAAAAAATATTGAACTGATCGGAAAATTTACCGAGGTGGGTAAAAAGCATGAAGAGTTTTCTGAGGCTTTTGGAGGAACTATTGTTTTTTACTCCAATTCAGCAGGGTTCAAACAAAAATTCAAATTAAAAGATCCTGCAAAACCAGCCGATGTTACTTCTGAGATTACGTATCAGACTTGTGACGACAGGGTTTGTTTAGCTCCCAATACTTTAGAATTCAATCAAAAACTAACTCCGAAAGGAGCCACTGAAGAGGCTGTTGAAGAAACACCTGCAGCAGTAAAAGACTCGGTGAAAACAGTTGAAAAAGTTACCGAAAATCCTCCAAAACAAGAAGTTACCGTTTCTGAAGTTTCAAAATTAGATCCTAAACAGCTAAAAATTGAAACATTGGATTTTAAAAATCCACTGACAGACTGTGGGACAGCATCTACACAGGTAGAAGAAAACTACTGGACATACCTGTTCTTAGGATTTATCGGAGGTTTAATTGCCTTGCTAACACCTTGTGTTTTCCCTATGATTCCTTTAACGGTTTCATTCTTTACCAAAGGAAATAAAGATAAAGCAAAAGGAAAAAGAGACGCTATTATCTACGGATTTTTCATTCTTCTTATTTTTGTCTTATTAAGTATTCCTTTCCATATCATTGACGGAATTGCCGGAAATATCTTCAATGAAATTTCTACAAGTGTATGGCTGAATATTGCCTTCTTTATCATCTTTATTTTCTTTGCCGGAAGTTTCTTCGGGTATTATGATATTACACTACCTAGTTCCATTGCCAATAAATCTTCTAAAGCAGAAGAAGCCGGAGGGATCATCGGAATCTTCTTTATGGCACTTACGCTGGTTATTGTTTCATTCTCTTGTACAGGACCTATTTTAGGAAGTTTACTGGGAAGTGCGGTAACAGGATCTTCCAATGTTCCTATGCTGCTGACTTTTGCACTAGCAGGATTTGGGCTGGCGTGGGCGATTGTTTTCGGGCTATTGGCTTTATTCCCACAAGCGTTGCAAAGTCTTCCAAAATCCGGAGGATGGATGAATACTGTGAAAGTTGTGTTAGGATTCGTAGAATTGGCATTAGCATTAAAATTCTTATCCAAGGCAGATTTGGTTTCCAAAACTTTCTTCCTGAAAAGAGAACTTTTCATCGCCATCTGGATTATTGTTGCTCTTGGGCTTGCTTTATATTTATTCGGGCTGATTAAGTTCCCGCATGATGATAAAAAACCAAAGATCTCGATCACCAGAAAGATTCTTGGAGTATTAGGTTTTGGATTTGTCATTTATCTGATCCAGGGATTAATTCCTTCTGAACGTCCGAAACTTCAGCTGTTAAGTGGTATTTTACCTCCACTGAACGTTAGCTATTTCCACGATGAGAAAGACGGAATTTTAGGAATGCATCCTGAGCATGATTTTTTCAAAGCTATTGAGCTTGCCAAAAAGGAAAACAAACCCATCTTAATTGACTTTACGGGATACGGTTGTGAAAACTGTAGAAAAATGGAAGAATTTGTCTGGAGTGAACCGGATATTCTGCCTATACTGCAAAACGACGTGGTATTAGCTTCTTTATATGTAGATGATAAAGAAGAGCTTCCTGAAGATCAAAAAACTAAAATAGACCTTGGGGAAGGACAGATTAAAAAAGTAAAAACAATTGGTGACAGATGGAGCTTATTCCAACAGGTTAACTTTAATAATAACTCTCAGCCTCACTATGTTTTAATAACTCCTGACGGAAAAGTGATTAATACCCCTGTTTCCGGATATATGCCAAAAGAGGATTTCAAAAAATTCTTAGAATGCGGAGTAGATTTCTTCAAGAAAAATAAATAGATTTTATTTCAAAATACACTAAAGCCTTATCAATTCATTGGTAAGGCTTTTTTTACACTTATTAGAAATAAATCAACACTTACTAAGTCGTTTTCATTAAGTAAAATCTTTTTCAATATATTTAGAAAACAATTCTAAATTAAACGCAAATGAAAAAGTTATTTTACATGCTGGCAGTCTTAGGCTGCTCTATTTCAATGTATGCCCAAGCACCCAATATCCAGTGGCAAAAATCACTTGGAGGAAGCAATCTAGAATGGGCAAAGTCAATTAAACATACTACCGATGGAGGCTATATTGTTGCAGGACATTCAAGTTCTACCGATGGAGATGTCACAGGAAATCACTCCGTTGGCCAACCTTATATGACTGATTATTGGATTGTAAAACTGAACAGTTCGGGAGATATACAATGGCAAAAATCATTGGGAGGCAACAGTATTGAAGAAGCAAACTCCATCCAACAGACAAATGATGGCGGCTATATTATCGCAGGAACAGCTGCTTCATCAGATGGAGATGTTACAGGAAGCCATGGGAGTTTTGATTATTGGATTGTAAAGCTTGATTCATCGGGAAATATTCAATGGGAAAAAACTTTCGGAGGAGGTGTTGTTGAACAAGCTTATTCCATTCAACAAACTACTGATAACGGCTATGTCATTGCAGGCTATACCAATTCTTCAAACGGAGATGTTACCGTTGCATATGGAGAAGAAGATTTCTGGATCGTCAAACTGGATCAAGCTGGAAATCTGCAGTGGCAAAAGTCGTATGGTAGCAATAGTAAAGACTACGCCTACTCTATCCAGCAAACTGCAGAGGGAGGCTATATCGTAGCCGGCAGTACAAACAGCACAATTGGAGGTATTTCTTATAGCGACTGTCTGATTATCAAGTTAAATTCGTCCGGAGATCTGCAATGGCAAAAAAAGATAGGCGGCAGTCATGATGATTACGCTACTGCAATAAAGCAAACCATGGACGGAGGCTATATTGTAGCAGGAAACAGTAATTCTACAGACGGAGATGCTACAGGAAATAGTAATTCACCCAATATTTGGATTTTTAAACTTAACAATACCGGAGATATTCAATGGAAACAGTTTCTTGGCGGAACCGGTTATGATGGGGCTTCATCTGTTGAATTAACATCAGATAACGGCTACCTTATTGGAGGGACCACAACAAGCTCAACAGATTTCACAGACAATTTTTATGTTGCCAAACTTAATTCAACAGGCAGTATTATATGGGAGAAAAGTTTAGGAGGAAGTGCTACAGATCAACTGTATTCAGCAATAGAAACAGCGGATGGAGGATTTATTCTTGCAGGTAATACAGACTCTAATGATGGAGATGTATCAGGAAATCATTCAGATGGTTTTTCAGATTTCTGGATTGTAAAACTTATACCTACCACAACATTATCTACTACGGAGATGAAAACAAACAGACCTATATCTTTCTTTCCTAATCCTGCCAAAGATTTTATTAATATCAGTAATCTCCCAGGCGGATCAGTTGTGACCATTACAGATACATCCGGAAGAAAGCTATTGTCTAAAAATTGTCATGAAGACAAAGTAATAATAAATACCTCTCAGCTAATTCCGGGAATTTATATGATTCAAATTGAAAATAAGGGAAAAATCATTTTAAATGAAAAACTAATCCTAAAAAGATAAACGCCATACAGTTAAAAATTCTTAAAGCCTTATGAAATTAAAATATCACAAGGCTTTTTCATATCAAATAATAATTAATTTTCACAAATTCATAGCATTTAAAAAATTTAGGTATAAACTTTGTATGAATTCAACCAAACTACGATCGAGTTTTAAAAGTTTTCATCAAATACCGTTTAACATTTAAAGTATTAATTATGGCTGAAGTAATCGCACAAGAAAAACAAGGCGGCAAGCAAAAAAAGAAATTAATAAGAGTTGATATGACTCCTATGGTAGATTTGGGGTTTCTACTGATCACTTTCTTTATGTTCACTACCAATTTCACAAAACCCAATGTGATGGATCTGGGACTTCCGGCAAAAGGAGATCCTCCTTCAGGACCTGTCGTAATGGATCAGAAAAACCAGGTAACATTCATCCTGGGAAAAGACGACCGGGTATTTTATCATCAGAGCAATGCGGCAGATTTAAATGCAAGCAACCTGAAAGAGACCGATTTCAGTGGGATAAAGATTTCAAAAATCATTGCTGAAGCATACAAAAATGCTCCTAAACCTGAAAACTTCACCGTCATTATCAAACCGACTGATGAAGCCAACTATAAAAATTTTGTAGATATGCTTGATAACCTTGCTATTGCAAAAAAGGAACGTTATGGCGTTGCAGATATCAAACCTTGGGAAACGAAGGTTTATAAAGACTTAGTTCAATAAAAGAGAAAGAGCATTTTAAAAATGCTCTTTTTTGTTTACATTTGAATCAGCAGCAGCATCCTAAGGACTCTGCATTATTTTTAACCTTTTATAATTTTGATATCATGCTGAATTTTGAAAAAAAAGGAAACGGAAAAGAAACTTTAGTACTCCTTCATGGTTTTATGGAAAACCTTTCTATATGGAGCGATATGGAACCTCATCTTTCTAAAGATTTTTCACTTTTAAAAATTGATCTGCCCGGCCACGGACAATCTGAAATTCTTGGTGAAGTTCACACCATGGAGCTGATGGCAGAGGAGGTAAAAAAAGTTTTGGATCATCAGAATCTAGAAAAAGTACATCTATTGGGACATTCTATGGGAGGGTACGCTTCATTGGCTTTTGCCGAGAAATATCCTGATTCTTTAAAAAGTTTAACGTTGTTCTTCTCCACCTATTTCCCGGATGACGAAGAGAAAAAGCTACAGCGTATAAAAAGCTACAGAATCATTAAGGATGCGTTTGCCCATTATGTAAGAGCGGGAATTCCCAATTTATTCAATCCTAATGAAAAAGATATCCTTGAAGGTAAGATTGAAATTGCCCTTGAGACAGCTCTTTCCACAAACAATTTGGGAGCATTGGCCTGCGTAAAAGGTATGGTAGAGAGAACTGACAAAAAACATATCATGGAAAACCTGGAAGCAAAAATACTGGTACTGGCAGGCAAGCATGACAATGCCGTAAAAACGGATATTACCATTAAAAATCTCCCGGACAGAACCAATATAAAATCTTATATAGTAGACTGTGGCCACAATGGCCATTGGGAAAAACCACGCATCTGTGCTGAGATCATCAACACTGAACTTTTACATAATCTTCCTAAAAAATTAGTGCTTTAAAAGCCTATGAAATCCACCATCTCCCTATCCTCACATTTTTAAGTTGTACAAAAGAAAAACATATTTCTACAGATAAAATAGATGATGACTGTGATGAGCCATAATCATTTATAAAAATCCTGTATATTAGTAATGCATAATTGACGCAATGGGTTTATTCTCGTTCAAAAAAAAGAAACCACCGGTTATCGGCCTTACTCTTTCAGGCGGAGGAATGCGTGGGATTGCACATATTGCTGTGCTTAAAGCACTGGAAGAATATAATCTGAAACCACAAATAATCTCAGGAACCAGTGCCGGTTCTATTATAGGGGCTTTCTATTCTTTTGGAAAAACCCCCGATGAGATGATGGAAATCGTCAAACAGACTTCTTTTTTTTCCCGGTCTTCTCTGAAGCTGTCAAAAAATGGAATTTTCAGTTCCAATTTTATTTTAAAACTTTTTAAAGATTATTTTCCTGAAGATAATTTCAATATTTTGAAAATACCGGTTTATGTTACCGCTACAGAAATGACCCACGGTATTGTTGATTTTTTCTCTGAAGGAGAACTTTTCGGGCCTCTGTTGGCTTCATCAAGCGTACCTTTCATCCTTCCCCCCGTAAGAATAGGAGACAAAATCTATGTAGACGGTGGTGTTTTAGACAATCTACCCATTGAACCTATTGTTAATAAATGCGATTTCCTGATTGCCTCCCATGTGAATTCAATAAGCTATGATGAATTAAAAAAGATGAGTCTGATGAAAGAATTTGACCGTATACTTCACTTAGCCATCGCAAAATCCGTGTATTCTAAAGTAAAATACTGCAATATATTTTTAGACCCTCCAAAAATGACAAAGTTCAGCCTTTTTAATAAGAAATACATGGACGAAATGTTTCAGCAGGTTTACGAGTATACCTGTATTGAATTAGAAGAAAAAGGATATAAAAAAAGCTCCCAGATTGAGAGCTTATAATATGACTGAATAAGTTATTATTCTTTAATCACTTTGAATGTCTGTTCAGAATCTGATGTCTTTACTTTTACCACATACACCCCTGATTTCAGATCATTTGTATTAACAGTGGCAATATTTCCTTTAACAGATTTCACCAATCTGCCTTCAGCAGAATAGAATGTTACTTCTGTTATTTTTTTATCAGCTGTAGTGATATTTAAAATATCTTTCATAGGATTCGGATATACAGCAAGTGCAGATTTAGCCTTAGTTTCATTAACGGCAAGTGTCCCTGGAGCCAAAACCATAATACTGTAATCTTCGGCCTGACCATAACCACCGGTTCCTGAAACAGCAGCAAGACCGGTTCCTGAAGAATAACACGGACTTAAATAGAATGTTGTTCCCGTTGCATAATTTTTTTTCACTCTCATTCTTGTTTTTCCTAATGTAGCAGTGGCAGGAACAACAATATTTCCAGTCGCTGTTATAGCATCAATACCTGTAGAGTTTGTTATGGTTACCGCAGTTCCTGCGGCCCCGAAATAGACTTCTCCTGCATCCAGGAAATCTCCATCCTGGTTCCAGTCTATATATACTACAATCTTCGTAGCATTATTCCCGTCTGTATTCCCTTTAAATGTAATAGGATAAGTTCCTCCCTGCTCTACTGAGGCTACTTTATTAACAAAATTTTCATGAGAAGGGCTTGTAAGTGCCTCTGAAGAAGTATTGGTCATATCACTTAACTTAACTGAGGTAATTGGCTCCACTCCACTGGTGAATAATAGGTTACCAAAGCAGTAAGGGGCAAATGAATCCCCTGTTACAAAACTATTTGTCTGGCAGGCAACCGCTACACCTGCTGCATTTTTTGCTACTACTTTCCAATAATAAGTAGTATTTCCTAACAAGTTATTAAAGTCAGCAAATAAATAGTTGCTTGAAACTAAAGTAGTAGGATTTGGATTGGTATCAAGATATACCTCATAGCTATCTACGGGAGCTCCGGAAGTTGGTGCGGCCCATGTTAATGTTACAGCATTGGGATTTACGCCTGTCTGTCCATTGCTTGGCGATACCAGTGTACTACAGTTAGGAACTGCAGTAGGAGCAGTATTACTGTTTATATTGTCAAATAACAGCCTGAACATGTCTGCAGAAGTAGCCTGAAAGCCAACATACACTGTCTGTCCTATATAAGCCGATAGATCGATAGAGAAGAAAGTCCATTTATTGGGTGCAGGAGCAACCGGAGTAAGAACTGTTGTGAACGCTGCTGCAGTAGCTGTTGTAGTGGATAGCTTAACGGCATAACTTTCTACATAATTCGGATCCTGATTTTTCACAAAATAAGTTAATCTGTCATTTACACCTGCCGTTACAGTAATTGCAGGCGTTACTAAATAGTCGTCATGAGGAGCCGCTGAATAATTAATTTGCGCAGCATTGGG
The DNA here is from genome assembly GCF_024586575.1 of Chryseobacterium sp. WG23. Classification (NCBI taxonomy): domain Bacteria; kingdom Pseudomonadati; phylum Bacteroidota; class Flavobacteriia; order Flavobacteriales; family Weeksellaceae; genus Chryseobacterium; species Chryseobacterium sp. WG23. The sequence continues at coordinate 265,713 of NZ_JALCZE010000004.1, forward strand.
TAACGAATACACACTTCTGGGAGCTCCCGGGCCAAATATAAATTCGTTGAGATCTCCTCCGTTAATGACGGACCAGCCAGCAGGTGCTGTAGTTCCCGCATCAAAGTTTTGAGAAAATTGCGCATGGGCCAAAAGCGGCAATGCAAGCAAGAATGCTAGTAATTTTGTTTTCATAATGGTTTGTTTTTTAGTGATTTACTTTCCTAAAGTACAATAAATTCAAATTAAAAACAAACTATTATTTAATTATTTTATATTCAAAAATTCTTCTTTTGATATATATTGCTTAAAATTTTCAATAGTTCCCGCCAATGAATCGTAAGATTTTCCACCTGCAGCATTAATATGACCACCTCCACTAAAGTATTTTCTGGAAAACTGATTGACATCTACATCATCCTTACTTCTGAAAGAAATCTTAATAAAGTTTTCATAAAGATCTTCCATAAAAAATGCAGCCATTTTTACTCCGGCAATGCTTAGTCCGTAATTTACGAAACCTTCCGTATCTCCTTTTTGGAAACCATATTCTTTAAGTTCATTTCTCGTAAGGCTTAAAACAGCTACCGTACCATCATTCACCACTTCTATTCTTCCAAGAATTAAAGCCAGAAGATGAAGACGGGAAACGGTATTGGTATCCCAGGTATTGGAAGTAATCATAGCAGGGTCTGCCCCTTTTTCTATAAGGTTAGCTATTATTCTATGGGTAGCAGCGCTTGTAGAACGGAAACGGAAGCCTCCTGTATCCGTCATAATCCCTGTGTAAAGACATTCTGCTACATCCTGGTTCACCAGTTTCTCATCTTCCATCACTTCAATAAAATGGTAGATCATCTGGGAAGTGGCCGGAATTATTGTATCAGAATATACATAATCAAATTTTTCAGGTTGCTGGTGGTGATCAATAAGAATTTTTTTTCCCTGCGCATTAATTAGCCAGTCTCCCAGCAACCCAATTCTTGATGGGGCATTAAAATCCAGACAGAAAATCACGTCAGCTCCGGCAATCATATCAGAAGCAAGCTTTTTCTTGTATTCAGCAATGATTACTTTTTTAGATTCCGGCATCCACTTTAAAAATTTCGGAAAATCATTAGGGACAATTACTTCAGCATGAATTCCTTTGGCTTTCAGATAATGTTTCAATCCCAGACTGGAACCAATAGCATCTCCATCCGGATTATAGTGGGTAAGAATAACTATTTTGTTTTCAGGTTTAAGTAATGTGTTGATTTCTAAAAGTTCTGCTGGTGTAAACATCGTGGTGTTTATTTTCGTTAAAATTAAAGTTTTCAAAGATAAAGCTTTTATATAAATCATTTAAATATTATTTTTGCACACAGAATTTCGTTTCTGATTAGGGATTTGTAAGTTTCTGATTAAAAAACATTTCAAAATAATTTTAAAAAAAGATAGTGAAAATTTGTAGCTTATAAAAATTTCTATATCTTTGCAACCTGAAAATAAATAGATTAATTACGATTTAAATATATAGTAATGAGTAAAAGAACATTCCAGCCATCAGAAAGAAAAAGAAGAAACAAACACGGTTTCAGAGAAAGAATGTCTACGCCAAATGGAAGAAGAGTTTTGGCTGCGAGAAGAGCTAAAGGCAGAAAGAGTTTAACTGTAAGTGCAGCACGCGCTAAGAGATAATTTCTACCTTATCATATACAAATCATGCTTGAAAAGATCTTTTTCAGGCATTTTTTGTTGTTAAAATTTACTAAAATTTAGGTTGTATAAACTTCTTTTTCTATTTTTAAAAGTTGAAAAATTTTGTTAGAAAACAGCCTTTAAAATTAAATTATGCCACATACAAATATCTCCGGAGACAATATCATAAGTTTACAACATGCAAAGATTGCACAAAAAAACTTTACTGTTCTTACTGATGTAAATCTTAACATTAAGAAAGGTAGATTCTGCTATCTTATCGGGAAAACAGGCTCCGGAAAAAGTTCACTTTTAAAAACCCTTTACGGTCACATTCCATTAGCATCGGGACATGGATCTGTTGTTGGATTTGAGCTGGCAAAGCTAAAACCTTCTGACATTCCAAACCTTAGAAGAAAATTAGGAATTGTATTTCAGGACTTCCAGTTACTTTCAGACAGAACTGTTGAAAAGAACTTAAAATTTGTCCTTGAAGCTACAGGATGGAATGATAAAGTAAAAATGGAAGACCGTATCAATGAGGTATTGGGCAGTGTGAACATGAAAAGCAAAAAGCATAAGATGCCACACGAACTTTCCGGAGGAGAGCAGCAGCGTATTGCCATTGCCAGGGCTTTACTGAATCACCCGGACCTTATTCTGGCGGATGAGCCAACAGGAAACCTTGATCCGGAAACATCTAATGAAATTATGACTCTATTAAAGCAGGTAGCCCTTGAAAATGGAGCTGCGGTAGTAATGGCAACACATGATTATCACATGATCCAGAACTTCCCTGGTGAAGCGATCCGATGTGAAGACGGAAAAGTTTCCGTACTGGACACTGCTGAGCTATTTGAATAAGCTTTAAAAATTTAAAAGTAAAGGATTTAAATACCAAGTTTAATTTCTAGCTTCTATTAAAAACATGAAACTCTTTGGTGAGTTCAAGATATTGGTCCGAGTATTGTCTCGGACTTTTTTCTATAGTAAAATCAGATTCTTCAAGATTTTTTTCCTGTAATGAGAATTCAAGAACCAGTCTTTTAACTTTTGAATTTTCAATGCCGGTAATATTGACCCTACGGCTTAAAAACAAAGAATTTTCTTTCGCAATCGAAGTGAATACCTCTCCGGCTTCACTGGGAATAATCACAGATAAAAGCCCGGTTTCGGATAAAAGCCCGGCTGCCTGGCTAATAAGCTGTTTAAAATTCAATTCCACCGTCTGGCGGGCCATCTTATCTTTATCTGATGCTGATTCTTCAAAATAAGGGGGATTGGAAACAATCAAATCAAATGATTCTTGTGTATCGAAAGATTTAAAATCCTGATGTATATTCCTGAGTCTTGTCTGAAATGGAGCATTTTTAAAATTGGTTTTTGTAAGCGCTACTGCATCTTCATTAATATCCAGTCCTAAAAAAGCAGCTTTAGGATTTCTCTGCGCCAGCATCAAAGTAATCAGCCCGGTTCCCGTCCCGATCTCCAATACATTTGAAGCCTTCTCAACATCGGCCAGCACACCAAGCAAAACACCGTCTGTTCCTACACGAAAGACGTTTTCAGACTGCTGAATTTCAAACTGTTTAAATTTAAAAGATTTCACTATAAATTGGTAGGCAGTGTAATAATGAATGTTGATCCTTTCCCTACTTCGGATTTCACGGAAATTTCCCCTTTGTAGTCTTCAATCATCTTTCTAACCATAGATAAGCCAAGTCCCATCCCACTGTTTTTAGAAGTAAAATTAGGTTCGAAAATACGTTCATACATATTATCGGAAATTCCTATCCCATTATCCTGAACAGAGATCATAACTCTTCTCTGATGCTGTTCCACATCAACATTAATAATTAATTTTCTATCTTCACTCTCTGCCTGCTTAGCATTGGTTACAAGATTAGTGATAATTCTGGAAAGGTAAATCCTGTCCATACTGATCATGATATTACTCTTATTAGCATGCATAAAAACACTGTCGTCATTGAAAACACGTAATATATCTTCAACTTCAGTATTCAGGTTGATTACCTCATTATTTTTTTCAGGAAGCTTTGCAAATTCTGAGAATGCAGAAGCAACTGTGGCAATTAAGTCGATCTGATCTACCACCGTTTTACTCATCTGTTTTACTCTCTCTCTTATATTTGGATCTTCCGGATCAAATTTTCTTTCAAAATTCTGGATGGTAAGCTTCATAGGAGTAAGTGGATTTTTCACCTCATGGGCCACCTGTTTTGCCATTTCTCTCCAAGCTTCTTCCGATGCTTTGAAACGAAGTCTTTCTTTTTGATCCTGAATCTGCAGAATCATTCTGTTATAAGCTCTGGCTAATGCATTAAGCTCATCATTTTTATAATATCTGATGGGCCGCATTTCATTTTCAAACAATGTAATACGCGTAATCATATCGGAAAACTTCGTAATTGTTTTTGCAAGGCTGTTAGAAGTCACCCAGCTAATCCAAATACTGAATAAGATAAGGAATATATCTACTAAAAGGATGTATTTAACATACTGATGGAGAACATCCAGATAGGCAGATACATTATGATATAAAGGAATATAAACTATCCCTACGGGTTCAAGCTCATTATTTTTCAACAGAAGATAGGAAGAAGTAAGCTTGGCATCTTTAGAAGCGTCATATCTTGTCATATCTACTCTGGCGTCAGTAGATAAAATTTTATTGATGATTTCTATAGGAATCGTTTTCTGCTCAACCAGGCTTTCATCTTTATTGGAAAGCACATAATTTCCTTTCAGATCATAAATAACAATATCATGCTGGTTGATATCTGCTATTTCAAAAATTTTATTTCCTAAAACATTCGGCAGATCTTCCGTTTTCACAAGAGTACGGCTAACAGCATAATCCAGATACCTCATAACAGCATTGGTTTTCTCCTGCATGTCAATATTACTCTGTTGTAAAGAATTATTCCTTAAAACAAAATACGGAACAAGCGAAGTTGCCACAACACTTAAAAAGCATACCAACAGGAAACCGAAAAACACCCGGTTCCTTAAGCTATATCCTTTATACTTATTTATTGACATCCTATTTTTTAATTAACCTAGCAATATACTTACCAATGATGTCAAATTCTAAATTTACCTGATCACCTATTTTTAAATGGTTCATATTTGTAAATTCCCAAGTATAAGGAATAATAGCTATAGAAAACTGTGAATCTTCACTTTTTGCAACCGTAAGGCTGATTCCGTTTACCGTGATTGAGCCTTGAGGTACGGTCACGAAATTACCGTCTGCTTCATATTGAATGGTAATAAAATAACTGCCATCTTTGTTTTCAATATTGACTACCTCTCCTGTTTTATCTACATGTCCCTGAACAATATGGCCATCTAATCTTCCGTCCATTTTCATGCAGCGTTCAAGATTAACAACAGTTCCCAGCTCCCATTTTCCAAGATTGGTTTTTTCTAAAGTTTCATTGATAGCGGTAACAACATATTGATCATCCTTAATCTCAACCACAGTAAGGCAACAGCCATTATGGGCCAGGCTCTGATCAATTTTCAGTTCGCTTGTAAAAGGGCAAGTTAAAGTAAAATCTATATTGCTTCCTTTTTCTTCAATCTTCTCAATAACACCAACTGCTTCAATAATTCCTGTGAACATATTATTTTTTGCTAAATTTGTAAATTATAATCTTCAAAGATAATCAAAATGAGCCCAAAAAACCATAAAGTACGAGTAGGAATTTCAATCGGTGATTTCAACGGCATAGGCCCGGAGATCATTATGAAGTCTCTGAAAGACAAAACCATTACGGATTTTTTCACCCCTGTAATTTTTGGTTCGGGAAAATTATTCACTTATCAGAAAAATATTTTCAAGCTTAATCTTAACTTCAACTATGTTAATGAAGCCTCTCAAGCCCAGGAAGGAAAACTTAATATGGTGAATCTGACAAAGGAGAATGTCAACGTAGAATTAGGAGTTCCCACAGAAGAATCCACAAAAATGGCCATTGATTCTTTGGAAGCAGCTACTGAAGCATTGATGAAAGGAGATATTGATGTTCTGGTAACCGCTCCTATCAATAAGGATGAAATGGTGAAAATGGGATTCAAACATACAGGACACACCGGATACTTTGAAGAAAAATTCAGCAAAAAGGGACTGATGTTTCTGGTAACTGAAGATTTAAAAGTAGCCGTTTCTACACACCACATTCCTATTGCCAAGATTGCAGAAAACATCTCTAAAGAGAAAATAAAAAAACAAATCAGAGTACTAAATCAAACCCTGATTGAAGATTTTCAGGTTCAAAAACCTAAAATTGCTGTTTTGGGGCTTAACCCGCATGCTGGAGATGGTGGTGTAATAGGAAATGAGGAAATTGAAATCATTGCTCCTGCTATTAAAGAACTTTCTGATAACGGAGTATTAGCATTCGGGCCTTTTCCTGCCGACAGCTTCTTCCAGCCAAGTAAATACAAGAACTTTGATGCCGTTTTAGCAATGTACCACGATCAGGGATTAGCCCCGTTCAAAACATTAGCTTATGAAGAAGGCGTAAACTATACCGCGGGACTTCCTTATATAAGAACTTCTCCGGATCATGGAGTTGCTTACGATATTGCGGGGAAAAATATTGCTGATGAGCAAAGTTTTACCGAAGCTATTTTCACTGCTATTAACGTTTTCAAAAACAGAAATGAATACAGCGAATTGATGAGCAACCGCCTTCAGCCAAGAAAAATGGTTTCAGACAACGGAGTGGATGAAGATCTTCCTGATGAAACTGAAGCTTAAATCCCTAAAATAAGTTTTAAATTAATTTGTTTTAGATTTTATTTGTTATTATAAAAAAAATGCATATTTTTGCACACTCATTTTATGGACAAGTTAAGAAACTATGACGTAAGCTTTTCCGGACTTAAAAACGGAAAACACGAGTTCAGGTTTGAGATCGATAAAACGTTCTTTCAATTATTTGAAACTGAGCAGGAATTTACAAATCCTAGAATAGCAGTGGATGTCTTACTGGATAAGCACACTACGTTCTTGGAATTTGTGATTAAAATCCATGGATTAGTTGAGCTGGTTTGTGATATTACAAATGAAGACTTTGACTATTCTATTGAGAATGAGATCAAGATCCTGGTAAATTTCGGAGAAGAATATGATGATAGCAATGAAGATGTTATTACCATTCCTTCCGGAGAGCATGCTTTCAATGTAGCGCATTTGATATACGAAAATGTAATGCTATCCATTCCGATGAAAAAGATTTCACCTCATGTAAGTGATGAAGATCTTAAAGTATTAGACCAATTCAGCCCGAAAGAAATTGAGGAAACTGAAGAGGAAGAACATAAAAGTGACCCTAGATGGGAAGCATTGAGAAAATTAAAAGATAAAAATTAAATAAAATAATTTAAATATGATGAGATGATGAATCTCATCGCTCATCAATTAAAAAAGTTATTACAAAATGGCACATCCAAAGAGAAGACAGTCGTCCACAAGAAGAGATAAGAGAAGAACTCACTACAAAGCTGTAGTTCCTCAATTGGCTAAAGATGCAACAACAGGAGAGCTTCACCTTTACCACAGAGCTCACTGGCATGAAGGAAAACTTTACTACAGAGGTAAAGTAGTATTGGAAAAAGAAGTAGCAACTACTGAAGAAAACTAATCGAGGGATTTTCAAAAAAACCTCATTTTAATACAAAAAACCGCCCAATTTTAATAAAATTAGGCGGTTTTTTATTGTTTTTTACGTTTTTTTGGTATCTTTGACCCAAAATCAAATATCAAATTTATGGACATTAAAGACATACAAAATCTTATTAAGTTTGTATCTAAGGCTGAGGTTTCAGAAGTAAAATACAAAACTAAAGATTTCGAAATCACTATTAAAACTCCATTAGCTGGAAGCGACGCTGTATATGCACAGCCTGCAGTTTACCATACTGCACCACAAGCGGTAGCTGCACCGGCACCCGTTGCAACTCCAGCTGCTGCAACTTCTGAAAAAGCTGAGGCTGCTTCTGATGACAGTAAATATGTAACGATCAAATCTCCAATGATCGGAACTTTCTATAGAAAACCATCTCCTGATAAAGATGTATTTGTAAATGTAGGTGATGAAGTTTCTGCCGGTAAAGTAGTTTGTGTAATTGAAGCCATGAAATTATTCAACCAGATAGACTCTGAAATCAGCGGAAAAATCGTTAAAATTTTAGTTGACGATGCTACTCCTGTAGAGTATGACCAACCCTTATTCCTAGTGGATCCATCTTAATTTTAGAGTTAGATGTTAGACATTAGATGTTAGATTAAATTCTACATTAAAATAACATTATCTAATTTTCAAATTATCTAATTTTCAAATTGAAGAAGATGTTCAAAAAAATATTAATAGCCAATCGTGGCGAAATTGCAATGCGTATTTTACGTACATGCAAAGAAATGGGAATCAAAACTGTAGCAGTATACTCTACTGCTGATAAAGACAGCCTTCACGTAAGATTTGCTGACGAAGCGGTTTGTATTGGTCCTGCAATGAGTAAAGACTCCTATCTTAAAATCCCTAATATTATTGCTGCTGCGGAAATTACCAACGCTGACGCCATTCACCCTGGTTACGGATTCTTATCTGAAAACGCTAACTTTTCAAGAATTTGTCAGAAAAACGGCATCAAATTTATTGGTGCCTCTCCTGAGCAAATCGAAAAAATGGGAGACAAAGCCAATGCTAAAGCTACCATGAAAGCAGCGGGTGTACCTTGTGTACCCGGTTCTGACGGTTTGATCGAATCTTATGAGCATGCTGTAAAAGTTGCTGAAGAAACGGGGTATCCGGTAATGATCAAAGCAACAGCTGGTGGTGGTGGAAAAGGGATGAGAGCCGTTTGGAAAGCCGAAGACCTTAAAGATCACTGGGAGTCTGCAATTCAGGAAGCCGTGGCTGCGTTCGGAAATGGAGGTATGTACATGGAAAAGCTGATTGAAGAACCTAGACATATTGAAATTCAGGTAGCGGGTGACCAGTTTGGAAAAGCTTGTCACCTTTCTGAAAGAGACTGCTCTGTACAGAGAAGAAATCAGAAATTAACTGAAGAAACTCCTTCTCCGTTCATGACAGATGAACTTCGTGAAAAAATGGGTGATGCTGCTGTAAAAGCTGCAGAATTTATTGGATATGAAGGTGTGGGAACTATTGAATTCCTTGTAGACAAGCACAGAAATTTCTATTTCATGGAAATGAATACAAGAATCCAGGTAGAACATCCTATTACCGAACAGGTAATTGATTATGACCTGATCAGGGAACAAATTCTTCTTGCTGCAGGAACTCCTATTTCAGGAATCAATTATTATCCAAAGCTACATTCAATTGAGTGCAGAATCAATGCAGAAGATCCTTACGCTGACTTCAGACCATCTCCGGGAAAAATCACAGGATTAAATATCCCTGGCGGACACGGAATCAGAGTAGATACTCACGTTTATTCCGGATATAGTATTCCATCTAATTATGACTCTATGATTGCTAAGCTTATCACTACGGCTCAAACCCGTGAGGAAGCTATTGCTAAAATGAAACGTGCATTGGAAGAGTTCTATATTGAAGGAGTAAAAACTACAATTCCTTTCCACAGACAACTGATGGATAATGAAGATTATCTTGCAGGAAACTATACTACAAAATTCATGGAAGATTTTGTAATGGATAGAAAATATGATAATCACTAAGATTATTTTAACAATATATTGTAAAACTGCCTCTTATCGGAGGCAGTTTTTTTATTTGGAAAAAGTAATTATGTAAAAAATCATCAATTCCGAACCATATGCTTGAGCATTCGCACCTAATTTTTTGAAGCGGTCTATACACTAATTTCCAGAGAATTTTTTGCTTATGTTTATAAGGAATATTTGAAGTATCTGATCTATTTTGGCTATTCATAAGAAACCGTGAAGATGTTAAGATAAATTCAACCTTTAAAAACACCTCAATGAGCTTCAAAATATGCTTTTAATTATTGCCACGCAGCATATTATCCTAATATTTATTCATCTCATTAATATTGCTTAAATTTGCCAAAAAGCAAAACATATGTCAACAGCAGAAAAAACAAAAAACTCACAGTATTTTATTGACCTTGAAGACAAACATGGAGCCCACAATTACCATCCTCTTCCAGTAGTTCTGGAGCGTGGAGAAGGCGTTTTTGTTTGGGATGTAGAAGGCAAGAGGTACTATGATTTTCTTTCAGCATATTCTGCTGTGAACCAAGGACATTCTCATCCTAAAATTGTTGAAGCTTTAGTAGAACAGGCTAAAAAACTGGCTCTGACTTCAAGAGCTTTCTACAACTCCAGATTAGGAGAATATGAAGAAAAAATCACCAGCCTTTTTGGGTTTGACAAAGTCCTTCCTATGAACTCTGGGGCTGAAGCTGTGGAAACAGCAGTAAAGCTTGCCAGAAAATGGAGCTATGAGGTAAAAGGTATTTCAGAAAATGCAGCTAAGATCATAGTTTGTGAAAATAATTTCCATGGAAGAACCACTACTATTGTTTCTTTTTCCAATGATCCGGATGCCAACCAGAATTACGGTCCTTTTACACCAGGGTTTATCAAAATTCCTTACAACGATGTTGCTGCATTAGAAGAAGTTCTGACCAGAGAAGCCGGAAATATTGCAGCATTCTTAGTAGAGCCTATTCAGGGAGAAGCCGGGGTATATGTTCCGGATGAAAATTTCCTTAAAAATGCGTCTGAAGTATGTAAAAAACATAATGTCCTTTTTATTGCAGATGAAGTACAAACAGGTATAGCCAGAACAGGAAAACTCATTGCATGTCATCATGAAAATGTACAGCCGGATATTTTGATCTTGGGAAAAGCACTTTCAGGAGGAATGTACCCAGTATCAGCTGTTTTGGCCAATGATGAGATCATGAATGTTATTAAGCCTGGACAACACGGTTCCACATTTGGAGGAAATCCAATCGCCTGTGCAGTAGCCGTAGCAGCATTAGATGTAGTAGCGGATGAAAAATTATCTGAAAGAGCAGAAGAACTTGGTCAGCTTTTCAGAGCTGAAATCAATAAGCTTATTGAAAAAACAGACCTTATTACAAAGGTAAGAGGAAAAGGTCTTTTGAATGCCATATTGATTAATGATGGCCCTGAAAGTTCTACGGCATGGAACCTTTGTTTACAATTAAAAGAAAATGGACTATTGGCCAAGCCAACGCATGGTAACATCATCAGACTTGCTCCACCATTGGTAATTACAGAAGAGCAATTACTGGATTGTGTGAAGATCATTGAAAAAACTGTATTAGAATATTCAAAATAACTTTGGTAGATATTATTATTCCAATATATAAAGAAATACCTGATCGCGATGATTTGATAGCACTCAATCAGGTATTTCATATTTTAGGAAGTTACAAAATCACTTTTATACATCCTGAAAGTCTTTCTCTTGATGCCTATAAAGATTTTAATGCTTCATTCATTAGTTTTGACGAACATTATTTCAAAAATATTTTTGGATACAATCAACTCATGATGAATGTGAATTTTTATAAAAGTTTTTCAGAAAAATATATACTAATTTATCAATCTGACTGTTTTGTATTTAAAGATAATCTTATAAATTGGTGTAAAAAAGACTACGATTATATTGGTGCTCCCTGGATACGAAGTTCAGAACATATTCCTTTATTAAAATTATTTTTTGATAAAACCATTGCAAAACTTAAGGCAGCGGTCAATTTTAAAGGGAATGGAAAATGGCAAAAAGACAAATCTCTTCTTTATAATGCTGTAGGGAATGGAGGACTGTCTTTAAGAAAGAGAGAAAAGTTTATAGAAGTTCTTGAAAAAATTCCAGAAGTAGCAAAAATTTATTTAAAATCTGAAAATACAGGGCAATTTTACGCCGAAGATGTGTTTTTTAGTATCGAGCCTGAAAGAAATGGTATAATTTTTTCTAAACCTAATTATAAAGAAGCCTGTCTTTTCTCCATTGAGAACAAACAGGAGAAAGCAATGAACATCAATAAAGGAGAACTTCCTTTTGGCTGCCATAGATGGAATAAGGAGAAAGATTTCTGGAGACCTTATTTTTCAAAAGCAGGATATTCAATATAACAATGAAGGACTTTAAAGATAAAAGTATCATATTAGCTGTTCCCAATCATTTTGGGCTACCAAAGGTTTTTAAAAAGAACCTTGAGTATCTTGGTTTTAAGGTTTTTACTGTAGAACATGATTGTTCACAGGTAAAATTGAGCGCTGAAGAGTCTTTAATTCATATTTATAAAAAGGCATTCAGTAATAACAGGACCTTTAAAGCCAAAATGTTAGCCGAAAAAAAGGAACAACCACAACTGTTTTTTCTTGATAAAATCAGCCATGCAGATTATGCCCTGGTAGTACGTCCTGATCTGTTCAGTAAAAATGTTCTGGCCAAAATTCAGAAAAAAAGCACTTACACTGTAGCTTACCAATGGGACGGAATGCAGAGGTTTCCTTTAGCAGAAGATACCATACAATATTTTGACAGCTTTTTTGTATTTGATGAAAGAGATACCATCAGATATCCGCAGACAAAGCATATCCATAATTTTTATTTTGATTATCTGCCAGAAAAATCCGAAATAAAGCAGGACCTTTTCTTCGTAGGGACTTTTATGAAGGATCGTATTGAAGAGCTTTGCAATCTTTCTATATTATTTCAGGAAAAAAATCTGAAGACCAATATCAATGTAATCTATACTAAAGAAAAACATATCAGAAAGTATCAGGAGTATCCTATTAATTTCACAAGAACCGGAATGAGTTTTGAGGAAAACATGAAAAATGCCAAGTCTTCAAGAATTATTCTTGATTTTCAAAACACGATCCATAAAGGACTTTCTTTCAGAGTTTTTGAGGCTGTAGGATACAGAAAAAAATTAATCACCAATAATGAATTGGTAAAGGAATATAGCTTTTATAATTCTAGTAATATATTTCTGCTGAATGATCACAATATGTCTGACATCACCCATTTCCTGGCTGATGATTATATTGGATCTTCTGATGAGATTTATCAGAGATATTCATTCAGTAATTGGATCCAAATTTTATTCAGTCAAATTAACAAATAAGGCTCCATGAAAACCTCAGTTGCTCTTTGTACCTACAACGGAGAAAAATATATAAAATACCAGCTCGATTCTATTTTGAACCAAACCGTTCCAATAGATGAAATTATTGTATGTGATGACGGCTCTACCGATTTTACCATTTCTATTTTAAATTCTTACCGGGAACAATACCCCTCTATTTTCAAAATCTATACTAATGAAAATAATCTTCGCAGTGTAAAGAATTTTGAAAAGGCAATTTCTTTATGTAATAATGATATCATATTTCTAAGTGATCAGGATGATATATGGGCTGATCATAAAGTTAAGGTACATTTAGATTATTTTAAAAAGCATCAGAATATAAAGGTAATAGCTACAAATGGCTATTGCATCAACGATAATGGTGAAAAAAAAGAAATGTATTCTTTCTGGGATCTTCCTGTCATTGCAAACTCAACGGATAAAAACTTCAGTATAAAAGGCACCCTTTCTAAAATTACAAATATTGCAACTGGAGCATCAATGTCATTAAGAAAGTCTTTTTTAAACGAAATTATACCCATTCCGGATTCTGAAGGTCTTCATCATGATGAATGGATTGCTTTTATTGCTGCTCAAAAAGATTCTTTCGCAATGCTTGATGAAAAACTTTTCTATTACAGAATTCATAAACATCAACAAATTGGAGGTGTATTTTTTGATAAAAATGACAGGTCTTTATTATTTCTTAAACGCACCTTCGGGCTCATTCAGGATTTTAAAGGTTTATCCAAATATATAAAGCGTCTGACCAGCAGCTATAAAAAAAATCTGCTCTATCTTCAGCTTCAGCCCCAACATCATGAAATGATAAAAAACAACATCAAAGAAATTGAAAAAATATATGCTGAAAAAGTAGAACTGATCAAGACCAGATATCCTGTAAGATCACAAATATTATTTATTCTTGATATTTTCAAAAACAAAAGGAGATTGTAAAACCTCCTTTTCATTTTTATAATTTCGTTGTAGTAAAGACAATATTATTATCTCCTAAAATTCCTTCGATAATACTTCTCTTTTTACTAACTTTTACTTCAAATCCCATAGCTTTTAATTTCTTTTGCATTTCTTTTGCAAAGACTGTATACACCAGAATACCTTCATCACTTCTTATAGGATCACCGTGATATTCCTGCTTCATAAGATGGACAATCTCATTATTATCATCTAAGAACGCTCTAACCTCATCATTTTCTTTATCTTCATAATAAGGTACTGTAAATACATGCGACCCTTTGTTCAGTATTCTATGGACTTCACTAAATGCTTTATAAGGATCCGGAATATGTTCAAAAACCTCTGTTGAAACAATTAAATCAAAGGTATTGTCATCCAATGGAATATTCATCAAATCAACATTAAGGATCCCATTCTGTTCATTACCATACGTTTCATATGGACCGAAATATTCACTACACACATAATTATTAATGTGTTTTAAATAATGATGAAGAGCTCCATTAGATTCTACATTATAAATCTTCAATCCCGAATCTTTTTTTATTTTCCTCAAACTATTATAAGAGGTTTTATTCTGTTTATTGACCAATTCTAAAATTTCCTCAGCCAGATGTCTTTTTCTGGAGTTTGAGCTACATTTCTTACATGTTGCATCCTCCCTTAGATTATTTGTTTTTATCTTTATTTTCCTAATGCTTCCACAAACATTACAAAATATAAAGCTAAAACCTATTTTAATTAATTGCTTCTCTACAAATTCATTCATAACTTCTAAAAAATTCAAAAGCTTATTTCTTGTATAAACTTGCTATTAAATTAAGAACATTTTTCCCTTGTACCTCCCTTGAAAAAGGATGTAATGCTTCCTTTGAATTATTTTTAAGTGTACTCCAAAGTCCTTCATTAGAATAAAGTTCCAGAATATTACGGGCAAAGGTTTCTGCATCATTACTATCACTTACCAGTGCATGCATATTATGCTGAAGATTCATACCCTCCACCCCAATTGGTGTTGTTACAATAGGGAGTTCATACTCCAATGCCTGGCCTATTTTACCTTTAACACCGGCTCCATATCGTAAAGGAGCTACAAAAACCCTGGATGAATCAAACCATTCATCAACAGTTTCCTGATATCCCAATATCCTGATTTTATCCGAATTATATTTACTTGTAAGTTCTTCTGATAACTCAGACCCAATTACATTAACAAAAATAGTATCGTCTTTTTTCCATACCAAAGGCATTATATCTTCAACAAGAAATTTCAATGCATCTAAATTAGGAAGATGCCTGAAGCCTCCAATAAATAATAATCCTTTCCTGTTTGCAAATCCGTTTTTATTAACCTGCTCTACCGTATGGAAATTACTTACCACATGCACTTTATTGATATCAATTCCATTTTGAGAGACGATCCCTTTTTCCACATCACTAATCGCTGCCACAGCATCAGAGTTTCGCATTGCTGAATATTCCAGTTCTTTAGTCTTTTGGTTTCTCTTCTCCATTTTCGGACTAGTCGGCATATATTCTCTCTCTCTTTCAACACGCAAATAATGCAGATCCACCATATCGTAGATAAGCTTTTGTTTTGTGATATGTTTTTTAAAAACCTTCTGCCAGTTTTTAAAACCATGTGGTCTGAAAATCCAGATTATATCAATAAGAGGTAACTTTTCAATGATTTGATCATTAATTTTTACGATCTTATTTTTAGGTGTAACATAATCCTGAAATACTTCTATTCCAAGAGATTCACAATATTTTATATATTTTTTATCGGTATCATTAAATTCCGGAATTCCCAATAGGATCTTATGATTCTGGGCTATCAGGATTTTAAAAATTTCATCCAGTCTCCTCGAACCGCTATCCTGATCATATTTAGGCATAGATTCCTCCAGAAAAAGAATAGTAGGCTTCTGATAATTTTTGTAGACATTTAAATGCTTTTTATTATTAATTTCTAAAAATTTATCTCCTTCGAACCTTGAGTTCCATCTTTCTTTAAATTTCTTAGCATTTTTTTCAAGCAATATCTCCTTGTTACTGTCTTTTCCTGTATAACTTATATTTTCAAAATGTAAAATTTCAGATTTGGGCTGGTAGTAGATATCCAGACCCTGTACATACTTCAAGCGCTGGCAAAAGTCTGTTTCTTCATAATAGGCCGGTAAGAATTCCTCATCAAGGAAATTTAAATTTCCTGTTGTATCAATTCTTTTAAACAACAAGCTGCATCCTGAACAGTAATCAACTTTTCTTAAAAAGTTAAACGAAGGATGATCAATGGAATTAAACCTTCCCAGGTTTACAATTTCACAGTTTTTGAAAATCAGGCAACCCGCTTCCTGTAAAGTATTATCTGCAAAAATCATTTTTGAGCCTACTGCTCCTACATTTTCTTTGGTATCAAAAACATCAATCAGTGAGCTTAAATAATTTTCCTGAACTTCAGTATCATTATTTAGTAAATAGACATATTTCCCTTTTGAGGCTTGAATTCCTTTATTTACATTTCTTAGAAAGCCAAGGTTTTCAGTATTATTGATGACTGTAATCCCTTGAATTTTATTTAAAAACTCCAACGTTTCATCTGAACTGTTATCGTTAATAATAATAATTTCTTTGGAAGTATTTTTATCATACTGCTCAATCGTATAAAGGCAGTTGAGGGTATATCTGATTTGATTATAGACAGGAATAATAATAGAAACTTCAGGATTATGGGAATTAGTGTTAAAATTAAATTCATAATTTCTAAAAAAATCAAGGTCTAAATGATTAATTCCAATTTTTCTTTTGTCTTTGATGAATTTATTATCCCTTATTTTATTTTTAAAAAATCTTTTAATTCCCATTTTAAATCTATTATTTTGTCGGACCTTAGTCGTTTAAGGAAACGAAATTAAGCATTTATTACAAATTATGAGAAACAAAAAGGACATTATCAAGGTTGGCTATCTTCTGTCATATGATTATACATATATTTTCAATTCTCTAAAGCAGGTTTATGATTTTGCTGATAAAATTTTTATTTGCTATGATAAAGATGGAAAAACCTGGGCAGGAAATTATTTTTCCATTCCCGATCATGTTTTTCAAGATATTAAAAAGCTGGACATTCAGAATAAAGTCATTTTTTACAGCGACACATTTTATATAGAAGGAATGGCCACAATTGACCTTGACACCAGGCAAAGAAATAAACTGGCAAAAAAAATGGGAAAAGGAGGATGGCATCTTCAGATCGATAGCGATGAATATCCTGTTGATTTTGGCAAACTCACTTCCTTCCTTAAAAAACACCAGTATCTATTAAGGAAGCCAGAGAAAACACCGGTAAATTTCTTTGTGAATTTTGTAACCCTTTTCAAACAGACGGAAGATGGTTTTTTGGTGATCTCTCCTTACACAGAACCTTGTTTTCTGATCACTAACGTTCCTGTGTATGTCAATGCAAGATATCCTAAAAATCCATATTTTTTAAGATTAGATTTCAATAATATCCACCAATCCTGGGCAAGAAGTCCGGAAGAAATCTCTCAGAAAATCAATAACTGGGGACATAATAATGATTTTGACACTAACGAATTTCTGAATGAATGGAAAAAACTAAATTCCAAGAACTATATGAAAATGAAAAATTTCCATCCGCTGACCCCTACAGATTGGAAAGAATTGATTTTCATTGAATCAAAGAATATTGAAGAATTTACAACAAAGTTCGAAACGGCTTATCCACAAAAAGAAATAACAATGCCTCTCAATTTTAAAAAGAGATTAAAATTATACTTTAAATCTTTGTTCTGATCTATCTGATAAAAACCTCTTCAAACTTTCTCATTACCACTTTAGGATTGAAATGTTTCGAATAGCAGTCCCAGTCCTTTTGAGAATCAGGAACAAAATTCTTTAATAGTTGTATTAAATCTTCCTTGTCCGAGTAAAGAAGGGCTTTATTTCCCAGAATTTCAAGATGGGATTTTTCATCGGATCCATTCCAGGTAATGATCGGTTTATTTTTAATGGAAAATTCTCCTATTGCAATTCCAAAACTTTCACCCTGCCTTCTTGCATGTAAATATGCATCCGAAGTATTAATGAACTTCACTTTCCTTTCCACATCAGTGGTTGGAGGAAGAAAAATAATATTTTTATAAGGTCTGAAAAAATTTCTTTTTACAAACTGATCTGTCCCCATAAAAATAAAATAGATGTTTTTATTACTGCGAGCTACTTTTTTCACCGCTTCTTTCACAAAATCCAGGTCAAAAGTTTCAGCACCGCCGTATCGGGCAAATACAATAGCGTCTTTAAGTATTCCCAGCTCATCTCGAAGATCACCCTTTACATCAGGTAGATCCACAATATGAGGAACAAAAGGTAACGTTTGGTTACTCATAGTTTTTGCTAACCATTCCGAAACATAGGCGTACACATCTCCATAAGGCTCATTATATTTAAAAACAGCATGAATAGCCGTTTTAATTAATTCTGAAGGAACATCTGTCTCTTTTTGTCCTGATTTAATTGCATAAAACAAATCAGCTCCAGATTCTCTAATAAAATCATCCCTTTCCTGAAGATTGGCATAACCAAATACAGTAAAATGTTTTTCAAATCTTTGAATAGCTTCAAGCATATTACCGGAATTATTTTTCTGGTACATGATCACCGATTCATTATTCAAAATCTCTTCATTGTAATAAGCATAATCAAATACTGCGTTCGATGTTCCTCGGTAGCAGAGCTGATTTTCATGGAAGATAATCTTCATAGTCGTTTATATATTAAAGCTATATTCTATGGTAAAAACCCTGTAATCATCATGATGTTCTGATCATTTGATCTGTGGATTTCAATGAATGCAAATGTAGAAATTAAAATATAAATAGAATTATTTCAAAAATCAGGAAATAAAATAAGCTTAAAAAAAATAGAATGAGCCCTTTTTTGTTGCGTGCTGTTATCAGAATCAAGATATTAAAAAAACAGCTCAACATATATCACCAATTTAAGATAAAAAAAATAGAAAAATACTCGACATTAAGCATAATTAACACATACCATAACTCACATTATGAAGATTTTTAATGTAAAAACAATATATTTGCACCTTAAAAAAAGAATTAAAAATCTTAGAATTAACATGAAAAAAAGATCATTTAAGTTAGCGAAATTTGTATTGGCATTATCAATTGGTATTACGGCAATTTCTTGTACTAATGAAAGCACTGAAATTTCACAGACCGTAGAAACAACAAAAACTTTAAGTAGCTTAACAGACAGAGTAGAAACATTCAGACAGAATGAAGAAAAATCTATTTCAGCTGAGTTCAAAAATTTCATTGCAGGCTCAAATGCTGATAAGGTAGAAAAAACAGCTACATTTTATCATAACTTAAAACTAAAGTCGGTATATAAAGAAAGAGAAGAATTTCAGTTTACCAGTCTTCAGAACCTTGCAGACGAAATCAACTTCCTTGTTTTATTTGATAAAGAAAAATCTGACCGTCTATTCGACAAATATTCCAAGTTTTTAAGAAAATCACTCTATACTGTTACCCCAACCTTAGATTACGAAACAGCTATTGTAACTGACATTAATGAATTGGGAACAATACAATCTGATATATCAGCAGGAAAATATTTAGGAGTTGGCAGTGTAAAAGAAGGTATTTTACTGTCAAATGGAGTATATACCCTGACATGGCATGTAGGGGTTGAAAGACATAAGGATGATATCGGAATTATGTTCTACCGTAACTTCACTCAAATTGGTTCAAATGCACTTGTTAATGGTCAATGGGTATTATACCCTAGTTCTATGCGTCCAGCATTAGATGCTTATGCAGAATTTTTAGGATCAGGAATAGGTGATCTGGAAAGACTTGGCTTTTTATCTGATTATGGAAGTGTATTAAGAAATACTGGAGGGAAAACAGATCATGCATGGGCTCCTACCAGAGGTAGAATTGGTGGCACATTCACTACCACAGTCAATGGAAATGAGTACAGTCTTGAAGGCGCAACTAACTTCCAGTGGTAGCAACAATCAGTGTCTTCAAATAAGTTGACATAAAATTAAACAATATGTAATCCGGAGAAGTATTTATTTCTTCGGATTTTTTATGGATCAGTATCCTGAGTTTCAATGTTGAATCTGTTGTATTATACTTTCTTAGCTATTTACAGCTTCTATCCTCAGGGAATGAAGTGGTTTAAATATAAAAATCGGAAAATACACGGTTATAAATCATCTCCTAAACGCATAATTTTAAGTAAATTTGCAAAAATTAAAATTGAAATGGAGAAAGTAAGAGTACGTTTTGCTCCAAGTCCTACAGGACCTTTGCATTTGGGAGGCGTAAGAACCGCATTATATGATTATCTTTTTGCTAAAAATCAGGGTGGAGAATTTGTACTGAGAATTGAAGATACAGATACCGCAAGATATGTAGAAGGGGCTGAAGAATATATTGAAGAAGCTTTAGAATGGTGCGGAATCATTCCTGATGAAAGTCCTAAGAAAGGAGGAAAATTTGCCCCTTACAGACAATCTGAAAGAAGAGATATCTATGACCGGTATACTGAGCAGATCTTAAAAACAGATTATGCTTACCTGGCTTTTGACACTCCCGAGGAGCTGGATGCTATGCGGGCAGAATTCGAGGCTAGAGGTGATGTTTTCTCTTATGATAACAAGACCAGAAACCGTTTAAGAAATAGCATTGCACTTTCTGAAGAAGAAGTTCAGAAATTACTGGACGGAAAAACACCTTATGTGGTACGATTTAAAATGCCTGTTGACAGAGTTTTAAATCTTGAAGACATTATCCGTGGAAAATCGTCTGTAAATACCAATACTTTAGATGATAAGGTTCTTGTAAAAAATGACGGAATGCCTACTTATCATTTTGCCAACATTATTGATGACCATGAGATGGAAATTTCTCATGTAATCCGTGGTGAAGAGTGGCTGCCTTCTTTAGGTCTGCACACTTTATTATACGAGGCAATGGGTTGGGAAGCGCCACAATTCGCTCACCTTTCTTTAATTTTAAAACCTGAAGGTAAAGGAAAATTAAGCAAAAGGGACGGTGATAAATTCGGGTTCCCGGTATTCCCGCTTGATTTTAAAGATCCTGCAACTGGAGTTGTTTCCAAGGGATACAGAGAAAACGGTTACCTACCTGATGCATTCATCAACATGGTTGCTTTATTGGGTTGGTCTCCTGCCGATGATAAAGAAATTCTTCCATTGGAGGATATGATCAAAGAATTTGATCTTCATAAAGTACATAAAGCAGGAGCTAGATTCAGTAAAGAAAAATCAGAATGGTTCAACCATCAGTATATTCAGATGCAATCTGATGAAGAACTTCTTCAGCTTCTTAAAAATACAGATCTTGATCTTTCCGGTTCTTCAGACGAAAAACTGTTAAAGGTGATTCAGCTGATGAAAGAAAGAGCTACTTTCCCGAAAGACATTTATGAAAACGGAAAATTTTTCTTTGAGGCTCCAACCTCTTATGATGAAAAAGCCTCAAAAAAAGCATGGAATGAGGAGACTTCTGCCATTTTAGAAGAATTGGCATCTACTCTTGAGTCTTCGGACTTTACTGCAGAAGCGCTCAAACAGACGGTTCATGACTTTGCCGAAAATAAAGGGCTGGGAATGGGTAAAGTAATGATGCCTTTGCGTTTGTCTTTAGTAGGAGAATTGAAAGGACCTGATGTTCCGGATATTTTGGAAATCCTTGGAAAAGAGGAAAGTACCTCCAGAATAGGCAATGCCATAAATAATTTTAAATAGAATAACCATAATTTTTCATACATTTGAAAGATTTAATTTACTTCAAGAAATGGAATATTTAAGTTTCGAACTTCCTATCAAAGAATTAATGGATCAATACCAGACCTGTTCTTTAGTAGGAGAAGAAAGTGGTGTTGATGTAAAATTAGCATGCAGCCAGATTGAGGATAAGATTTTAGAAAAGAAAAAAGAAATCTACGAAAATCTTACACCTTGGCAAAGAGTACAACTGTCCCGTCATCCGGATCGTCCATATACTATAGACTATATCAACGGAATGGCAGACAAAGGCAGTTTTCTGGAACTTCACGGAGACAGAAACTTCGCTGATGATCCGGCAATGATTGGAGGATTGATTACCCTGGATGGTCAAAGAGTGATGATCATAGGAACTCAAAAAGGAAGAACAACTAAAGAAAGACAGTACAGAAGATTTGGAATGCCAAATCCTGAAGGATACAGAAAAGCTTTAAGACTAATGAAGCTAGCTGAAAAGTTTAATATTCCTGTTGTAACTTTAGTAGATACCCCCGGAGCATATCCAGGATTAGAAGCTGAAGAAAGAGGACAAGGTGAAGCTATTGCAAGAAATATTTTTGAAATGGTTCAGCTTAAAACTCCTATTTTCACTTACATTATTGGAGAAGGAGCTAGTGGTGGAGCATTGGGAATAGGTGTAGGAAATAAGGTATATATGTTAGAAAACACTTGGTATACCGTAATTGCACCGGAAAGCTGCTCATCCATCCTATGGAGAAACTGGGATCACAAAGAAGATGCAGCCAATGCATTAAACCTTACTCCACAGGATGCTTTAAGAGAAAAGTTCATTGATGGAATCATTGAGGAACCTCTTGGAGGGGCTCAGTATGATCCGGAAACCACTTATTTAAATCTAAAGAGTTCTATTTTACAGAATATAAAAGCTTTTTCCAAATTTACAGGGCAAGAGCTTGAAACCCAGAGACAAGATAAATTCATTGCGATGGGTCAGTTTAAAGGATAAAAAAACAAAAGGGTTAAGAAATATTTTCTTAACCCTTTTTTAAGCTCTAGTCTTCTTCTAATCCGCAACATTGAGAGCAATTTCAATGTCCTGGTTAATTTTCTTTAATGAAGAATATTTTGCATCACACACCATGGTGGTCAATATATATTCTCCTTTATCTATAAGAATAAAGTTTTCCCCTTTAGCAGGAACACTCAGATTATAATATTTTTTACCATTTATTTTTACGATCAGATTACAACTGGACCTGTTTTTAATATTGACGTAGGCTTCATTTTTATTGATATCATTGCTAAAGAGATGGGTAAGCATGGCCGCCCTTCTTTTATTTTCTTCACTCGCCCCCGACATGGAAGAGCCTGCACTTTTTGCTGAACCTACCGAAGCATAGCTTACACTTCTTTCTTCTTTTAATGCATCAATAGCGGCAGCTGTATTATTAGCTGTGGAGACCTTATTATTAGCAGCAGAAGATTTATTGGCAGCCAACACTTTGCCACTATTCAGCTCATTGTTTTTTACTATTTTTTCAATCTTTTCTTTGCCGATCGGTTTGATTGTAGGTTTTGCTTCAGGAGAATTATCAGCCATGATAATTTCCATCAGCTTTCTTTTAAAATAGTCTGTTTTTGCGTGGCCGGGATTTTGTTTCAGGAAACCTGCTATTATTCTTGCTTCTTTAGAAATCTCTGCTTCCTGCTCTGTATAGATGATTACTGTTTCTTTTTCTATAACAGCTTTAGATTTCGATTTTTTCTTTTTTTGGGAAAAACCAAGAGAAAAAATGCATATAAATAGAAGGAAGAAGAATTTTTTCATTAATCAAAACTTTAAAATAGTATTAAATATATTAATAACGTGAAAAGTCATTTTTTAGTTTATCATTAAAATCATTATCTTTGCACTGCTTTAAAATTAAGCTAAAAATTAATACTAATCTTAAATAAAAAATAATAGATATTATGTCTTATACACCAGTTGCTGCTGACGTAGCGAAATTAAGAAACCAAACAGGTGCAGGTATGATGGACTGCAAGAAAGCTCTAGTTGAAGCTGAAGGAGACTTCGAAAAAGCGGTAGATATCCTTAGAAAAAAAGGACAAAAAGTTGCTGCTAACAGAGCTGACAGAGAGTCTGCTGAAGGAGCGGTAATTGCAAGAGTAAATGAAGACAATACTTTAGGGGTTGTTATTTCTTTAAATTGTGAGACTGACTTCGTTGCTAAAAATGAAGCTTTCATTGAATTAGCTTATGAATTAGCTGAAATGGCTATTTTCGCGGCTACTAAAGAAGAGCTTTTAGCTACTGATTTCCACGGAATGACTGTTGCTGAAAAATTAATTGAGCAAACAGGAGTTATCGGTGAAAAAATCGAGATTGGATCTTTCGAAAGAATTCAGGGAGATTTCTTAGGAGCTTATATCCACGCTGGAAACAAAATTGCTGCTATCACTTCTCTTTCTGCTAAAGTAGACGGGGCTGACGAAGCTGCTAAAGCTGTTTCTATGCAGGTTGCTGCCATGAACCCAATTGCTTTAGACGAAACTAGAGTTTCTCAGGAAACTATCGATAAAGAATTAGAGATCGAAAGACACAAACTTACTGAAGAAGGTAAGCCTGCAAACATTATCGATAATATCCTTAAAGGTAAAATGCAGAGATTCTACAAAGACAACACTTTGGTACACCAGGACTTTATTAAAGACGGAAGTATCTCAGTTGCTGACTATGTAAAATCTGTAAACGGAGACCTAAAAGTAACAGGATTTGTAAGAGTAAGCTTAGTGTAATCAAGCTTTCAAAAAAATATTTGATCCCGATGAAATTCATCGGGATTTTTTATGCAGTATTCCAGCTAATATGAACACAATATAACATGAATTTAAATATTCAACAAGTAAGTATTCATAGAATTCTCCATGCTAAAAATCAATTATTACTTAATAGATTTGCGGTCCTTTATCATAATTTTTTTTAAATGGGCAGAACCGGGTATACAATTACCAGTTTCACATTTGGATTGGCTTTTAATTAAAAATCGAGAATAATTCATCGTATTTATTAGTATTTTTTTAACAATATTTAAAATTTTATTTTAATTTTGTAGAAATCCTAATTCCCAACACATGAAAAGATTTTTACTTGGCTTAGTATTGGTTTTTTTTACAATTAACACAGTATTTGCTCAAAGAGATACAGAACACTGGATAGCGCCCTACTTCAGTAATGCCGGCAACTATTCCAACAGGATCTATTTATCCACAGATTCTGTAATTCCTTTTGATGTAAAAATATATAACAATAATAATCCTACTCCGATTGCTACTGTTACAATCAGTAAAGGTAATCCCCAGTCTGAATTTATTGATCCTAGTCTGGTATCCACTTCAGCAACTACCGATGCTTTCAAATCTATTGGAAAGGGATTGTATCTGAAAGGAGACAAACCTTTCTACTGCAGTTTAAGACTTGCCCAATCTGCACATGGTGAAATTATCACCAGCAAAGGAAAAGCAGGTATTGGAAAACAGTTTTATGTTGCTACCCCTCCTAATACAAATACATCTAACAGTATTAATAATTTCACAGCAGGAATTTTGGCTACGGAAGACAATACTACAGTAACAGTAACCTGGAATGGAACCGGAGTTCAGTTTTATAATGGTACACCTACAGGAAACACCCAGACCTTTACACTAAACAAAGGAAAGGCCTTTATTTTTGCCGGTACCGGAACTAATACAGCAAACCTTAGCGGCTTTATTGGTGCTAAAGTTGTTGCAGACAAACCTGTAACCCTTACCAACGGAAGCTGTAACGGAAATTTTTCTTCTGCCCCAAGTGGCTCAGACCCTATTCTGGATC
The DNA here is from genome assembly GCF_024586575.1 of Chryseobacterium sp. WG23. Lineage (NCBI taxonomy): Bacteria > Pseudomonadati > Bacteroidota > Flavobacteriia > Flavobacteriales > Weeksellaceae > Chryseobacterium > Chryseobacterium sp. WG23. The sequence goes on from NZ_JALCZE010000004.1 coordinate 291,206, forward strand.
AGTCTGTTCCTACAGACAGACTTGGAAGCACCTTTGCTATGGTAAAAACAAGATCCACAGCTCCCAATCTTAATATGGAAGGAGGCCTTATCGTAGCTACAGAAGACAATACTGAAATATATTTAAATGGGGCTACCACTCCTGTTCAGACCATTAATGCGGGAGGATGGTATAGAATCAATGAGACCAACTATGTTACCCAACCCGGTGCAGGAGCTCATTCCAATATGCTTATTTCAACTTCAAGAAATGTTTATTTATACCAGTTTATTGGAATAGATAATAGTGATGCTACCAATGGATTCAACTATATACCACCATTAAACTGTTTTCTTCCAAGAAAGATTGACGAAATTGGAAAGATCAACCAAATGCCACTTGGCACATCTGGTGCAAGCACTACCCCAAGTGATCTCCATGTAAAATTAAATATTTTAACTGAAACCGGAGCTGCAGTAACCGTAAACGGCGTTGCCCCGACAGCCGCTGAAGGCCCTTACCCACTTACGGGAAATACACAATGGGTAACGTATGCTATCAATGATATATCAGGAAATGTAACCATCACTTCTACCAAAGCGGTGACCGCAGGGATTAACGGCGGATACAGTACTGCAGGATATGGAGGATATTTTGCAGGGTTTTCATCAATTCCCGTTATTGCAAAAGTAACAGGAGAGTGTGTTCCGGGATTAATACTGGAAGTAGATGATGGCTATGAAACCTATCAGTGGTTCCGCAACGGGACGGCTGTAGCAGGTGCAACTTCATTCACCTACACTCCTACCCAATCAGGAAATTACACCGTGAAAGTAACCATGGGGACTTGTCCTCCCGTTACTACTCCTATCTATAAAGTACAAACATGTTTAAAGCGCACTACACAGGCTCTCAATGCATGTTCCACTAAAGTTATTACACCGGCATTTACGTCTTCTACCCAAACGCCTGCGCCAGGTACAGTAATGATTATCAGTGCTCCTACTCACGGAACAGCTGTTATCAATCCTGCAACAGGACAAATTACCTACACTCCGAATGCCAACTACCTGGGACCAGATGTAATTGTGTATAAATTCTGTGGAGCAGCTACCGAGTTTATCGACTGTGAAGAAATTACCTTAAATCTTACAGTAGTTCCTTTCATCGTACAGGATACCAGCATTAAAGCATGTTGGTATGATGTAGACCCTTATGCCTATTTTGACCTTACTAAAGCTAAAGTAACTGATTATAATGCAGTTGTAAAAAAATATTACCGTACCCTTATTGATCTTAACGCAGGCATCAATGAAATTACAACTCCCGACAACTTCCCTGCTACAGGAGGATTTGTATATGTAAAAATAACAACAGCTGAAGGCTGTACTGCCAATGCAAAAATTGAGCTTATTGCACTGCCTATCAAAAAATCGCCTCTTCTTGTAGACCAGTATATCTGTATGGATGCTAAAACCAATATTGATGCAGGACCTGGATATGACTCTTATCAATGGAACACAGGAGCTACTACTTCAGGGATCAGAGATGTAGGAGTGGGTGAATACTCTGTAATATTGGGTAAAGACGGATGTTTCATAACGCAGATTGTAAGAATAAGAAAAGCTGAAGATCCGGTTATCCAGCAAATTGAGATTAACAATAACAGTGCATCTGTTATTGTAACCGGAGGTAAGGCTCCTTACAAATTCGCAGTTGACGGAACTGTAAACTGGCAGGACTCTAATTCCTTTGGAGGATTATCAAGAGGACAGCATACATTCTATGTAAAAGATGCCTACGATTGTACTCCGGTTTCTGTTGAGATCACTGTTCCTAATTTATTAAATGCAATTACCCCTAACGGAGATAATGTAAATGATTATATAGACTACAGCGAGCTGGCTTATAAAGAAAATCTTTCTTTTGTAGTGTATGACAGATATGGAAACATGGTCTTTACCGGAAATAAGTTTAATAACTACAAATGGGACGGAAGACATTTCGATAAAAAACTGGGAACAGGAACCTATTGGTACCATATCAATTGGAACGAGCCTAATAAAGAAAAAACTCCAATAAAGTATACAGGCTGGATCTTAGTAAAAAATTTAGAATAGAATACTTTCATACTTTTTAGAAACCACGATAATCATCGTGGTTTTTTATTTTAAAACACTTCTTACGCAGCCACATTAAGTAATACCAACTCAATAAAGTCAAAAATTCAATGAAATGTGAGGATTTGATGAAAAAAAGCGAATATCAGATTTTAGCTATAATTTATCAATCACAAGTAGGCAATGCACGTATATTTATTAATTTGGCAACTAATATTAAAAATATTTTCAATACTAACCAATTATTCTATTATTTTTGTAAAAATCTAATTTTACATCTATGAAGAAAATTCTATCCGTTTTTCTGTTATTCTTTGCGGCAGTCCAAATGCTCTTTGCCCAAAGAGATACAGAACATTGGTTTGCTCCTATGGCAGCCAGATCAACAGTACTCAGCAATCCCAAGCAGGCTTTGTACTTTTCTACAGATTCTGTCACGCCCTTTCCTGTAGAAATATACAGCAATGGTGCTTTATTGGCTACTGTTACCATCAGTAAAGGTTCTCCTCAAACATATGACGTACCCTTAAACAGAATGGTTGCCAGTACCAATGGTGAACTTTTTACCCCGGGTAATAAAGGCTTATATACAAAAGGAACAAAACCTTATTTCGTTACCTATAGATTTTCAGTATCCAGTCATGGTGAGATCTTAACATCAAAAGGTAAAGCAGGAATCGGTACAAAATTCTATGCCGCTACAGCTCCTATTGAAGAGTTGGGAAGTTTATATAATTTCACCACAGGTATCTTGGCTACAGAGGACAATACAAAAGTAACTGTTTCCAATTATAGTGCTAATATTATATTTACTAATGGCTGGACAGGTGCTACCAACCCCACTATTACTTTTACCCTTAATAAAGGGCAGTCTTACATTATTGAAGGAACAGGGGATAAAGCAATGAACAAAGAAGCCTTCATTGGAGCCAAAATAGAATCAGACAAACCTATTTCTGTTACCAATGGAAACTTTAATGGCCAGTTTGCTATACCTTCAACAGGATACTGGGATGGTTCCGATATTATTATGGACCAGTCTGTACCCGTGGACAGATTAGGAAATGAATTTGTAGTTGTAAAGGGAAATGGCAACATCAGTAAAAGAATGGAAGACGCTTTAATCATTGCTACTGAAGGTGGAACCCAGGTATATATCAACAATGGAACTACTCCAGTTGTTACTCTTGCTGAGGGAGAAAGTTACCGAGTGAATAAAGCAAGCAACACCAATTATATCAACCAAGGAAATAATCATTACAACATGTACATAAGAACAACAAAAAATGTATATGTATATCAATTAATGGCAGGTATTGCAGATAGCAATGCTACTCTTGGATTCAATTATATTCCGCCATTAAACTGTTATCTTCCAAGAAAGATTGATGAAATTGGAAAGATCAAAGACCTTCCTTATTATACCACCCTATCCAATCATATTGTTAAATTAAACATTCTGACTGAAAATGGAGCTGCCGTTACCGTAAATGGAGCTGCACTACCGGCAACTCAGGGACCATTTCCTGTAAGTGGAACCTCCAATTGGGTATCCTATTCAGTTCCGGATATTACCGGCAACGTTACCATAACCTCTACAAAAGCTGTTACAGCAGGTATTTCCGGAGGAAGTGGTGTAGTGGGATATGGTGGATACTTTGCAGGATTCTCTTCAATTCCTGTGATTGCAAAACAAACCGGAGATTGTATCCCGGGATTAGTATTGGAAGTAGGAGACAGTTTTGACACGTATCAATGGTTTAGAAACAATACACCTATTCCTGGAGCAACAACAAATTCTTATACTCCTACACAATCAGGGCGTTATACTGTGAAAATTACTGTTGGGACATGTCCCCCGGTAGTTACCCCGGAATATAAAGTATTCACTTGCCTTAAGAAAACTACTTTAACTGATACCGTATGTGATGTTGTAAAGCAGATTGTTCCAACATTCACCAACTCTACCCAAACTGTAGTTCCGGGAACAGTAACCATTCTTACGCCTCCTACTCATGGTAATGCCATCATTGATCCTGTTACGGGAGTGATAAGCTATGCCCCTTCTTTCGGATATATAGGACCGGATACCATCGTATATCAGTTCTGTGGCAATGATCCTGAATTTACAGATTGTGAAGAAATAACATTAAACTTAACGATATCTGAGAGCCCTGTAGTAAAGAATGCTTCATTAAGAACTTGTTTCATTGAATCAAACCCCGCAACAGGTCTGTTCAATCTTACCAATGCACTGGTTCACGATCCGGGTAATTATACTAAGAAATACTACCCGTCTCTTGCTGATGCCCATGCAGGAACCAATGAAATTCTAAACCCAACAGCTTATATAGCTCCAACGGGGGTTGTTTATGTGAAAGTATCCAACACCAATGGATGTTACAGAGTGGCAGAAGTCACTTTAACCGTATTACCACCTGTTAAGTCTGATCTATTGGTTGACAAGATCATTTGTATGGAAAATAAAACAACACTTGATGCAGGACCTGGATTTAAAAGCTACGAATGGAGCACAGGAGCAACAACTCAGGCTATACAGAATGTAGGCGTGGGAACGTATTGGGTAAAACTTAAAACAGGAGACTGTGTTACCTTACAAACGGTAAAAGTATATGCTTCTGAACAGCCTGTAATTTCTAATATTGATATTTCAAACAATTCAATTACAGTGTATGTAATAGGTGGAACTCCTCCTTATAAATATTCTATTGATAACCTTAACTGGCAGGATTCTAATATATTTACCAATATGCCTAGAGGTAACACAAGCGTATATGTAAAGGATGACTATAATTGTACACCACTGCAGGTAGATATTACAATTCCTAACCTGATTAATGTAATTACACCTAACAATGACGGGGTAAATGATGCTATTGATTATTCTGCATTAGCCAATAAAAACAATCTCGTTATTAACATTTTCGACAGATACGGAACTAAAGTCTATCAGGCGGATAAATCCAACGGATACAAATGGAATGGAACTCTGGACGGAAATAAGAAAATCTCTACAGGAAATTATTGGTATGAAATAGGCTGGACCGAACCAACCGGTAAGCAAACTGCCATTAAATTCACTGGCTGGATTTTAGTAAAAAACAGAGAGTAAAAAATTAGAAATACAATTTTCAAAACCACGATCTTAAAGTCGTGGTTTTTTTATTAGTTTTTCAAGGTTTTAATATCATTTATTATTAAATTTGTGATAAATACTAATACTGAATGAAGAAAATTCTATCTTTTCTATTTATATTTTCTATTTTCACCTTTACCTTTGCCCAATTAGACAGAGAACATTGGTTTGCCCCAATGATAGACAGAACTGGCAGCCCCAATCCTTATCAGAAAATCTATCTATCTACCAATAGAACCACTCCTTTTCCGGTTAATATTTACAATAACAATATTCTGATCGGAACGGTGAACATCAGTAAAAACAATCCTCAAAAGTTTGATGTACTGAGGGAATATATTATTACCACCCAGCAGGCAGACTTATTTACCCCCACCACAAAAGGATTATATTTAAAAGCAGAATTTCCTTTCTATGCTAATTTAAGATTCTCCGTATACAACCATGCAGAAATCATTACCTCCAAAGGAATCCCGGCGACCGGAAAAAACTTCTATGCAGCATCTGCACCGCTCTCTGTAAGCAATACTATCCTTAACTTTATGACCAGTGTTTTAGCTACAGAAGATAATACTACAGTCACAATTACAGGATACAGCCCGCTTGTACAGTTTTCAAATGGAACTACCGGAACAACTAATCCTACGATGACTTTTACCCTAAACAAAGGACAGTCTTATATAATTGATGGTATCGGGAACAGTATCGGAAATTTTGACGGCTTTATAGGATCAAAGATCACCGCAAACAAGCCGGTAAATATTACCAATGGAAACTTTAACGGACAGTATGCCGGCGACTACCCCTCAAGTTCGGATATTTTAATGGATCAGGCTGTACCGGTAGAAAGGCTTGGTAATGAGTTTGCCCTTGTAAAAGGCAATGGAAGCGTAGGAACCAATATGGAGGGTGCTGTAGTGATTGCCACCGAAGACAATACTCAGATCTATGTAAATAATGAAATTGTACCTATAGCGACCATCAATACGGGAAAATATTTTGTAATTCCCGATACAAAATACAGTTTGCAGGGTGGAGGACATTACAACCTGTATGTTAAAACATCTAAAAACGCATATGTATATCAAATATTAGCAGGAAGCGACAATGCTTTAAATCAGGTAGCAACCGGTGGATTCAATTTTATCCCAGCCCTGAATTGCTATTTACCAAAGCAGATTAATGAACTTGGTTTTATTAATGAAAATTTTGTCTACTCCAATGGAAACCCTTCGGGGATTCTCAATATTCCAACAAAATTAAACCTTATTACAGAAAGAGGAGCGAATGTAACAGTGAACGGGGCAACCCCACCAGCAAATACAGGGCCATATGACATGACCGGTACAACCAATTGGGTGACCTATGGAATACCCAATGTAACCGGAACGATAACCATAGTTTCAGATAAAGCAATTACTGCCGGCATTAATGCAGGAAGTGATGCAGTAGGATATGGAGGCTTTTTTGCAGGCTTCCCTACTCAGCCTGTCATTATAAAATCAGGAGGAGACTGCGCGCCGGGAATTATCCTTACTGTAGATCCTATTATTTATGACACTTACCAATGGTATAGAAACGGAGTTTTAATTACCGGAGCTACGGGATCTTCTATTACTCCTACTCAATCAGGCTATTACACATGTACTGTAACCATGGGGCGCTGTGCTCCTTTAGTTACCGGGCAATATAAAGTGTTGAACTGTACGAAGCTCAATACAGCCACTTATGATGTATGTACCACCCAAACCATAACACCAGCTTTTAGCAGTTCACTACAGACTCCTGTACCAGCTACAGTGGCCATTACAACAGCTCCTACCCTGGGTACAGCAGCTATAGATCCGGTTACCGGAATCATTACCTATACCGTTAATACTCCGGGTACTGCAGGAACGGATACTTTTACCTATACTTTCTGTGGAAATGATCCTGATTTTCCGGATTGCGAAACCATAACTGTCACCATCAATATTCTCGCCCTTACTGTAACAGACAGAACCTTAAGTGCCTGTGATATTAATGGGCTTGGTGTATTTAATTTAACCACTGCAAACGTCACAAATAATTCCCCTGTTACCATTACCTATTATCCTACCCTTACGGATGCCCAGACAGAAAATCCGGCTGCCCTGATTGCGGTTCCGGATTCATATTCTGCGCCGAACGGAACTATTGTATATGCTGTAGTAAAAAACAATCTTGGCTGCAAAAGCATAGCTAAAATAACCCTCAATCTATACAACAAAGCCATCGTATTAGATAACTACAATGGCGTCTTCTGTGACGATAACCTGGATGGTACTGTGAATATTATTTTACCCAATATCACGGCTATTGTCCTTAACAATCCTACATATTTTACAAATGTTCGGTATTATGCCAGCTTCGCAGATGCTACCGCCGGAAATGCTAATACGCTTTCTAATACCTGGAGCTATACCGGTCCTGTAACCATCTATATCAGAGTAGATTCTCCGGATGGATGTGCAACAGTGATTAAACCTTTACAATTCAGTATCGGAAGCAAATTGCAATTATTAATAACATCGGCTAACCAGGATGTATGTGATGATGACTTAGACGGAATAAAATCAGTTAATTTATCACAGTACATAGCTCAGTTCACAACAGACCCTGCAGTTACCTTTACTTTCCACGGAAGCTTGTCTGAGGCACAGAATAACATCAATCCTATTTCCCCGGCTGTGAATATTACTATGTCTCAGACCTATTACATCCGTTTTGAAAAAAATGGAGTATGCCCGGAAGTGGCTTCTATTAAAATCACCATTAAAATTCCTAAAAAATCAAACCTGCTGAAGGATCAGGCTATCTGTCCTAAAATGACCACCACACTGGATGCGGGCCCGGGATTTGACAAATATTTGTGGAGTACAGGAGCTTCAACGCCTTCTATCACCAATGTTCCTGTAGGAAGCTATTGGGTAGATCTTACCTCGAACGGTTGTGTGTACAGGCAGCACGTCAACGTCACAGAATTACCACTTCCCATTATTACGTCTATTGAAATTGACGGAACTACTGTAAAGATAGGGGCAAGCGGTGGTACCCCTCCTTATGAGTATTCTCTGGACGGTGTGGTATGGCAGAGTTCAAATGTTTTTCAAAACGTGCCGAGAGGAGCCCACACAGCGTTTGTAAGAGATTCCAAATTGTGTGAAGAGGTTAAAAAATCATTTGCGATCATTAATCTTATCAATACCATTACTCCAAATGGTGACGGATACAACGAAGGCATAAACTATTCGGCTTTAATGGCCAATGATAACCTGGTATTCAGGGTTTTTGACAGATATGGCGCGGAAGTCTTCAGAGGAACTCCTGAAAATAAATATACATGGGATGGAAGATTAGGCGGCAGATATGTACCTACTGCTACTTATTGGTATTTTATCAGCTGGACAGAACATGGATCAGGACTCGAGATAAAGTATTCAAGCTGGCTTTTGGTAAAACACAGGTAAAGACAATTATAAATGTGTAAGAGGCCCTTTTTTCGGCATTAAACATATTTAAAACTAAGTTTATAACACTCATTAACAATTTAATACTAAAGTTTAATATAACTTTAACCTCTATTCTCTATCATAATAGGAACAAATTGCTGTATTTCTATGTAATTTTGCCCCATTATATGAAGAAACTGTTTACTCTATTATTATTGGTTTTCCTTGCAAAAATCAATGCTCAAATATATTCCGGAGAGGTATTTCTAAGAGATAATTCTATTTTATACCTTAATCAGGTTTATGTTACCAATCTTAATTCCCAGAAGACTGTGCTCACAGACTATAATGGAAATTTTAATATTCCTGCCAATCCGGGGGATGTTATCCGTTTTACCTCTATTGTTACAGAGAGAAAAGATATCAAACTAACCCCGCAGTTAATAGAACAGAAAAACTTAATTGAGCTCAAAATAGCGTATTATGAAATACAGGAAATAGTACTCACCCGATTCAAGCCTACCGGAAACCTTCGGTATGATGTAAACTCTATCAGAAAAGAGGATAAGAGCCTTGCCCTCAAAAAAGTAATCGGCCTGCCGCAGCCCAAGGGTGACGGCACTCCTCCAGAGCTTCCTGTTGCAGGATTGAGAGACGGCGGACTTACATTAAGCCTGGAAAGCATTTATGATATGCTCTCCGGAGAAAGGAAGAAAAAACAGCGTTACCTTGCCTACGAAAGAATGAATGGCTCTGTAAGTCAAATAAAAAATTATTTAGGAAAGGATTATTTCCTGAGGTTTAAAATCCCGGAAAACCTGATAGATAACTTCCTGCAGTTTGTATATACCTCTGAAAACATTCAGCCTTATGTACTGGCAGGAAATTTTGAAGCTATCAAAATCCCAATTGAAAAATATATTCCAATCTATCAGAAAAGATTAAGAAACTCTCATCTTCAGGAAATTATTGATAAATAAATGCCGACTTATCTGTCCTGCAAATAGATTCAGAAAATAATACAAATAAACCATGAAAATACTTCATGGTTTATTTTTTATAAGCGAACTGTCTGCTTATCTGTTACAACCAACCGTTTTCAGTTTCTGAAGACTGAAATTTCGCTAAAGAAAATTCTTTATTATTCAAAAATATACGTATTTTTAGGTCACAATTTTGTGTTTAAAATAAAAACAATACTATTTCGTTATAGTTAACACTAATTACCACCAAACCAAATTAAGAGAAAGTATCCATTTCTAACTTACTATTATTAATGAAAAAATTACTTTTACTTCTTGTTTCAGTACTGTTCTTTAATCTGTCTGCCCAAAAAAAGGGAAAAGACTACACCAATGTTATAAAAAGCAACAACATCTACGAGATCAATGCTTTCTTAAGAGATGCTCATCCTGATGATCCGCGAAGGTCTATATTAAAGCCCCGGGTCATGGAATTGATGAAAGAGTATATCAAAAATGCCCATCCTGAGGATCAAAAGGTCAAAGATATGCAGGAAATGCTTGCCCTGCTCAGAAGAAGACCATCTACCAAGATCAGCTTTGATGAAATGAATGCTATTATCAAACAGAAACAGATTGCAAAATATAAAGCCGAGCTTGCTGCAAAACAGTCTACCGCAGTATATACTCCGAGTACCAGTACAAATACATTTGTAGCCAATACAACCAATAATACAGCTATTCCGGACGCAGAGGCTGAAGAATTCAATATGCTGATGGCAGTATCCCCTACCGAACATCAAAACAGAACCGTCAAAATACTTAACTCTTTATTTGACAATGATCCTAATGCAAGAGAATGTATCGTCCTGATCCAAAATAAATCAGACTGTAATATTATTGTAAGAATGGAGGGAGTGGGTACTACCAAATACAGACTTGCTGTGCCTTCAAAAGGGGAAAGCTCTGTGGTGATAGAAAAAGGACAGTATCTTTTTACCAGTTTGGTATGTGGTGCGCAATATGCTTCCCAAAAAACGGTCCAGCGGCCTATTATGGTAGCATTAGGAAACTAGCTTTCCTTTTTATCCCGAATAGTTTTTATCCTCTTTTTGTTATACTACCCATTGTAGTTAAAAGTAAACAGATCTAATTATTATCGTTAATTTTTTCATATTTTTGCAGTCATTTTATAAATTCAATGGGCAAGAATAAACTAGCAAGATTTGCAGAAAACAAAATATTACCAAATGTTATCCAACCTACAAGAGAGGATGCACTGAAAGGCTTTGAACTGAAAGGTAACTGGAGAAAAGATTTCTTTAAAAATGACCATCCAATTGTATTGGAATTAGGATGTGGAAAAGGTGAATATTCTGTGGGTCTCGCAAAAGCATTTCCTGAAAAAAACTTTATAGGAATTGATATCAAAGGAGCCAGGTTTTGGTTTGGTGCCAAAGAAGCTGTAGAAAGCAATATGAATAATGTAGCTTTTTTAAGAAGCCAGATTGAGCTTGTGGATCATTTTTTTGCTGAAAACGAAGTAGATGAGATCTGGATTACTTTTCCTGATCCACAAATCAAATATAGAAGAACAAAACATAGACTGACACATCCGGACTTTTTAGACCGGTATAAAAAGTTCCTGAAACCAGGTGGTATTATTCATTTAAAAACAGATTCAGAATTCTTACATGGATATACACTCGGCTATTTACAGGGAGCAGGTTATGATATTATTAGCGCTCACCATGATATTTATGGTGCACCAGAATATGATCCGGATACGGAACATTTGAGAGATATTAAAACACATTATGAAGAACTGTTTTCAGCTAAAGGAAAGACTATAACCTATATAAAATTCCGGATCAGCTGATGAAATAACATACATTGATGAAAAAAAAATTTTTGACGATTTTATTTTTCACTTTCCTTACCCCCATCTTTACTAATGCCCAAAAAGGCACCAAAGACATTCTTAAAAGCACAAAAATCAAGGAAATTGAAGAATATTTAAAGAACGCACATCCTGACGATCCCAAAAGGGCTGTTCTTAAACCTAAACTCATTGCTCTAAAAAATGCAGAGTGGACAAAAGGAGCTCATACTGCCAAACCTATGGAAGCAAGACCTATTATCTCTGATATTCCCAAAAGCGTCTTGAGGAGCCCAAATTCCAGTGAAGCTGAAGAGTTTAAGAAGCTGATAGCTGAAACATCTGAAGAGCACAAAGAAAAGACAGTAAAGCTTCTGAATGCAATGCTCAGTGAGGATATTACCAGAAAAGAGGCTATCCTGCTGTTTAAAAATAATTCGGATTGTAATATCGTTTTAAGGATTGAAGGAAAAGATTATTATAATTTAGCAGTCCCTGCACATGGAGAAAACGTTGTAATCATTAATAAGGGTTCTTATACCCTAAGCAGCAATGTTTGCGACCTGAAATACTTCTCTAAAAAGGAGATTAAGAAAAGTATATTTATAACGATTGGCAATCCGGGGCAGTCTCCGGCGGAAACAGATAATAAACCACAAACGGATCCAAAAGAACCGATCCCGAAAAAGAAAAAAGCAAAAAAATAAACCGTATGAAAAAGCGATTGGTCTTTATAGGTATATCCATTATCCTTACCAGCTGTAATGCTAATTATGGAAACTATCCGATAAGAAAACCTTTCCCCTCAGGTAATTCCGGCAGTGCAGCCAGTACAGAAAGAGAATACAGCGAACTGATCAGGACCTATAAGCCCGAAACCGCCGATGTTCTTAATGATCTTCTCAATAATGATGATCCGGGAAACCCAAGGACCTCTCTTTCCATAGAAAACCAATCCTCATGTAATATGGTGCTTACAGTAAGCGGAAACAATTTCTTTAAAAAGATTCCTATAGCTTCCGGAAAAATAGGCTACACTATGGTTCCCAAAAATCAGAATTACAGATTATCCGGCATGGTATGCAATTCTTCCTACCAATCAACAAAATACATTACCAGCTCGTATTCTGTAAAACTTTCAAGATAAAAATAAAACCCACAGAAATCTGTGGGTTTACTGTTAAACTCCCTTTTTCAGTAAGCACGAAAACAAATCCACTTTTATTACCAAAAAGTTAAAACAAAAAGCCACCGAATAAAATTCAGTGGCTTTTTATATTTGTAAAGAAATATCTTTAATTATTCAGCATCGAAATCAGCATCTGTATCAGCAGATACTTTTTCTCCTTCTTCTTTAGATTTTTCTTTATCAGCTTTTCTTTGAGACTGACCTTCTTTGATAGATTCAGAAACAATATTCAGGATCATATCAATAGATTTAGAAGCATCATCGTTTCCTGGGATAACGAAGTCTACTTTTCTTGGATCAGAGTTTGTATCAACAATACCGAAAACTGGAATACCTAATTTCTTAGCTTCAGTTACAGCGATATGTTCTCTCATAATATCTACAACGAAGATTGCAGAAGGAAGACGAACCATGTCAGAGATAGAACCTAAGTTTTTCTCTAAGTTAGCTCTTTGTCTGTCAACTTGTAATCTTTCTTTCTTAGATAAAGTTTCGAACGTACCGTCTTTTTTCATTTTGTCGATAGAGTTCATCTTCTTTACAGCCTTTCTGATAGTAACGAAGTTCGTTAACATACCACCTGGCCATCTTTCTGTGATATAAGGCATATTAAGTTCTGAAGCATGTTTTGCAACAACTTCTTTCGCTTGCTTTTTAGTTGCAACGAATAGAACTTTTTTACCTGCAGAAGTTAATTTTTCTAAAGCGCTGCAAGCTTCATCTAATTTAACTGCTGTTTTATGTAAGTCTACAATGTGAATACCGTTCTTCTCCATAAAAATGTATGGAGCCATATTTGGATTCCACTTTCTAGTCATGTGACCGAAGTGTACACCAGCCTCTAAAAGGTCTTTTACATTTGCTTTTGCCATGTTTTCTGTTTTTGTTAGTTTACTTTCCGTCTTTTAAACAATCAACAACTTCTTTAGATGGGAGAAGCGTTTGGATGCTAAACGTAACGGGCAATGTGGCGTAAAGCTTTTTGCTTGTAGCAATGGCTTTTCGCCGAGATTAAGTTTAAAAAAAATTTAATACATTTCTGTAGCCAATAGCCAGTAGCCATTCGCCCACAGGAAATCTTAACGTTTTGAGAATTGGAATCTCTTTCTTGCTTTTTTCTGACCAGGCTTCTTTCTTTCCACCATTCTTGCGTCTCTTGTAAGTAAACCAGCAGGCTTTAATGCTAATCTGAATTCAGCATTAATTTCGCATAAAGCTCTTGAAATACCTAATCTGATAGCTTCTGCCTGACCTGTATTTCCACCACCGAATACGTTTACGGTAACGTCATACTGACCAACAGTCTCAGAAAGGATAAACGGTTGGTTTAATTTGTAAACCATCACGTCTGTAGAGAAATAAGTTGCAGCGTCTTTACCGTTTACTGTAATGATTCCAGAACCTGGTCTTACATAAACTCTTGCTACAGAAGTTTTTCTTCTTCCGATTTTGTGAACTATAGACATAATTAATTATTTAAATTCGTTAACATTAATTGTTTTAGGCTGTTGAGCTTCATGTTTGTGCTCAGTACCTTCATATAAATAAAGATTTTTAAGGATAGCAGATCCCAGTTTGTTTTTAGGTAACATACCTTTTACAGACTTCTCCAATACCTTTAAAGAATCTTTCTTTTGAAGTTCAGCCGCAGTCATAGACTTCTGCCCACCAGGATATCCTGTATGCCAGATATAAGTCTTATCAGCCCACTTGTTTCCGGAAAGTGTAATTTTCCCAGCATTCAAAACGATTACGTTATCACCACAATCTACGTGAGGTGTAAAATTCGTTTTGTGCTTACCTCTCAAAATCTTTGCAACCGTAGAAGCTAGTCTACCTAACGGCTGTCCTTCAGCGTCTACCACAACCCATTCTTTATTCGCAGTAGCTTTGTTCGCTGAAACAGTTTTGTAACTTAATGTATTCACACGTTTTAGTTAAAGATTAAACATAATTTTCCCCTAAAAGGGTGTGCAAAGGTACAAATTATTTTTGTAACTGAAAAACATATTTTATTTAATCTATAGAATATTGTATGGTGAACTGTCTTTAATAGATTTTAACACTATGTTAAACTTTGGCATACATCTTGTAAAAAATTGTTGCGATGAAAAAAAACGTTTAGATGATTCTAAAAGCACAGGTGATAAAGAAAAGAGTTTCTTCCCTCAACTCTTTCTTTTTTTAATTTTTCATTAACAATTTCCGTAAAAGCTTAGTAATATCATTATTTTAATTCGTTAAATAATTATATTTGCGCCAAACCCAGAACTATGAGCCACGGAAAAATAAGAGAAGATAAAACCTGCCTTAACTGCGGGCATCAGGTGGAAGAAAGATTCTGCCCCCACTGTGGGCAGGAGAATATCGAAAGACGTCAGCCTTTTTATTTTCTTTTTACCCATTTTATTGAAGATTTTACCCATTATGACGGTCAGTTTTGGGGAACATTAAAAAACCTGATCTTCAAACCCGGAACACTTACCAGTACTTATCTGGAAGGAAAAAGACAAAAATTTGTACCTCCTGTAAAGCTGTATATTTTTGTCAGCTTTATTACTTTTTTCGTGTTCGCCCTTTTCCCTATGGTTAATCTTAATTTTGGAGGGGATAAGGATTCCAAAAATGAATCTAAAATAAATTTCTTTGAAAAGGTAAAATCACCACAGATGCAGAAGATGTTCGACAGTATAAAAGCTGAACGGAAACTGACTAAAGAAGATTCTCTGTCAATCCAAAATCTCAATCTATTACCAGACACTGTGACAGTGAATGAAATACAAGGAGCCTTGGAGATGAACAAAAAAATAGATACAGATGCTGAGTATGGAGGCTACAAAACAAGGAAATCCTACGACTCGGCCGCCGTTAAAAATCCTTCTTCTCTTGATTTTATTAAAATACCGCTAGCTCATAAATTCTTTGAGCTTAAAGAAAAGGGGGTAAAAAAAGAAGAGATCATTTTAAATATGATAGAAAAATCATTCCATAATCTGCCTAAAGCACTTTTCATTTATCTTCCTCTTTTCGCCTTCTTTTTATGGATCTTTCACAGTAAGAAAAAATGGTGGTATTTCGATCACGGAATTTTTACCCTACATTATTTCTCATTCCTTCTCCTGAATATTTTATTTATATTCTTAGTCTACAAGCTGGTGGGAGTAACAAGCTTCAAGCTTATTAACGTATTGTTGTATTTAACTATAAGTGTTCTGTTATTATACAATATTGGATATTTTTTCATCGCTCACCGCCGTGCTTATCATGCCCATGGATTGGTAAGCTTTATAATTGGGCTTACATTACTGACTGTTAATTCCTTTGCTTTTATGATTTTGGTGACAGGTCTTGCCTTAGTAAGCTTCCTGATGATTCATTAGATACAAATGAGGAGTTTACAAGGGAAGCCATTTTTATTTTCTTAATGACTTGCTTCCTCTGAAGCTTGCAAATAAATAATAGGCAACAAAAACTGTAGAGAATTTAAGAATAGACGGTATAGCCAGTTCCAGATTAAAAATTAAAGTTCCCACAAGAACCAGAATTCCCATGGCTACAAAAGACAATCCCATTTTTTGTGGCAATGTAAAATTAGGGGTATCAAGATAATAGGCAATTCCCCACGCTAAACCAAAGGCAACCGCATAATAGATATCCAGAGCCAGATTTTCTGAGCTTAAAAAAAAATAATTAATAAGGAAGCTTACTACCGTTCCCAACGCGAAATACATCAAAGCTTTTTGCATACCTGTAAAAATATTTTGCAAAAGTAGAGAATTTAATTTGAGAATTTGAAAATGAAAATTCCCAATCTCCCCAACTTATGCTGCTTCTGAAGCCTTAAACGATCAAACCCTTAAACTCTCCAGCCTAAAACCGGGGTGTTTTTATTAAATAACGGCTTACAACATAATGGAAATCAATACTATAAAATCAAACACACGGTTCTTTTTTTATTGTTATATTTGAAAGCTTAGAAACTTTCTAGAATTTTTATGGAAACCCAAAAATATACTCCAACCAACAAAGTAAGAATCGTAACAGCTGCCTCCTTATTTGACGGGCATGATGCTGCGATCAATATTATGCGTCGTGTCATCCAGGGAACAGGATGTGAAGTGATTCACCTGGGACATGATAAATCAGCTGAGGAAGTTGTAAATACAGCTATCCAGGAAGATGCCAATGCCATTGCCCTGACATCCTATCAGGGAGGTCATAATGAATATTTCAAATATATCTACGACCTGCTAAGGGAAAAAAACTCACCACAGATTAAAATCTTTGGCGGCGGCGGCGGTGTCATCCTTCCTGAAGAAATCAAAGACCTGATGGACTATGGAATCGACAGAATTTATTCTCCGGACGACGGCCGGGAACTGGGATTACAGGGAATGATCGATGATTTGGTAAACAGGGCAGACTTTGCTACAGGTAAAGAAATTACTGCAGATGATTTAGATGCCATCAGTTTTGAAAACTCAACAAGTATTGCCAAAATTATTTCTGCTGTAGAAAACTTTTCTGAAGAAAAACCCGAACTGGTAAAAGCTATTGACGAAAAATCAAAAGACTTACATATTCCCATCATCGGTATCACAGGTACAGGTGGAGCAGGAAAATCTTCATTGACAGATGAATTGGTAAGACGTTTCATCCGTTCAAACCCGGATAAAAAAATTGCCATTATTTCTATAGACCCTTCAAAAAAGAAAACAGGAGGAGCGCTTTTAGGGGACAGAATCCGTATGAATGCAATCAATGATCCCAGAGTTTATATGCGTTCAATGGCCACAAGAGAAAATAACGTTTCTGTGTCACCGTTTATTCATTCTGCTTTAAATGTGCTGAAACTGGCACATCCGGATGTAATCATTCTGGAAACCTCAGGTATCGGGCAGTCCGGTTCGGAAGTTTCTGATTTTGCAGATGTTTCCATGTATGTGATGACTCCCGAATATGGAGCTTCCACTCAGCTTGAGAAAATTGACATGCTGGATTATGCGGATTTAGTGGCTTTAAATAAATCTGATAAACGGGGTGCTCTTGATGCACTTCAGGCTGTAAGAAAACAGTTCCAGAGAAACCATTTACTTTGGGAAAGTCCATTGGATGAAATGCCTGTATATGCTACAAAAGCATCTCAGTTCAATGATCATGGAACAACAGAATTATACAACAGACTCGTTTCAAAAGTAAACGATAAGTTTTCCGGTTTGGATTTAAAAACCTTTGCGGAACAGGAAATTACTGAAGAAGTAACGATTATTCCTCCAAAAAGAGTCCGTTACCTGTCTGAAATTGTTGAAAACAACAGAATATATGATGAAAACATTGAAAAGCAAGCTGAATTAGCGCGAACAATGTATCATATTGAAGGGGTCAAAAAAATTATTTCCAATGAGGCTTTAGATGCTGAATATCAAAAAGCTGAAAAGGAACTTCAACAGGAAAATATCGACTTCCTGAGGTCCTGGGAGGATACGAAAAAAGCTTTCCATGAAGAGTTTTATTCTTATTTTGTACGTGGAAAAGAAATTAAAGTTGAAACTTCTACAGAGTCTCTTTCCCATTTGAGAATTCCAAAAATTGCATTACCAAAATACAACGACTGGGGTGATCTGATCAAGTGGAAAGGCCAGGAAAATCTTCCGGGAGGATTCCCTTACACGGCAGGAATTTATCCTTTTAAAAGAACAGGAGAAGACCCAACAAGAATGTTTGCCGGGGAAGGAGGTCCGGAAAGAACCAACAGAAGATTCCATTACGTTTCTGCAGAAATGCCTGCTAAACGTTTGTCAACAGCTTTTGACTCTGTAACCTTATACGGACAGGACCCCGCTTTACCACCGGATATTTATGGTAAGATCGGAAATGCCGGAGTTTCTATCGCCACTCTGGATGATGCCAAGAAACTGTATTCAGGATTTGACCTGGTGAATGCACTCACTTCCGTTTCAATGACGATTAACGGTCCCGCTCCTATGCTACTGGCTTTCTTTATGAATGCTGCCATCGACCAGAACGTTGAAAAATACATCGCTGAACATAAACTGGAAGCTAAAGTTGAAGCTGTTTTAAAAGCAAAATTTGACGATAAAGGATTAGAAAGACCAAAATATAACGGGGAACTTCCTCCATCCAACAATGGTTTAGGATTAAAGCTATTAGGGATTACAGGAGATGAAGTGATTCCTGCGGAAGCTTATGCTGAAATTAAAGCTAAAACAATTGCTACTGTTCGTGGAACAGTTCAGGCAGATATTTTAAAAGAAGACCAGGCTCAGAATACCTGTATTTTCTCTACGGAATTTGCTTTAAGATTAATGGGGGATGTTCAGGAATATTTTATCACAGAAAAAGTAAGAAACTTCTATTCTGTCTCTATTTCAGGATACCATATTGCTGAAGCTGGTGCCAACCCGGTTTCGCAGCTGGCATTTACATTGGCTAACGGATTTACGTATGTAGAATATTACCTGAGCCGCGGAATGGATATCAACGATTTTGCTCCGAATTTATCTTTCTTCTTCTCCAATGGTATCGACCCTGAATATTCAGTAATCGGACGTGTAGCAAGAAGAATCTGGGCAAAAGCTATGAAACTGAAATATGGGGCTGACGAAAGAAGCCAGATGTTGAAATATCATATCCAGACTTCGGGACGTTCTCTTCACGCTCAGGAAATTGATTTCAATGATATCAGAACTACGCTTCAGGCACTTTATGCTATCTACGACAACTGTAACTCACTACATACCAATGCATATGATGAAGCTATTACAACACCTACAGAACAGTCTGTAAGAAGAGCAATGGCTATCCAGCTGATCATTAATAAAGAATTAGGGTTAGCCAAAAATGAAAATCCTTTACAGGGATCATTTATTATTGAAGAACTGACGGATCTTGTAGAGGAAGCGGTATATGCAGAATTTGACAGAATAACGGAAAGAGGCGGTGTTCTTGGTGCTATGGAAACTATGTACCAACGTTCAAAAATCCAGGAGGAATCTATGCATTACGAGTGGCTGAAGCATACCGGAGAATACCCGATTATTGGGGTAAATACCTTCCTTGGAAAAGACGGTTCACCTACGGTTCGTCCAGGGGAAGTAATTCGTTCTACGGAAGAAGAAAAGCAGGTTCAGATCGAAACGCTTCATAATTTCCAAAAATCAAATGAAGATAGATCTGAAGAAGCGCTTAAAAAATTACAATATGCAGCCATCAATCAGCAAAACCTGTTTGGGATTATGATGGATGCTGTGAAATACTGTTCTCTTGGACAAATCACTAATGCTTTATTTGAAGTAGGCGGTAAGTACAGAAGAAATATGTAATATTCTGAACACAAGAATATAAAACTAAAACCTCAAGGAATTTCTTTGAGGTTTTTTTGTATTTTTAATCCAAAACTTTTACCCATGAAGAGAATAATCATGAAAAATTATTTTAACAGAGCCTTAATTGTGATGATAGTCTGTCTTACTTCAGTGTTATCTTCTCAAAAGCGAACTGAAGATTTCACCATCAGCCTTCCCACTAAAAAAGTAGATAAGAGCTATTATAAAACAATCCAACTTATTGACCGCAGAACAGATACCACTTCATTAGGAATTGTTCAGCAGGGGCTTTTGAATGCTAAAGCAAAGGTTGTTTCTGCTTCGAGCCTTTCCAGCCAGTTTCAGAATGTACTGAATGGCATTAATGGTGAGAATACTGAAAACGGGACTTTAGTTTTATATCTTAAACAGCTCTATTTTGCCGAGCTTACTGCTAAACTAAGTGAGCACGGGTATTGTTATTTTCAAGCATTTTTATTTTCAAAAAATGAAGATGGAACATATTCTTTGATTGATCAGCCTGATACGGTAATTGATCACAAGGCAACTGATGTCACTAAAGAAACCCTACAGAAAGGAAGCGAAATGCTTATTGACTTTATCAGTAAAAATGCCTCTAAAAAACCTGAAGTTACCCATCACTATACTTATGAGCAGGTTAAAAACTTTGATGATACGGCAAAAGAGTCGATCCGTTTTTATAACTCACCTCAATTGAAAGATGGCGTTTACAAAGATTATAATTCTTTAAAAAATCAACAGCCGGATCAGGAAATTACGAATGTGAAGTTTTATGGTAATGCTCCCAAAATTGTAAGAATCTATGAAACGGCAGACGGCAAAGAAAAAGAGATCAAGAAGGATGATATCTATGCTGTGGTATATAAAGGTGAACCTTATATCTATCTTTCCATAGAAAACCTGTTTACCAAGGCTGAAAAGAGGGATAATGACTATTATTTCATTGGAAAAATAAGATCAGATCCCAATAGAGGAAGTATGATGGTTACCGGAGCTGCATTTTTTGGCGCCATCGGAGTTCTGATTATGACCAATCCCGCTTATCCTTTTGAAATGAAAATCAATTACTTCAATGGAGGATTCATTCCTGTGAAAGAAATTCAGAACAAAAGATACTAATAGCTAAAATCTCCTTATTTTTGGGAGATTTTTATTTATTTTTGTATTTGAAAAATTACACCATGAAAAAAACACTACTTATTTGTTTACTCCTAATTTTGACTACCCATACTTTAGATGCACAAAATAATTTACAGCTAAACAGGCTTCTGCAATCTAATACAGGATCACCGTCCCAGACTATTACTCCAAGCTATTTGAAAACATTTTCTGATGGAAGTGTTTATACTCATGTAATTGTTTCCGGGAATGTAAACTTCTTTGGAAATCAAATTAATACAGGAACAAATAAAGCCAGCGTATTCGCAAAATTAGATGCTACCGGCAATTTAATTTCACAAGCCTATATAACTTCAGCCAATATACAGCCATCCAGCTATGATAATGCCAAGAACATTGATGTAAATGCCCAAGGTGAAACTATATATTCTATTGAAACATCAAATAATACTACTTTTCATAGCAATAGTGGAATTATCACTCCTTTAACGAATTATGCATATGAGATAATTAAGATCTCGAGTTCCGGTGAACTTCTTTGGAAAAAAAGCATTACCAATTCTACCGCCAATCCAAAAGTCTTTTGTTTTTATGATAAAAACGGAGATGTTATCATTTGGGTAGGGCAAAATCAGGGAGGAAGTTTGACTTTTGATAATCAAACTTATGACCCAATAAGCAGCTTCATAGCAAAATTAGATGGCCAAACAGGAAATATTATTTATCTGAAAAAATATGACGATTTAGATCCTTGGACCGGACATTTTGCTTTTGATGAAAACAATAATATGTATGCTTTTTATGAGCCTTTTTCATATCCTACAACCTATAATATTGGAAATATACAAATCAATGGAAATGCAGATGAACTTAATTTTTTGATGGTAAAATTTGACTCTTCGGGAAATCCTGTATTTGGTAAAAATTTCTACGAAAATGTACCTGCCGGAACACGTAAATATAGCTGGCCTATTGATATAAAATACAATGGACTCAACTTCTTTATTTACGAGGTTTTAGCACGAAACACTATTGGCACCTCATCTTTTCTAAGTTTAAACGGGGTTTATCATACAGATCCTTATTTGAACAAAAGTATTGCTAATGAGATATCAATAATTTCTAAAACAGGAGATGTGTTGTCATCAACTCCTATCTTTACCTCCGGAACATATGATTCAAACCAATTTGATGTAGACGGGTCTGGAAATAGCTACATTTATGGAAGATGGTTTGATAAAATTACACTTGGAAATACAGAATATCAAATGCCCACTTATTCCTCAAATGTTATTAAGCTTAGTTCAAACGGTAGCTTAAGTTTTATAGAACCTATTGTTCAGAATTCTTTTAGTGACTTAAATCAAAAAATTTCCATATCAGGGAATAAATTACTTTTAAGTGGAAATACTTCCGCGCAATCAATAAAAGGTACTGCAATTAACAATTTAGGAGGCAGCAATTATTATATTGCTGAGTTATTACAAGGTGGAACATTATCTACAAAAGAAAATGTTTCCAATAATAATCTAAAGATATATCCAAATCCTGCCCAAGATTTTATCACAATAGAGAACGGAAAAAAACTATCCTCTGTGAAAATTTACGATGTAAGTGGAAAATTAGTTCTGTCAACAAATATATTATCTAATAAGATAGACGTAAATAAGCTTACAACCGGAAACTATATGATAGAAGTTTTCGATCAATCAAACAAACTTATTGTTAGCAAAAAATTAATCAAAAAATAGAAATTACAAATTCAAATAACAATCCTCTGAGTTAAAGATAAATTATTTCAATGATGGATTTATTCCTGTGAAAGAAATTCAGAACAAAAGATACTAATAGCTAAAATCTCCTTATTTTTGGGAGATTTTTATTTTACAATGAAACCGAAAGCTTTATTCAACTGGAGCAGCGGAAAAGATTCTGCCCTGGCTCTTTACAAAACACTACAGGAAAACCGGTATGAGGTCACCACCTTACTTACCAGTATCAATAAGGAGTTTCAAAGAATTTCCATGCATGGGGTTCATGTATCTCTTTTGGAGCAGCAGGCTGCCTATATAGGAATACCCCTGATAAAAATGGAACTTCCGAAAGAGCCTTCCATGGAAGAATACCGGGAAATAATGAATAAAACGATATCTGAAATAAAGTCCCAAGGGGTTTCCCATTCTGTTTTTGGAGATATTTTCCTTGAAGATCTCCGTCAATACAGGGAAGAACAGCTAAACAGTATCGGTATGGAAGCTGTTTTCCCTCTTTGGAAGCAAAATACATCAGACCTCATCCATGAATTTTTAGATCTGGGTTTCAAAACCATCGTAACCTGTGTGAACGGGAATTATCTGGATAAAAGCTTTGCGGGCCGGATTATTGATCAAAGCTTCATTAATGACCTTCCTGAAAATGTAGACCCTTGCGGAGAAAACGGAGAATTCCATACCTTTACTTTTGACGGTCCCATTTTTAAAGACCCGATTCAGTTTACAATAGGCGAAACAGTAAAGAAAACATACCCCAAGCCTAAAACAAGTCCTGAAGAAGAGGATGGAGAATATGTTTTCTGGTTCTGTGACCTGCTATTAAAATAAGCCTGTGAATATTTATCAGCAGGCTTTTCAACATATTATTTTATTTCAGTAATGATTTCATTCATGAGATCAAATACCAGCTGAATATCCTTTTCACTGGTCATCCAGTTGACAAATGCAGCTCTTATTCCGTTATGCTGGTTATAAAAAGTAGGTGTCATAAAGACTTTCCCTGTATCATTAAGCTTTTCAAGAAATCGCCCTACCTCATCCTTCTTTACCTCATCCTTTAATGTAAAGCAAACCGTATTCAACCGTACCGGGGCCAGCAATTTAAAATCATTACTGTTTTCAATTAACTCCCCCAACTGTTTTGCCCATGATATATTCTTATCTACAATCTCCTGATACCCTTTTCTACCATAAGCCATAATAGAGAACCAGGCCGGAAGTGCCTTTAATCTTCTTGAGTTTTCAGGAAGAAAATTTAAATAACTGAAATTCTCCAACGGATCTCCCAGATAAGGTGCATTTGAATTCTGAAAGGTTTCCACCTGCAAAATTTTATGTTGTTCCCTGATTAAAAACACAGCACTTTCATAAGGAACATTCAACCATTTATGACAGTCTACCGTAATACTGTCAGCATATTCCCAGCCTTCCACAAGGTGTTTATATGAATCTGAACATGCTGCAAATCCTCCAAAAGCCGCATCAATATGCCACCAGAAATTATATTTCTCTTTTAATTCACTGATAGCCTTAAAATCATCAAAATCCACTGTATTTACAGTTCCGCCACTTGAAATCAGGATAAACGGCTCACCGGTAAGTCTCAGAATATGTTCTTCAAGATCTTTGATATTGATAGCCTCACGGTTTCCTTCTTCTGTTTTAATTTTAACAATATTATTGCTTCCCAGCCCTAATAATGACAATGACTTTATGGAAGATGAGTGTGGAGTTGCTGTCAGTATTTTTACTGTTCCGGAAACACCTTCTTTCGCAATATCTCGTCCCTGTTCTTTTCCTACCCATTGACGGCCCACAGCCAGGCAGGTAAAATTCGACATGGTGGCTCCTGATACAAAACCTCCAAGAAAGTTTTCCGGAAGCTGAAGAAGTGTAAGCAAAAGCTGTATTGTTTCGATCTCTATATTTGCTGAAATATCTCCTTGTCCTGACACGGTTTGGGTATTCTGATCATAAATAGTGGCCAGCCAATCTCCCACAATGGATGCCGGAGTAGTTCCTCCTGTTACAAAGCCCCAATATCTAGGACCTCCAGATCCAACCATTATCGGCTCGAATTTTTCGTTGAAAATCTGTAGCGCTTTTTCCGTTCCATAGCCCGTTTCCGGCAAGCCCTGTAGCCCTGGTATAGGAGCATTATCTATAGAGGTCGGCCTGTCTGTAATATTATTCAGATATTCTGTTCCCTGTCTTTTTGTAATATCCAGCAGGTAATCAATCTGTTCTGAATCACTTTTTAAATGTCCTTTCATGATGGTAGGTTGCTTATAATCTTTCAAATGTATTAAATACTCTTTAAGTTTAGATTAAATTCCTATAAAAAATCCCGTTAAATTCATTCCTAGCACGCATTTTGCATCCTTTTGAAACTTTTAAAGATTTCACTATCTTTAGAATACCTTATTTAATTTTAAAAAATAAAACACCTGATCTCTGCTCAAAGAATATATTCCCATCAATGATCTGTGGTCTCGAAAAAATATTGAAATAATTTATAACCTATAACACAAACATCCGTGATAAAAAATTTAGCATTCCTGGTATTATTCTGTTCTTTACTTTCGTGTAAAACTGAACCTTCTCAAGCTCCCATTGACAAAAATGCCGTCATTGACTCTACCATTACTGCTTTTCAAACCACACTTTTAGAACAACAGATTGATTCTGTTTTTAAAAAGTATCATTTCAATGGAAGCGTGGCCGTCTTTAAAGATTCTCTGCCGCTTTACAGAAAAGAAAACGGGTATTCAAATTTTAAGAAAAAAACAAAAATTGACAGCAATACCATTTTTGCCATTGGTTCCGTGAGTAAGCAATTTACTGCAGCCCTGGTTCTGCTTCAAATGGAACAGGGAAAGCTGAATGTAACCGATAAAGCCTCTAAGTATGTAAAGGAATTCCAGAATAAAGACTATGAACATATTACCATTCACCAGCTTCTCAACCATACTTCCGGACTGAACCTTCTTGGCGGAAAGCTGATGTTTAAAAGCGGTTCAGATTTTTATTATTCCAATGACGGGTTCAATACGTTGGGAAAAATTGTAGAAAAAGTATCCGGAAGATCTTATGATGAAAATATACAGGAGCTTTTTAAAAAAGCAGGAATGACAAATTCTTCCACAGGAAATACTTTTAAAGGAACTCATTTCGCCAGTGCTTATGTTGGCAATGGAACACTGTGTGAAGAAGTTCCGAATATGCCGAAAAGATTAGGTGGAAAAGAAATAGGAACTCCTGCCGGAGGAATACTTTCTACCATTCAGGACCTTCACCGTTGGAATAATGCTCTTTACGGAGGTAAAATACTGAAACCGGAGACGCTAAAACAGTTTATGGCAAAAAGCGCAGAAAGACATCATGCCATCTTTGGAAAAATGGGGTATGCCTATGGAATCATGCTGAATATCGGAAAGCCTGCCTCCTATTTTCACAGCGGATACATAAAAGGTTCTCCTTCTCTGAATATCTATTATCCGGAAACAAAGACCTCTGTAATCATTCTTTCCAATATTGCGGACGAAGCAAAAGGAAAAGGCCTGGTCTTCAAACCACATATTGAAATAAAAAAGATTACTGACAATCTTGAAAATATAATAATGCAGCTTAAGCAAAAAAATGAAGTACCTTAGCTTTCACTCATTTCAACTGTATGAAAAAGATGTATTTCATAGCCATTTATCCGCCAAAGGAAATCATAGAAGAGATTAAGGTTTTCAAGAAAGATCTTGCAGAGTGCTATGGCAGCTCCAAAGCATTGAAGAATGATGCCCATATCACCCTATTTCCTCCATTCTCCAGAGAGATGGAACTGGAAAGTGATATTTTTACAGCGTTTCAGAAAATTGACACTCAAATGTCTCCTTTTGAAATTGAGCTCAATGGTTTTGGAAGTTTTCCCAATCCTAAGAATCCGGTGATCTTTGTTCATCCGGAAAACAGCCCCAATTTAACAGAGCTTTATAACAGGGTAAAACAACAGTTCAATTTCGCAAAATATTCTTTCAATCCGCATATGACTGTTGGATACAGAGATCTGACATGGGAAAATTACCTTAAAGCCTGGGAGAAATATCAATCAAAAGAATATAAAACTAAATTTCTAGTTGATAAAATTTTACTTCTCCGCCATGATTACAGATGGATTCCCATTGCTGAAAAGAGCTTGAGAGAAACCTAAAAAAGAAAACCGGCAGTTAAAAGCCGGTTTATATGTTTATCTATTCTTTTATTATTTTCTGAGAAATAACAGGCTGTCCGTCTTCTGCTACATTCAGAAGGTAAGAACCCGAAGGAACATTCCTGATATCAACATAGATCGTTGATGCATCTTTTAATTCAAATTTTGTAGAAATCAGTTTTCCTGAAGCATCATAGATTTCCACTTTCGTATTTTTTGAAAAATCCTGTTTTCCACGGATAGTAAATTCTCCATCACCAGGATTCGGATATATACTGAATTTTCTTTCTATTGCTTTTATATCTGCAACTCTAAGCGTCGACTTACTTAAGGTCCATGTAATATTGGTAAGATGAAGCGTACTGTGGTTATCTACTTTTAACAGCGGATTATTATCTGTTACCGAAAATAATAAAGTATTATTGCCATTGTTCAGCTGAGCAGGGGTAACTGTTAGTGTATTTCCTGTTGCACTAAGAGCAGCACCGTTCAATTTCCAGGTATTCACTAAGGTATTGGGAATCGGAAGAATTTCATTCACTGTAAACGTGATATTGGAACTCGCACTTAAGGTAGTATTGTTGGCTGGAGTATAAGAATCTACGGGAGAAACTAAAGAATGGATTTTTTCAATAATTGCTTCTTTACAAACAGAGCAAAACTGCTGGTTAAGGTACCTCATCTCACAGCTCTGATGCGGTCTGAACCAGCTTGGGCTTTCTGTATACGGATAGACTCCCACACTGTTTAATCCTACCCAGTTTTTCCATTTTATAGTAGCCGGATTAGAGTTTTGGGTTTTATTGGGAGACTCAAGAGAACCGGCAAACCAATATTCATCTGCTAATTTCCCAAAAGAATGCCCCAGCTCATGAACTACAATTTCACTGGCAGAACCATTCAACGATGCAAAGGCATAGGTGCCTCCACAACCGCCATATTCTGTAGAATTACCCAGTACATACGTGATATCATAATCCGGGATATTGGCAGCCAGTACCTGTCCTACTTTATTGGTTGTATTGCTGTAAATACATCTGTGAACCCCAACATCAAAGGTAGACCCCAGATAATTATTGGGATTTGAAACCGGTATTACGGGTTCTGTAACATCAGTAGCCGTTCCGGGATGCTTAACGCCCGTTTCAGCAGAAACTACTTTCACGGCATAGGCATTAAAGTAATTTTTGTATTCTTTGTAAGGGCTTTTGGTAAAAAGATAATCAATGGTTGACTGAGCTGATGACACAAAAGAGGTCTGCTGTGCAGCAGTAAAACCATCCCCTAAAACCGCAATAATAACACGTTTATCATTGCTGCCACTCTGTAAAAGGGGAACTTTGTCAAATACCTGTCCAAAACAGCTGCTTCCCATAAGAAGAGATAATAATATTTTTTTCATGATTATAGTTTTTGAGTGAATAATAGCTTTACACCATCGTCTGTGGCTTTTTCAATTTTTACAAGACCCATATTTTCAGAATAGGGAAACCTCACGCTGAACTCGGCATTTTGAAGTGAAGCCTTATGCCGGGACATCCCCTCTTTTTCATAGACTTCAAGTTCCGGATTCAGAGGATCTTTTACATGCTGGCTGGCAATTTCTTTGCCTCCCGTTTCTACAAGCGTAATAATAAAATCTCCATTTTGAACTTCTTTTCGGTCAAAAGAAGGCATTGACTTCATCTTACCTTCCGAAATTTTGCTTTCCTGAAGGATAATTTTTTCACTTCCGGATCGGTCTTTATCTGCTTTAAAAAACAAATAAATAATCCGGTCACCTTTTTCTACCGTATTTTCTACTGCCACACTCCTGTACGAAGCTAACCCATTCTCTTTCTGAAAACTACAAAACAGAAAAGAGGGAACGATTAATAAATTGAGTAAATTTTTCATGTCTATTTTTTTTAAAGTTAATAAACTTTTAAATACAAATCACTCCTATTTGATTTTTTTTCATCGCTGAAAAAATGGCAGAAAGTCCTTATCTTTGAACCAATGATTTCAGAGAAAATAATTTTAGGTATTGATCCCGGAACAGCCATCATGGGGTTTGGTCTTATTTCCGTTAAAAAAGGTAAAATGGAAATGATCTCCATTCATGAACTGATCTTAAAAAAATATCCTAATCACGAAACGAAGCTTAAATATATTTTTGATAAGACGTTAGCGCTCATTGATGAATTCCATCCTGACGAAGTAGCTCTTGAAGCCCCTTTCTTTGGGAAAAATGTACAGAGTATGTTAAAATTAGGCCGTGCCCAGGGGGTAGCCATGGCTGCCAGCCTCCACAGAAATATCCCCATCACAGAATATTCTCCTAAAAAAATTAAAATGGCCATTACCGGAAACGGAAATGCCAGTAAAGAACAGGTAGCAGGAATGCTTCAGAATCTTCTTAACCTAAAAGAATTCCCCACAAAATATCTGGATGCCTCCGATGGCCTTGCCGTTGCGGTATGCCATCATTTCAATTCAGGAACCATTGCAGATACAAAATCATACTCCGGCTGGGATAGTTTTTTGAAACAAAACCCGGATCGATTGAAATAGAAAAGCTTCCTTAAAAGAATGGTAATGTTTTTTAATAAAAATGCAGCCACATTATAAACATAAAAACCTCACTTATTGTGAGGTTTTATTTTATTCTGTTGAAATATTTAAATTACTTATACAGTTTATAAATTCTTTCTTTTTTTCTTCTTTAAGATAAGGCATACCATCTATACCGTCTTTAATATCAGTATATTTTATTCTTATGTTGCTATAATTAACTATCTTTTTATTTGTAAAATAGTAACTCTTTACATAAACAGGAGACTTGGGGGTATACCTATCTATTTCGAAACACTTTTTCAAATTATCAACTTTATTTTGTATTACTAGCTCGTATCTGAAATATTCGTCAGGATAATTCTTTTTTACATCTTGTATAGAAACCTTTTTTGTATAAAATATAAAATCAGTTTCTTTAATTTTGGTCTTAATCTTATTGTATGAAAGGCTATCCAGACGCAATTTATATGGGCTGGTTGTAATTTCACAAGCAAATTCATTATCTACGATAATCATTCCATTATAAAAACCCTGTTCATCATGGAATCCATCCTCAATATAAATATGAGAATATTTTTTATCAGGATTAATATGACAAGACTTTGCACCTACTAATCTGTATGTCAAAAAATTATTTTTAATTCCTTTTATTAATGTTGAATCCATATATGCAGTATTATAATATATATAATTATCTTTTAACAAAGATTCATTCATTTGCTTAAGTGATATTTTATTTTGTGAAGAACAACATGTAAATATGATTGTACTTAATAATAATAATATAAAATTTTTCATTGTCGGTACCTTATTTATTAGTATGCTCTATTTTTTAACTTTTGCCAATGGTAAAATGCAGCTCTATGATAAGCATTGAAATCTTTATTTTTAAGAGCTCCTCTGCTGTTTCTTTCGAACCTTATTCCACGTTTCATAAATGATCCGACTTTAGTAAACACAGCACTTTTCTTAGGTTAAAAAATAACCCATTGCAGTTGCAAGGGGTTTATTTTTATTCTATGGGAATATTTAAATTACTTATACAATTTATAAATTCTTTCTTTTTTTCTTCTTTAAAATATGGTAAATACTTTATCCCATCCTCTATAAATGTATCTTTATAACTAAAAGGAATATAATTTTTTTCAATATACTTTTTTGTAAAATAATATGAAATTAAATCAATGGAAGATCTTGGAGTATATTTATCAGTATTTAAACACTTTTCAAACTCTTTTGTTTTATTTTGAATCACCAGCTGATACCGAAAATATTCATTAAGATAGTTCTTTTTAAAATTTTCCATTTCTATTTTTTTGGTATAAAAAATAACTTCATTATATATGGCATCTTTTTCTTTACCTTTTATATAAGACAGACTATCTATATCTAATTTATTTGGATTAGCTGTAACCTCACAAACATCTTTATTATCAAAAATAATAACCCCATCATAATACCCCCTTTCTGCATTAAAACCATCTTCTATATAAATATGAGAATATTTTTTATCGGGATCTATATTACAAGATCGAGCACCTGCTAAACGATATATAGTGTAACCCCTTGTAAGCATTTTTATCATTGTAGAATCACTTGATGTACTATAAGGAAATAAACTTTTATTTTTTAATAAAGAATTATTCATTTGTCTTAACGTAATTTTCCCTTGTGAATAACAAGAACAAAACAACATCAAATTTAGTAGTAAAATAATATTTTTCATTTTTAATAATATTATATTATAATCCGCGACTTTTAAATCTCTGCCAGTAGTAAAATGCTGTGACTAAAATGTAAAAACCTCACTTTTTGTGAGGTTTAGTTATGTTAACTCAAAAGCGGGATACTTTGTGCTACGGAAGAAAATTTATTTACCTGATCTTTATTCATTTTCAATAACCTCTGTATTTTTAAGTGTTTTCTTAAAAAAAGATAATCGGCTTGTGGGATATATATAAATTATCTCAGATTTTTCATTAAACATGAATGATATATTAAAAGGATCATAAATAATACCATCTGGTAATTTTTGATTATTTATATTTTGATATGGTATTTGTTTTATTAGCGATTTGAAAATATCTAATGAATCTTGAGAAACTACCAGATAATTTTTATACTTATATAATTTTTTATATACTATATTCTTTGTATTTCTTTTTTCAATAATTGTGATTCCAATTCCATAACTGACATCTTTAAAACCTATTGTATCATTTATTTTTTTAGAAGATAAAATTAAAAATATATCCTTTGGATTATCAATTGACTTTTGTGATTTATATAAATCTAGTGATACATTAAGTAATTCTTCTATACTGTGTTTTTTTATCTTTTTAATATTCTGTGCAGAACAGGATATAAAAGAAAGACTAAATATTAATAAAAGTTTATTTATCATTTTGTTTTACCTTTAAATGTTGCTGTTGAGTTATTATATTGAACGTATCCGCCTCCCAATTTTTCATTTAACATTGGACTATACATATATCTTGTTAACCCCTTAATTTCAGATGTAGATCTATCTCCCTCATAACCATGAAGTGGATTTATGCTAAATGTTACACTTCCGTTTGTAAATCTTTCGGCAAAGCCAGAGGGAGCCATTTGTCCTGTGATGGTAGGATGGCTATGGGCATTTTCAACCCAGCTACCATCTTTTACGATATGAAGACCATTTCCTTGTGAAAGGTTTAAGTATGGAAGTATTAAATTAGCTTGTTGAACAACATTTGATAGGTGATTTGTATTAATCAAATTTGAGGAAAAACCATCGGAAAAATTTATTTTATTTTGAGCAAATTCGACGTTCGTATTCTCCCCTGCAAATTCAAAAAATTGAGTAGCAGTATCATAATTATCAATTTTTAAATAAGTCATTTTATCACCTGTTGTCCCCTCACCACTTAAATTATATGGTACCGTCTTCGCTTCTCCTATTTGCGAATCTCCTGTAGGATTAGTTTCTGTTACATTGGTACGATCAATTTGTATAGACTTAGACTCATCTTCATTTGTAATAGTGTCATAGGGGTTATTGTCTTTTGTTCTCTCTATATTACCATTATTAAAAATCTTAATCTTATCTTCTGCTTGCATACCATCAGGATCAATAAACCGGATTGGATTATTATAAGCGTAGGTATAAGGACTCCATCTTCTAGAGGTTTCCGCCAGCGGATCAACCACACCCCATCTCCCAATATCCGCCATGTACATCCTTGCTCCATAGTCATACATTCCCGTCTCCTGCAACTCCTTCCCGTTGTATTTATAATTTTTATACGTACTCGGTCCAAAGAAAGCTGCTCCAGTATTTAAATGACTCATTCCAAAAGGGTAATAATCATTGGAATCTGTAATTTCAAGAGCGCCTGTGCTGTTTCTTCCGAAACTTAGCCTTACATTTCTAAGGTTGTGTTTATATTGATAAATATAATAGTTTTCTCAGAAATAATTGAACCACTACAATTGCAGTGGTTCAATTATCCTAAGGACACGAGCTAAAAGCTCGGGTCAGCGGGGAGGGTATAATTTTTATGGTTCACTTTTTAATGTCTTATAAAAATTAAAATTCCCCAAAGTATCTTGTCTATAGACTTGGTAATTTTTAGAATTTTTTACCTTATGAATAGAGTCTCCCACTTTTAGGTCTTCTTTATTCTCACTGCCTATATATATAACACATAATGGATTGAACTTGTCATCTCCCTCAAATTTCACCTCTACATAACCTTCACCTCTTCCTACATATCTCAAAGATTCAACTCTTCCATTTAATTCGGTAATATACATTTCCTCTGATCTATTGTATTTGATAATTAAAAATGCAATAATAATGCTTAATATCAATATACAAAAAATAATAAAATTACGTTTATTTAATTCCATACTAATATGATCCTTTTCCTGTTACTGCTCCTGTATAATCAGCTATTCTTATTTTTCCGTCAAAGCCAACTCCTACTCTTGTGTTGGAAATTGTTACACCTGCTCCAACGGAACCTTTTGCTCCTGCTGCAACTCCAACAGAACGTGTAACCCACCTGTCCCCAACAAATGGATTTTTTGGATCAAAGGAAACTGAAACACTTCCAGTGACTCCAACAACATCAACCAGAGATCCATTTACATATGCTTCAGTTCCTACAACTGAATTTAAACTCATATCAGAAACTTTACCTGTAAAGCTGCTGCTAAAAAAACGAAAGATTACCTTCTCCACCTGCACCAAAAGCTACACCAAAACTTAAAGTATTACCTGGGTCAAAGTAAACACCAGCATCTTTTCTTCTTGTGATAACCTCAAGCCCCATACTTGTTCCAATTTCTAGACCTCCTCCAACTGAACCTCCTTGAGTAACCCCAAATCTATCAGGAACTAAAAATCTGGCAAAAGGACTATTCCATAGACTTCTTTTTGTAACTGTTACGTTTCCTACATCATGCAATCTTCCATCTTCAATAGCTTTACCCCCTCCTTTAACAGAATCATCATATACGTATCCATCTGCTGCATAATTCATAGAACCCATTGTATTACTAGCAAAAGCATACTTAGCTCCTTCAATATTATTGCCTTTAAAAAACTGAGAAGCATTATCCCTATTTAAAGCTTTATTATAAAGATATTGCCCATCTCCAGTATAATACCAATCCCTTCCATCGGGATCAATTCTCATAATTGGATTATTTCCAACATAATTATAGGGAGAATGATTGGTATAAGATTGTTGATTTGGATCCACTACACCCCATCTTCCCAGATCGGGCATATAAAACCTTGCGCCGTAGTCATACATTCCTGTCTCCTGAAGCTCCTTCCCATTGTACTTATAATTTTTATATGTACTCGGCCCAAAGAAAGCTGCGCCAGTATTTAAATGACTCATCCCAAAAGGGTAATAATCATTGGAATCTGTAATTTCAAGAGCGCCTGTGCTGTTTCTGCTGAAACTTATTCTTACATTTCCTAGATGATCCTGATATTGGTAAATATAAATAATTGTTAATAAAAAAATACCACACGAAAGGATTCGTGTGGCAGCGTAGGGGGGGATTATTCTTACAGAGTAGCAGTTCTAATTATATGACAATGATATGATTCATCCTCATATGAAAAAGAAAAATACCAAACGTCAGTCAAGCCATCTAAGGAAGAAACTCCTATTTCTTCAATCCAAAAATTAAGATCATTTAAAAGATTTTCTTTAAAATCAATAAGGTCTTGATTCTTGATATTTTCTTTAATAGCATTTACTAAAGCTTCTTTTTCATCTGTTGAATAGTTTTGTGAGCAATATGTGCCTCCCATAAATTCAAAAATAATTGTATATAAATTCATAGCTTATCTATTTCCTTTTGCATTTCTACTATGGTTTTCTCCTGTTTCTTGTGCTTTTGCTTTCCAATGTTTTACCTGTTTTTCTAACTGTGTTTTCAACTTATTATCTTCTTTTGTTTTATTTGGCTTTCTAGATATGGAATCCAATTTACTTTTTGCTTCTTCATATTTTTCTCCAGCACTTTGCTTAGCTTTAAGATTTGCATGCTGTCCGTTCTTTCCTCCTCCTTTTCTTGCATCAGGAACATTTACACCATTTACATCGGTACTGTCAGTTTCTGCATTTGATTCCACATTTGATTCTGCACTATCAGTATGTTTGTACATCATAGGATCAATTCGAGTTGGCTGAAAAGTTGGATTAGTATCTACAAAATCGCTGATAACATACCATGAAGCAGCCGCTAAAAAAGCAAACAACCCAAAACGAGCATTTTGTGAAAGAGCAATACCTGCAGCAGCTGGAGAAACTCCACTTACAGCAATGTCATCTATATCAGTAAATGTATTTCCTCCATCTAAAAGTTGTACAGTAGCTCCATCGATTCTGTAACTACCTGTTTTACCTACATGGCTCCAACCATCAGGAGTATTTTCTGGTCCTGTGACATTTGGATCCCATCTATATCTATCCGTTTTTGGATTATGAATCCAGTCAGAAACCTCTCCAGTCATTCCTGTAGGATCTGCAAAAGATATTGGATTATTCCAAACGTAGCTATAAGCTTCATGAGTATATTGGCTTCTTGGATCTATTACCCCCCAACGTCCAATATCTGCCATATAAAACCTCGCACCATAATCATACATACCAGTCTCCTGAAGCTCCTTCCCATTGTATTTATAATTTTTATATGTACTCGGCCCAAAGAAAGCTGCTCCAGTATTTAAATGACTCATCCCAAAAGGGTAATAATCATTGGAATCTGTAATTTCAAGAGCGCCTGTGCTGTTTCTTCCGAAACTTATTCTTGCATTTCCAAGTTGATTCTTGTATTGGTAAATATAACTAATTGTTAATGAAAAATGCCACACGAAAGGATTCGTGCGGCGTAGGGGAAACCTCTTTTGTCCTAAAAAAGATAGAAATTCCACCTCTATTAACTAAAAACTAGATAATTGTCAACTTCATTGTACTTTTCATCCAAAACAGATACATAGTAACCTAAATTTATTTCATTTGATAATAAATTCAATCTTACCTCAATAAGATAAGAATCACTGTTTATAGCTGAATATTTAAATTTCACTGAATCTTTTTCAATTTGAAGGTCAAATACAGATATATCAATTTCATCTGATAAAAAAGAGTTTTCACTTTTTTCAATGCATCTTTTGTAAGATTTAATTGCGTTGAGATAGTAATTTTCTAGTATTTCACTATTCATTTTTTTCTTCATATTAATGTCCTGTTATATAATCAAATATAATATGTCCAGTAGCATTGGGATTTCCATAAATTCTTATATCACCTCCTTTACCTAATATTTTAATTTTGTATGTATAACCTGTAGATTTTGCCTCAGTAGCTGTTAATTTTATTATTCCTTGAGCATCTACAGGTGCTACAATACCTTTTCCAATTGCTGCT
Organism: Chryseobacterium sp. WG23; assembly: GCF_024586575.1. NCBI lineage: Bacteria > Pseudomonadati > Bacteroidota > Flavobacteriia > Flavobacteriales > Weeksellaceae > Chryseobacterium > Chryseobacterium sp. WG23. The sequence goes on from NZ_JALCZE010000004.1 coordinate 327,915, forward strand.
GCTACCTTTTTTTGTATAGCTGTATCAAGCTTGTTAAATTCTTTCCTTACAACCCATCCTGAAGTTTTTCCAGCATTTTTTTTAGCAAGTGATTTTCCTACTGCCCTCAAAGAACTTTTTAATGGTCCTCTACCTATATCTGGCATTTCCAGCAATATCATAGTATCTTCATCACTTATCGGCATCTTTCGTTTGTCTGGCCCCGAATCAAATAAAGAGGCAAAACTAAAACCACTACCATATCTACTATTGTAATAAAAATCTATATATCCCTGGTTTACTTCATAATTAGAATTCCCATCTAAACTAGTTTTATTAGAATCATAATATTTAGCATAAGTTTTTGCTTTTGCAAAGTCATGTCCATTGACTAAAACAGTTTCATTAACTCCATCATTAACATTTACTTCTTCTCCTGTTCTTTTATGCTTATAAATTGTTGCAACCGTTTCAGGTTGTTGGGCAATCATACCTGTCGGGTCATTATAAAAAATAGGATTATTATCTGCATAACTATACGGCTGGAATGTTTCATCACTTAATGGATCATGTACTCCCCATCGTCCAAGATCAGGCATATAAAATCTCGCCCCATAATCATACATACCAGTCTCCTGCAACTCCTTCCCATTGTACTTATAATTTTTATATGTACTCGGCCCAAAGAAAGCTGCTCCAGTATTTAAATGACTCATCCCAAAAGGGTAATAATCATTGGAATCTGTAATTTCAAGAGCGCCTGTGCTGTTTCTTCCGAAACTTATTCTTACATTTCCTAGATGATCCTGGTATTGGTAAATATACTGATCTTTTTCATAATCATAAAACCCTTCTGATGTTGGGAAAAATTTTAAGTCTACGGTCTTAGCTGTAGGGGTTGGAGAAATTTTTCTCGTTTCTACGGAAAATGCCTCTATTTCCATTGCTTTTCTCATGGGAGACGTGGCAAAACCGATAGGTTCTTCTCCTCCGCCAGGTGAACCACCACCTGCAATTTCCATACGGCTGTACTGAAATCCATCTAAATAATCGGTATCAGTTGTAGTCGTTACCGTTCCATTGATACCGTCATTCAATTCAACTGCTCTTTTATGTAATTTCACTCCATCAGCTCGATACAAATGATTAACACTAAAATTAGGACCACGTGTTATTGAATTAGGTAAATTCAAATGGTTATAGCCAATTCCTACAATCTGTTTATCCTGCATATCTTTCATATTGCCATTAAGGTCATAGTTTATTGTATTTCCTCCGCCTTCATATCCCGCCTGATTGTTGGTACTGTCCTTAATATTGGTCAGTCTGTTTCCGGAATAGGTATAGGTAAGGTTATCAATGACCGTTGCCGTATTTATTGCTGCTTTAAATACTGAAGTTCTGTAAAGATTGGTAATATTTCCGTTTAAATCATAAGCTAAGGATTCTATATTTTCTTTACTGTTCGGATTATTAGGGTTCTGATAATAGCCTGCACTTAGCCTATTTAAACTATCATAGGCATATCCATACCTTTTGGGAGTAATGGGTGGGTTAGCTCCAATACTCCGTACAGACCTCCAATCTACTTCTGCAATATTTCCGTTGTATCTTGGTTTTACATTCTTTCCGGGGAATTGTACAGTATCGGGATTTTCGATACCTTCTCTCTGGTTGTATTTAATTTTATAAGCAAATAATTTTCCGCCTAAATCAGCAACAGGCATCTGGTTTTTATTAATATCGGTCATCCAGCCCCTGATATTATAATCGTAATCAATACTTTGAAGGTTGTTTCCTACTTTCTTATTGCTGAGCTGGGAAAGTTCGTTGTACGTATTTTCAGTCAGAAGTTGCTCTGGGTTACCATCTACCTGGTGCCAGTGTTCCTTCATTCTGTTCTGGGAATCATAAACAAAACGCTCCTGAATGGTTATGCCTGATTCACCAGGTTTTCTAAGATGATAGGTATTGGTGTTTTGTGGAACTCCTGCAAAATCCAGCATGGATTCTGTTTTGGTATAGCCTCCCAAATGATTAATGGAATGTGTACCAATGAGTCTACCTTTGGTGTCATAGTAAATATAGTTCTTTGTCCATCCAATATCATTGGCTTCTGTATTTTTTACATAGCTGGCAATGGGTAGTCCTTTTGTACTTACCGTAGAGTTTTGGGTGTTATCCTGTAAAACATTGCTTCCCTGTATCTGTGATGGAGTAGCAGGTGCCCCTACAGGATACGTATCATAATAATTGAGGCTTAAAAAATTATAGACTTTATCATATTGGGGATATCCTTGGGTAACGGAATAATAGATATCCATTCCACTATAGTTCATTGATAAACCAGAGCTTCTGGTTTCACTATTGCTACCTTTGGTATTGGCATAATTCTGTTCTTCCAAACGGGAGTTCCCCATAGCCTGACATATCCCAGTCATAATCACTCTTGAAAACTGGTCATATTTGGTGTACATCCACTGTCCTTTAGCTCTGAGATTGGCATCTTGTGTGCCCACCAGTCTATCCTGTTTATCATACACCATATATTCCCAATCTTTTCCAGGAAGCTTCTTTTCTACCAAACGGTTTCTTCCATCATAACGGTACTCATAAGCTAATTCCTGCTGGTCAGCCCATCCCCAATGTACTTTTTCTGATAACAAAGGAGGGATTACCCATGCTAGCTGATCATATTCATTGTATACATAATAGGTGTCTGCATTTTCTGTAGCATTGATTACTTTTCTTACCATCAGCGTCTGACCTTTTCCATTTTTGAATTCAATGGTTTGGTTTCCGTCTTCATCGGTGATGGTATTTTTGTAGAGCTGGCTTGCTCCATACATACCTCCATACTCAATGGTTGATTTTGTAGCACCGTTCTCCCAGGTGGTGGTGGTGAACATCTTTATAACATCTGTTGCTGTATTGGTTCCATAATCAAATTTTACAGGTTTACCGGACCAATCATTTCCGACCTGAATCTGTTGCTGGATTCTGTCTAAAGGCGAGTTTTCCAGGATCTTTTCTGCATAAATCTTTTCTGAACCATAAGGAGTATTGGTCGCATTCGATAAAGGATTGGGAACAATAGCTCCATTCAAAGTTCCTCCTTGTGGAACGGGCAAATAATCTTTTACCTGCCTTCCAAAGCCGTCATATTCAATATGGGTGACAACATCTTTTCCCAGTGGGGATGCTTTTACATTAACTACCTGTTTGGGTCTTCCTAATCCGTCGAAATATTGAACTGTTTCGGCAGATTTTGTAGCCGTAGCTCCATTGTAATCCAGATACGTTTTAGCCTGGATATAGTTTTCCGTATTAGGAAGCGGAGTGAGCTGTGCCTGTAGACTTCCTGTTACCAGCAGTACTCCTATAGGGATTATTATTTTTTTCATCGGTATTAGTTTTTATAGTTGTACTTCATTTCCTTTACTACTTTTCCATTCGCATCAGCTACTTTTATCAGCCTTCCTGCTGTATCATAAGTATAAAACTCTGTGATCCCTGTTGGCGGAGTGATACTTCTGACTCCTACCAGAGGATCATAGGTATAAGTAGTGACCGGAGAATTAGGAAACTGAGCTCTGAATGTCTTCAATGCACTTAATAAAGCGGCTTCATCATTATTGGACCCTGCTGCTCCATCAGTATCAGAAGCACTGACAATAGCACTGGCAGCAGATGAAATCTGAGCATAAGTTACTCCTTCAATTTTAGCAATAGGTTTTGTATTGTTATATCCCCAGATAATGGCTGTTGGAATACCGTCTTTTGTGGTATACTGTTGTAAGTTTCCGTTTAAATCATATTTATCATATTGAGCCTCTGTCGTTGAAATAGCAGGGTTTTGAAGATCATAAGATTTAACAGCTAACGGCAGTACGATATTTCCGGTTTGAGCAGTAGGTAGGGTTGCCGGATAGATGGTCTCTGTTTTTGCAATAATTTTATTATCTTTTTTAACTTCTGTACTTACAGGAATACCCACCATGTTTTTGGATATCATTAAAGTATTATTTACTTCTGTATCCTCTGCATATAAATACTTTTTTGATAGACTGGAATTGTCTGATGTAACCATATTTTCTTTGGAAAGGTTCAAGTTTTTACTACTCTCATAATAATATTCTTCTGTATACTTAATTTCATTATTGCTTATGAAATCTGTAACCACTTTCTTTTTGATAGCAGACATATTCAAAAACTTCTTATACCCCTGAACCCAGGCACCTGAAAGATGATGCACCGTTACAAAATTATTATTGTCTTTTGCATTATTAGGATTAAAATCTATATTGTCATTGAAAGTATATTCTGTTTTCTTTAAAGGATTTACAGAGCCTTCAGCGTATATAATTTCTGATTTTAGTTTACCTCTTAAAATACTTCTATCAATTCCATATAAATTTCTGAGATTTTTATACAAATTTTCTGGAACTATCTGATCGGAAGTAAAGTAGTTCCTTAAGTTTCCAGTATCAGGGTTTAAAATATCAGGATAGTCTTCATAATTTGTAAAATTGTACTCCGTATATCCTTTTCCTGCATTCACTTCAAAAACCTTTTGGTATCCTACATTATAACTATCCATACTATTTTGCTGAACATTAGAACTGGATCTCATCATCAGCTTCTGAATCGAAGTAGGACTTGTAAATTCTATATAATAAATATATCTTGGCCAGTTCATCAATATCCCTGAAGAAATTCCCCCACTTAATGCCATTGTATATTTGTATGTTTTATCATTAATTATTCCTCCGTTTTCTGAATAATCATATTGTCTGAGAATTCTTGCTCCTCCTACAACTCCCGCATTGTTCATTAAAGAAGGCAAAAAAGAACTTGCAGAATTTCTTTCTATTCTCTTACCATAATAATTAGGTTCATATTCAAAAGTAGAATACCCTTTTGTTGGATAGGTGATCTTACTTAACAATCCTAAATTGTATTTTTGAATATTAGTATCTCTATATGTATTATTTAATGTATAATCTCCTGTGGTGGCATTATAGGTTTCAAAGGGTGATATATTGGTATTATTATCATTTCCATTCCAATATCCCCAGTGATCCAGACCTTTTGTGACATACTTAGGTAAGTTTGCCGTATTATAATATTCAAAACTGTAGACTTTATTACTTTGAGGCTCTGTAATTGTTTTTAAAAAAGGTCTTTTGTTTACCCCTCCAAAATCATCATATGCAAATATGGTATTCCGAACCAAAAGGTTGTTACTAAATATCTGAATATTATCTACCAAAAACTCGTTGAAATTTAAGGCACTTGCACTTCCTTCATAATGTTTAATTGGATAACCAGCATCTTTATAATTAATTTTCACTTCCTTATCTCCATATTTTATAGATTCAAGAAGAGAACGTTTGGTCAAAACAAAATTTTCAGTATAACCTGGTGTACCAGCTGCACTAGAAGCACAGCCTGCAAGTCCTCCCGGACAATTTACCCAATCATCAACCCTTGCACCATCCTGAAAGTAGCCTTCAAAATTAAGTACTTTTGCATTATTCAGGACATTTGTAGTACTGGACATAATACTACAAAAAGTACTGTTTAAGTTATCTTGAACATATCCAAAATTGACGGTTTGCCCATTTGTAAATTCAACTTTTGAAAGACTGAATGAACTTATGTATGGGAATCCCTTAAACACATTTTGTTTAGACGGACCAGGAAGAGGTAAATTATATGCTATTTCATATTTGGAGAAATCTCCACCAAAGTAATATTTGTTTCCCTGTCCATCAGTAATAATAATTGTTTGATTAGTTGGTTTACAAAATTCATATCCTCCATAGGAGACTACTCCTGTTAAGTCAACTTTTATATTGGGATCATTTGATTCTACCAAAACATTTCCATCATTTCCCAACATAAATTTTCCGGAAATCCCCATTGCGTTAAAACTAAAAACATCAGGTTCTCCTTCATAACCATTATCTACAGTTCCCAATCTCCAGTTCTCCCCAGTTATACCTCCTGTACCATTGTGTAAATCATAAACCTGAGTATTAGTGTAGGGATTGAGCCGAACTCCAGTTAAAAAGCCATGAAGATTTGCCCCTGTTCCAAAAGGATTACCAGCAGTTCCATTAGGAATACCCTTATATTCATCAGGAATACCTTTTAAAGTTCTGGTAATCCTTCCTCCTGCCAAAAGTGACCAGTTCATCCCGGCATAATCAGATTTCTTATGAGGTAAAAAACCGGACGAATCATAGGAAATAAAAACGTCTATATTTTTTCCACCATTTGTTGGAATCGTATAAATAGGTATTCTAAGATCCAGCGTACCTGTATAAAGATTAACAGGTACATTTCCATACTTTTCAAATGCATAAGTTTGTGGTGACTTTATTTGTATTGGCTCCTTTACTTGTTGTGAGAAAGTATGCATAGCTAGCAGGAGTGGTAGCGATAAGTATATTTTTTTCATTGTTTATTTTTTAATCAATTTGGCATTCGCTGTTTTATTCGTATCCGTTTTTATGGTCACCAGATAAGCACCTTGAATAAGCGCCTGGGCATTGATTTTGGTAACATTATTTTTAGTTTTTATATTCTGAAGCTGTCTGCCACTCATATCATACAGCATAATATCAGCTTCTTTGAAATCAAAGCCTATTTCTACATACGCATAGTCTGAAACCGGGTTTGGATAGATCTTGATATCATGCTTTTCTATTAGCTGATCAACCTGTTTATCTCCCAGCTTCACAATCTTCCAGTTCTCTTTTCCTAATTCCTCAGCACTGGTTCCGGCCAGAATAATAGAACCATCTCTGTTTAATTTCAGGTCAGAAAGTCTCTCCTCTCTTTTTCTCGAGTCACCATTTACATGTTTTCTCCACTGTTCATTACCGTTGCCATCCAGATACAACATCCAGAAGGTTTCATCGTCCTTTTCTATTCTTCCTTCCGACTGAGTATAACCACCCAACAATATTCCTTTGGTGGCATCTTGATTCTTGGCTCTCGGCTCTTGACTCTGTATCACATTCATTCCCATTAAGATATCCCTGTTCTTAAAATTATAAGACTTCTGCCACAGCTCATCACCTCTTTCATTCAAAGAAATCAGCCAAAGGTCCGTACCTTCTTCAATACCTACTGATTTATTTCCGGATCTTTCGGACCTGGATTCTCCTCCAATGATAAAACCGGTTGAAGTTAAAGCCAATGTTCTGATATGATCATCTCCTTTTCCACCAAAGTTCTTTTCCCATTCTAGTTTTCCATTTTTATCCAGCTTTACGATCCAGTAGTCGCCTTCACCGAAGTTGGTGCTGGCTTTTGGCTTTTGGCTGATGGCCATTGAGACAGATGATCTTTCAGTCGAAGGTTTAGTATTAGGATTCCCAACCTCGGAACTCCTCGAATAGATCCCTAATAATGCTCCACCGTCTTTCGTTGGTATCATTTTTTCCACTTCGTCTAATCCTCTTCCTCCCAGAATAAGCTGAGACAATTCTTTTCCGTCTTTATCGAGTCTGGTGATCCAGACATCTTTTGAACCGTAACCTTTGGATGAATTCTGTATATTTCCCGCTACAAAAAATCCTAAGTCAGTGGTTTGAATCACTGCTTTGGCTTCTTCATCTGAGGAAGTTCCCAAGGTTTTCTGCCACAGTTCATCACCAAATTCATTCAGCCTGATCAGCCAGATATCTGATCCGCCTTTGGAATCATCTTTTTTATCCAGGCCTTTTCCGGAATAAGAAGTTCCTGAAACCAGAAATCCACCATCCTGGGTGGTCACTGTTGCGGATAAATAATCGTGGTTTTGTCCCGCAAAATATTTCTCCCAAACCTGTTCGCCCTGCTGGTTGAGTTTTACCAAATGAAAATCGTAGCCGTTATTTGGCTTTTGGCTATTGGTAGCCAGCGACTGGCTTTTAACCTGGATAGAGCTTCCGGTGATAAGATATTGCTGATCAATAGTGGTGATCACCTGATTGAGAAAATCCTGGGTGAAAGATTTGATGTCTTTCTGCCAGATCACTTCCTGGGCAGATAGGCTCAGAGCTGTGCACAGAAACCATGCACCGAGATAAAATTTTTTCATTCTCTGTTCTTTTAAGTTATTGTTATTTTAATTTTTGCTGCAAAAGTATTCTTTTTAGTTCACTGTCAAAAGATTTATTAGCGTGGATGCGTACAAATTCATCACCCATTAACTTCTTTCTAGGTTTATGTTATTTTCATTCAAAAATAATACTCAAAAGCGTCAAAACGTGTCGTATAATTATGGAAAAGAAGCAATTAATTCTAAAAAAGAAATTTCATGTTCTTTTACATTATATTCAATTAAACATATTCATATAATAGTTTGTTTTACAAAAAATACGGATAAAAAGAAGATTACTTGGTAAAACATAATACTATCTTTTACATTGGTATGATTTTTAGTATTACATTTGTATAAATTTTCAGTTATGAAAACAAACCAACAAACTATAAATCAAGGGAATCATAAAATAAATTGGTTCCAGCAGTTTCTGATGGTATGTTCCGGCGGAAACATCCATATTTTGAGAAAAACTCCCAGTGAATGGAATAAATTTTCGGGGATTGGAGGAATTGTCCTCTTCACCGCTGTATTTGCTACTCTTTCTGCTGGGTATGCCATGTATACGGTATTTGATAATATCTGGGCTTCTGTAGGATTCGGAATTCTTTGGGGATTAATGATCTTCAACCTGGACCGTTATATTGTTTCATCCATTAAGAAGACCGGGACATGGTGGAACCAGATCCTGATGTCTATTCCCCGCCTGATTTTGGCCACATTTTTAGGAATTATCATTTCAAAACCTTTAGAGCTTAAAATTTTTGAAAAGGAAGTTAACAAACAGCTTAATACCATTATACAAAGAAATAAGAAGCAGCTTCAGGGAGAAATGAGCGGAAGAATTCTTCAGCAAAGCGGACCCTTTGAAACCGAGAAGCAGCAGATTTCAGAAAAGACCGCCCAATATCAAAAGTCTTATGATTCAGCATCTGTGGAACTGGAGAAAGAAATTCTGGGAAAACAGTCAGGACTGACCAGTGGAAAAGAAGGTTTCGGGCCTAATGCCAAACGTAAACAGCAATTAAAAGAACAGCGCAGGCTGGATCTTGAAAATTTTCAGAAACAATCTGCTCCCAGACTGGAATATTTGGATAAAGAAATTTCCAAAGTATATACTAATCTGGAAACGGAAAGGAAATCTTCAGAAACCTTTGAAGATAAATTCAACGGTTTTGCCGCAAGACTGCAGGCCCTGGATGAACTTGGCAAAAACTCAGCCATTATTGGATTGGCTGCTGCTTTCATAATGGGACTTTTTATCTGTCTTGAGATCTCTCCTGTTCTGGTGAAATTAATATCCCACATAGGGCCTTATGATTATCTTTTAGAAAAAACGGAAAATGATTTCAGACTGTATTCCAAAGAAAAAATTGAAAAAGGAAATGCGCTGACCGATTTTCGTATTGATGATTTTAAGGATAATTTAAAAAATTAGTGTATTTTTCAAATATGATTATTGATAAAGAAGAGATCCGGAAAAAAAAGAAAAAGCTGGATGACTGTAAAGCTTTTCTCAAAAAGGAATTCATTGGAATAGATAAAATTATTGATAACCTGATGGAATATATTCAGGTATGGTATCTGATGCCTGAGATTCTTACCCGCCCTGTGGTAATAAGCCTTTGGGGAATGACAGGAGTAGGAAAAACTGACCTGGTAAGAAAAATGGTCCGGTTTCTGGATTTCCAAAACCGTTTCGTAGAAATTGAGCTCAGCAACAGTGATGAAACCTCATGGAGCAAAAGCGTTGCCGATATATTTCAAACTAATGGTCTTGGTGATGAGAAACCCAGTATTGCCCTTTTTGACGAGATCCAGCGCTTTAACACCCTTGAACCGGATGGAACTCCTGTTCCCCAGACTAAATATACAGATTTCTGGGAGCTTTTAAGTGATGGACGGTTAAGTAAAAGGGAACGTGAAGATCTTGAACATTACCTCTTCTCCTACCTTTTACGGAAAAAGGAAAATGAAAGACGGAAAAAAGGTGGTGAAACAGATCTGGAAGAAAACCCCTATCTCAATCTCTGGGATGCAAAAGAGCTTAAGAAATACCTCAGCATGGAAGATGATGTGATGAGCATCATTGATATGAAAGAGGAAGATATGATCAAGCTGATCCGTAAGAAACAAAAGGAAAAGAAAATCTATGAGCCTGTAGATTACAGCAAAATGCTGATCATCATCAGTGGAAACCTGGATGAAGCCTTTCAGATGTCCCGCGAAACCAGTGAAGCTGATATAGATGCCAATATCTACCATGCATTTACAAAAAAAATCACAATGGTGGACATAAAGAATGCATTGGCCAGAAAATTCCGTCCTGAGCAGGTTGCCAGGTTTGGTAATATTCATCTTATTTATTTTTCACTGAAAACAGAAGATTTTTACAAGCTGATTCAACGGGAGATCAATAATCTGAAACATAAGACCAAAACAAAATTCGGTATTGCCCTGAAGATTAATAAAAATATTAATGAGCTTATCTACAGAAACGGTGTTTTTCCTGTACAGGGTGTCCGTCCCGTATTCAGCAGTGTAGTGGATATTTTAGATACCAACCTCAGCCAGTTTCTTTTTGAAGCAATTATGAATGAGGATACAACTATAGAAATTGATTACCTTCAGGAGCAGAAGATCATTACCGGGAAGATAGGCAGCAGAATGGTTGAAATTCCTTATCTGGGAAGAATAGACAGCATACGTCAGGCTAATGAGCAGAATGCCGTCGCTAATATCAGCGTCCACGAATGCGGTCATGCCGTTTGCTATATGCTTTATACCGGATTTGCCCCATTACAGCTGAAAAGTAAGGTGGCAAGCAGCTATGCCGCAGGTTTTACATTTCCCCATCAGATACACGACACAAGGGAAAGTATCCTGGACAGAATTAAAATTTATCTTGCGGGAGGAATTGCTGAAGAAATTATTTTTGGCGAAAAGAATGCCAGCATAGGAAGAAGTCATGATAGAGAGCAGGCTACTGTTCTTGCTATTGATTATATCAGAAAATATGGTTTTGAGGAGGATTTTCAGGCCACCTATAACCTGGAAGATTATCCTCACCGCATGCAGCAGCATATTACCGATGAGAGAGTAGAAAAACTAATACAGGATCTCGCCAAAATAACCAGGGAAGACCTTATCCTTCACCTGGACCTGTTGATAGATATAAGCAGAATACTGAGTGAAAAAGGAAGCATGCTGCCTAAAGAAATTTATGATATTGCCATTAAGCATCATCTAAAGGTAAGCATCAAAGAGGAGGGCTATCTTCATATTACAGATTACCATGACCTTCTCCATCTTCAGAAAAAAAACTGAGAATAGTATAACTAAAGCTTTCGGATATCCGGAAGCTTTTCTTTTTCATATCAGGGAACATTTTTTGCTTTACCCTGGTATGCCATCAAGTGTCGTAAATAGCTTTATTTATTTTCCTGAAACTGAAATATTGCGAATTATATATCAGTCGGGAGCTGTTTATGACTACCTTAATGTACCGTCTGATATTGTTGAAAAGTTTAGAAAGGCCAAGTCAAAAGGCATTTTCCTAAATAAGATCATTAAACCTGGATTTAAATATTCCAGAATAAGCTGAACAAAAAAGCCTTCAAAAGTAATTCACTTTTAAAGGCTTTCTATTGAACAATATTAACTTCTTTTTATAAAGAGTAGTTCGGAGCTTCCTGAGTAATGATGACATCATGTGGATGCGATTCTTTTAATCCACTTCCTGTGATCATCACCAGTTTGGAATCTTTTTGTAAAACTTCAATATCTTTAGCTCCACAATATCCCATACCGGCTCTTAATCCTCCCGTTAACTGGAAGATTACATCTTCTAGTTTTCCTTTGTGAGGTACTCTTCCTTCAATTCCTTCCGGAACGAATTTTTTAGCTTCACTTTGAAAATATCTTTCTTTTCCTCCTCTTTTCATTGCAGAAAGGCTTCCCATTCCCTGGTAGGATTTAAATTTTCTTCCCTGGAAGATAATCTCTTCACCCGGTGCTTCATCTGTTCCTGCTAAAAGAGATCCTAGCATCACTGCTCCTGCCCCGCTTGCAATTGCTTTTACAATATCTCCGGAAAGCTTAATCCCTCCATCTGCAATTACGGTAACATTTTTAGATTTCGCATATTCATATACGTTATAAATAGCTGATAGCTGTGGTACACCTACTCCGGCAACCACTCTCGTTGTACAGATAGATCCCGGACCTACTCCTACTTTAAGAACATTAGCCCCTGCTTCAATCAAATCTTTAGCAGCATCAGCCGTTACAATATTTCCTCCTACAATATCTAAATCCGGATATTTTTTTCTGATTTCTGAAATCTTATCCAGTACCCCTTTCGAATGTCCGTGTGCAGAGTCAATTGCTATGATATCAACGCCGGCTTTTACCAAAGCCTCGATTCTATCTAATGTATCTTCTCCTACTCCTACTCCCGCACCTACAATAAGACGGCCTCCCTGATCTTTATTAGCATTAGGGTATTCTAATTGATTATCAATATCCTTGATGGTAATTAACCCTACAAGCTTATTATCTTTATCTACAATCGGAAGTTTCTCTACTCTGCTTTTAAGAAGAATTTCTTTAGCTTTTTCAAGGTTGGTATCTTTATCGGAAGTGATAAGATTTTCTTTGGTCATGATCTCTTCCACTTTCATATCAAGATTTTCCTGATATTTCACATCTCTGTTGGTAATGATTCCTATCAGAACATTATCAGCATCTACTACAGGAAGCCCTGAAATTTTGTATTTCGACATCATTTCTTTGGCCTGTCCTAAAGTATAATCTTTAGAAAGGGTTACCGGATCTGAAATCATTCCGTTTTCGGAACGCTTCACGCGATTCACCTGTGCAGCCTGCTCAGCAATGGTCATATTTTTATGAATAAAACCTAAGCCTCCAACTCTTGCCAAAGCAATCGCCAGATCACCTTCAGTAACAGTGTCCATCGCAGCAGATACTATCGGAACATTCAGCGTGATTTTGTCGGTAAGTCTTGATTTTAATGATACCTGGTTAGGTAAAACTTCTGAATAAGAAGGGACTAGAAGAACGTCATCGAAAGTGATGGCTGTCTCTACAATTTTGTTATGAATAGACATCTTTACTTTCTTTGCAAAATTAGGCTATTTTAGTGAGATATGAAAATCATTTTTAATAGTTTACATAAAAATTAATAATCTATAACTTAAATCAAAAAAACCATCCTTTAATAAGAATGGTTTGATCACAAAATAAATCTAGTATGTTTGAAACTACTTGTTACAAATTATCTTTACGGCATCATAACTTCTGTTATCTAACCGGGTTACCATTTTCGTTCAGCTTTTCAATGTGGGTCTGGTTATTTTTATCAATATAAAGCCTTTAGCCGAACTTTTCCTTTTGTATCGCGGATAAAAATACCCACATCTCCATTGGATTAAAGAAGATCATTCCCGCCTCTCTTTCTCTCGGCTTCATTCTTTGTGACTGGCCATTCCGGGATGTTGTCTTTCTTTATTGCTGATGATCATCTTTAAGGTTCCGTCTTTCTCTACAATATTGATGCGTTCCACATCTATTTCTTTAAACCTCTCATTGGAAGACTGCATTTTGAATGCGAGAATAAAAAACAGAATACAAACTACAGTAAGTGAAACAACGTAAATCTTTAGGGCACGCACTTCCTTTACTAATTTTTAAATATTAAAATTGCTTTGACTTATATGAAATTAAATTACTTATCTGAAACAGAATTAATTATTTTTGAGATATCATCTGCTGTAAAATTTCCTTTTACATCTACAAATACCAATTCTTTACTTGAATTTACAGTAATCAGCATATTTTTAATAGCATCCCCATTCTGTTTTACGCGTACATTCACATTTTCACCATCATGTTTTACGGTCGCCCAGTCTTCATAGTTATTATTATTTAAATAGTTAGCATAATCATTCAGCATTTCTTTACTTCCATTTTCTACGGTAAGAACTTTGATTTTAGAAACCTTTCTAATCAGATCAATGACCTCTTCACTTTCCCCATCTTCTCTTAAGGCTTTCTTTATAAAAGGCTTTGCCATCATCAGGGGTACATTAATACTTTTAAATTTCGCCCCTTTGAAATCATACCCGGAATCTGAAAAGAAATCCATATTGGGTTTTCCTGAAACCACACAGGACTGAAGTGCAAATACTGTGAAGAAGACAAGAAAAATGTTTTTAAAAATTTTCATGGTGATTGTTTTTAGTCTATAGCTTTTAATGAGCCTCCTGAAGTTTTGCTGATATTGGATTCTATTTCCGGTCTTCCTTTATATCTTACCAGTCCTCCTGAAGATGCTCTCACTTTTAATTTTCCTGATACACTTACTGTAAGATTTCCACCTGATGTAGCTTCTGTTTCTACATAATCAAACTTTAAGTCTTCTGCCTTACAGACAGCGCCGCTGCTGATATCAATGGTTCCGGAATTGGCTTTTCCACTTAAGCTGGTACTGGATCCGCTTGAGCTTTTAATGGATATATTCCCTGCAGTCACTCCCGCTCTTACACTTGCTCCCGATGAAACAGACAGGTCTACGGCTTCCATGATTTTAAAATCACCTGTCATGTGAGCTCCCGATGATGCATCAATTCTCATATCCTTTTCCTGAATAGAATTGACTACCGTAAAGTTTGATCCTGATGAGATATCAATATTATCCATTTTTGGAGAAGATACATTAACGCTTAAGTTTTTAAACCTTAAGTTTTTTACTCCTTTATTATCAACATGGATCTTCAATACTCCGTTTTCTACTTTTGTAATAATATATTGCAGCTTATCTGCATCTGCAATTACCTTAACACTGGTAGGCTTTTCCTGTTTGAAAACAACATTTACTCCTGTACTCACCTGGATTCCTGAAAACTCACCTACATTTCTTGCTTCTCCATTCAGATAAGACACATTATTTTCTGAAGTAAGTGTATTTCTTGTGTTTGTTACAGGATTCTTTTTGGTTTCACTGGAATTAATGATCTTGCTGACATCATCCATAGAAAGCTTCCCGTCAAGCATTACAAAAATACTCTCTCCGCCACCTCCGTCAATGCTCAACAGCAAATCATCCAGCATTCCATTCTTAGCTTCGGAAGAGAGGAACTTTACCTTAGCTCCCGCGTTATTCACTGTCATGATCTCGCTATAATTGAGATTTTTCACATAGGAAGCTACATCTCTGCTCAATTGAGAAAGGTTGTCCTGAACTCTGCGTCCGTCTGCTGTATTTCCTTTTTCAGGATTCTCTGTGATCAGAATTTTTAATCCATTAATTTTTGATAATAATGGTTTTATCTGATCCAGCTGCGAATCATCAATATTCAGGCTGCTAAGCATTCCAAACATCGGCTTGGCAATTTTGATGGAAGTAACTCCTTCCACTTCCTGATATTTTTCAAAAAGCTGGTCGAATTTGTCTCTTTGCCCATATACATTAAAAAAATGGGAGAAAGCAAGTGCGAATATTATGAATAGTTTTTTCATGAGTCAATTTTATTTTTTAAGTTAATGATGAGTACTACTGATCAGACCGAATCTTTTTCAGTTAATAATCGTCATCCACCACTTTAGGCTGTACCAATTTTTCACTAACGTTATTTGCAAATATCTGGAATGAATACTTAGTCACATTGATGGCTTCTTCTACATTATCAATTCTTTTTCCGTTAACGATAACGTAAGAGTTTTCATAGCCTGTAGAATCTTTTTTTGTTTTAGTGTTGAAAGAAGAATTATCTACATATCTCGGCTTTCTCTCTTTTTTAAGCCGTCCTCTTTTGGGTAGAATCTCATCCAATACATCTTTTTCAGCCATAGAATTTCCCTGAAAAATAGAGTCTTTTTTTGCTCCTGAGATAGAATCTGTATGATTAACAGCTACCTGGCTTTTATGGTCATTATTCTCTTCTATAAAGTCAGACTTTTGTCTTAATACTTCATCTTTCACTAATTTTTCGGCATCCTGAGCACCTGTATTCTGATAGGTATTGAAAATAAATCCAATACTGAAAAGTAACAGAACAGCTGCTGCCATCCAGAACCATTTTGGGAAAGAAGGCTTATTCTTTTCTAAAGGAATAATAGGAGCAGTATCTTTTTCTTCTGTCTTCTGAAGAAAGTCTTCAAAACTCCAGTCCATTTTTTCGTCCTTTATGTCCCGGAAGATTTCGTCGTATTTATCTTGTAATTGATCTTTTTTCATAACTCATCAATTGTGTAATTTGTTCTTTTACCTTTTGTCTTGCCCGCATCAGGTTTACCCTTACTGCATTTTCTTCCATTTCCAGCATTTCAGAAATTTCGGAAACTTCATACTCCTCTACATCTTTCATATGGATGACCATTTTCTGCTTTTCCGGAAGCTGGTTGATAAATCCTATAATATGATCTTTAAGATTATCAATATCCATACTGTAGAGCTCTGATCTGTGGAGCTGCATATCTGCAAACCCTATCTTCACGTTGTGATGCTTCAGACGGTTCAGGCATTCGTTCCGGACAGATTTCAGCGCATAGGATTTCAAATTCCCAAACTGCTCAAGTTCCTCCTTCTTCTGCCAGAATTTCATCATCAGATCCTGCACAACATCTTCTGCTTCATCACTGCTCATGACAAATCTTTTCGCAAAACGATACATCTCGTCTTTGAGAATAAACACCGTATTCTTGAAAGTTTCTTGGGTCATGAGTTTTGTTTCTTATAGGTAAGACAATTGCTGTTACCATTCTATTACATCGAAAATAAAAAAAACTTCAATTATTTTGAAGTTTTTTTATAATCAGGTTAATAGGTCTCAAAAATATGTTTTAAAATCGCCTTGTCATCGTCTGTTAGAGAGACTTTTCGTCTTCCCATTGCTCTTTCTGCAACTTCATACACTTTATCCAACTTAAACCTTTCATCATCTTTAAGCCCACCCCATGAGAAGTTTTCTACAAGATTGGGAGGGAAGCCCGGTTTAAAGATATTGGAAGCCACGCCAATAACAGTTCCTGTATTCAATTGGGTATTGATTGCTGTTTTTGAATGATCACCTACGATCAGACCTGCAAACTGTAAGCCTGTATCTTCAAAAGCTTTAGTCCTGTAGTTCCAGAGTTTTACATGGCTGTAATTATTTTTAAGGTTGGAAGAATTGGTATCGGCTCCGAAGTTACACCATTCTCCTATAACGGAATTCCCGATAAAGCCTTCATGCCCTTTACTGGTATAGCCGAAAATAATAATATTGTTTACTTCACCCCCTACTTTACAATGGGGCCCGATAGTAGTAGCTCCATAGATTTTGGCTCCAAGATTAAACTTAGAATCATCTCCTAATGTAATAGGACCACGAAGATTACAGCCTTCCATTACTTCAGCATTTTTACCGATATAGATTTTCCCTGTTTTGGTATTCAGGGTTGAAAATTCAATCTGTGCTCCTTCTTCAATAAACAGATCTTTCTTATCTCCTAAGAATCCATTGGTAGAAGAAAGTTCCTGTGAAGTTCTTCCTTTTGTAAGAAGTTCAAAATCAAAATCAATAGCATGGTGATTATAGGTAAACAGATCCGCAGGCTTCTTAAAGAAAATAAGCTTTTCCTTAATATCCGTCATTTTTTCAATCTGATGTAAGGAAAAATCTTTCATGTTAATTCTGGCCGCCACCAATTCGTCTTCATATACCAGCGCCTCTCCCTGTTTAAGTTCTTTGATCTGCTGAATGACTGATTCTGTAGGTAAAAAATTGGCAACCAGAAAAAGACTCTCTGTATCTTCAGGATTTTTAAACTTATTCTGAAGATAGTTTTCTGTAAAATAAGAAACTTCATTATTCTCCAGGATTTTCTGCCATCTTTCTGAGAAAGTGAGGATTCCGCATCGCATTGCTGCAACAGGGCGGGTAAAAGTAAGTGGAAGAAAGTCTTCCCAATATTGTGCGTCTGAAAATACTAATTGCATTTTTTAGAAGTTAGAGATTAAAAGTTAGAATTCAGAGACTGAAATTCTATCCAAAACAAAAATACAAAAAGATGTGAGAAGTTAGAATAGGATCAGGTGCAAAAATTGGGAGTAATAAAAACTTACATCAATATACCTTCTCTTTAACGCAAAGTTCTACTTTTATTACGCTTTATCTGGGCAGCCACATCACGTTATGACACAAAAAAAGTCTCCCAAAAGATTGGAAGACTTCTATATTTTGATAGCAAAAAATTACTTAGCGAATTTTTTGTATTTGTTCATGAACTTATCTACTCTACCTGCAGTATCAACTAATTTTACTTTACCAGTGTAGAAAGGGTGAGAGGATGAAGAGATTTCCATTTTGATCAAAGGGTACTCTTGTCCTTCATACTCGATAGTGTCTTTTGTTTCTGCAGTAGACTTGCAAAGAAACACCTCGTCGTTACTCATATCTTTGAAAACAACAAGTCTATAATTTTCTGGGTGAATTCCGTTTTTCATAATACTATTTTTAAAAAAATTAAAGTTTGCTTCCGAAATAGTAATGGATATTTCTCTGCTAATTTTAGGTTGCAAAAATACAACATTTTTTTAAATATGCAAATACTGAATTCAATATTTTTTTAATGATAAGAAATTCAAAGTATTTTCGTTAAATTTGGAACTTACTTAAACTTTAATTTCGATGAAATTCAAATTATTACTGGCTTTTTCTTTCTGGGTACTGCTTGCCGCAGTATCGTGTAATAAGGACGATATTACGTTTGATGCCCCTTCACAGGAGCTGCGTTTTTCCAGGGATACGGTATTTTGTGACACGGTATACCACCAGGTTCGTTCAGAAACCTATGTTGTAAAAGTATATAATAATGAGGATAAAGATATTCTAATCCCAAGAATTAACCTTGAAAAAGGAGCCGCTTCTTTATATAGAATTAATGTAGATGGAAAACCAGGATATGATTTTAAGGATGTTCCTTTAAGAAAAAAAGACAGTCTTTTTATATTTGTTGAAATAGCTCCGGAAGCTTCAGGACCTGAAGCCATTGCTGAAGATAAAGTTCTTTTCTCCGGACCTGCAGGCCAGCAGCATGTCACTTTATTTTCTGTGGTTCAGGATGCTGAGTTTTTTATTCAGACGTCCACTAATCCTAATATAATTGCAAATCATACTACATGGAATAACAATAAGGCCAAGATCATCTACGGAAACCTTACCGTTAATCCGAATATCATGTTGAATATAGAACAGGGTACTAAAGTATATTTCCACCAAAACAGTGGAATGAAAATTTCTTCAGGGGGCACTTTAAATATCAACGGAACACAGGATCAACAGGTGATTATTAGGGGTGACAGAAATGATTTGGATCATGATACCCTTCCTAAAAACTGGAACTCAATCAGAATGGAAGCCAATTCAACACTGAATATGAACCATGCAAGACTTTTTGGAGGAACCAGGGGTCTGGATATGAGACAGACTACCGCCACCATTAAAAACTCATTCATCCATACGTTCTTTGAATATGGAATTTATGCAGTAGCTTCTACAGTTAATGCCAATAACCTGGTAATGAACAACTGTGGTTCATCCTGTATCGGAATTTTCAGAGGTGGAAATCACACCTATACTCATGCCACGATTGCCAATTATTCAAGAAGCATGAGTTCTTTTGACAGAAAAGGAATTTTTGCAACCAATGAATGGAAAAATGATGCAGGGCAGACCGAACAAGGCGCTTTACAGCAGCTTATCCTGCAAAACAGTATTGTCTATTCTGACAGAGATAATTCTGTTCAGTTTGAACAGACACCGGGGCAGCAGTTTGAATTCTTAATCCAAAACTGTTTATTAAAATATTCCGGAACATCGGAAGCAGGTTTCCCTTTCGACAATAATACCAATGTGGTACAAAGTATCAAAAATGAGGAACCTCAGTTTGTCAATTATTTCATGGCTAAAATGAATTTAAGGGTAAAAACGCCTTCTCCGGCCAGAGGTAAAGGAAATGTAACAGTGGCAGGAACGGTACCTTTTGATATCGTGAATGTATCCAGAACCACTAACCCTACTCTTGGAGCTTATCAATAATGGAAATCACTCATCTACAGCAGCAGGTTGACGAATGGATAAAAACCATCGGTGTACGATATTTTAATGAGCTTACCAATATGGCGATGCTGACCGAAGAAGTGGGCGAAGTTGCCAGAATCATTGCCAGAAGGTATGGTGAGCAGAGCGAAAAAGAAAGCGACAAAAGCAAAGATCTTGGAGAAGAACTGGCAGATGTTCTTTTTGTTACTTTATGTTTGGCCAACCAGACTGGAGTCAACCTCCAGGAAGCATTTGACAAAAAAATGAAAATAAAAACTGATCGGGATAAGGATCGCCATCAGAATAATGAAAAATTAAAATAAGATCTTCATCAGATTTCAGGTAAGCATATCTGAAATCTGATGTCCGGATTTTGAAATATGAAGAAATAATGAAGCTAGAGAAATCAACATTAACTGGAGATAAAACAGTACAGATCAGCGGTTCGAAAAGTATTTCGAATCGTTTATTGATTTTGGAAAGTCTGTTTAGCAATATAAAAATCGGAAATCTTTCCAATTCTCAGGACACGCAGTTGCTAAAAAAAGCATTATCTGCAAATACTGATGTGGTGGATATTCACCATGCGGGAACAGCCATGCGTTTTCTTACATCCTATTATTCAATTCAGGAAGGGAAAACAACTGTTCTTACCGGCTCAGGGAGAATGAAAGAAAGACCTATCAAAAATTTGGTAAGCGCTTTGAGAGATCTTGGTGTGGACATTGAATATTTAGAAAATGAAGGATTTCCTCCTTTAAAAATCACAGGAAGAAAAATCACTCAAACCCAGGTGAATGTTCCTGCCAATATTTCAAGTCAGTTTATTACATCTCTTCTTCTTATTGCAGGAAAACTTGAAAACGGACTGAAGATTAATCTTGTCGGCGAGGTAACGTCAAGATCTTATATTGAAATGACCCTGGATATTTTAACAAAATTTGGAATTACAAGCAGCTTTGAAGGAAATACCATACAAGTAGAACACCACTATGAGGATAGTGAATCTTCAGCATTAAGTTATGAAGTAGAAAGTGACTGGAGTTCGGCTTCTTATTTCTACTCTATCTGTGCGTTGGGAAGAAAAACAATTTATTTAAAAAGCTTTTATAAAGAATCTACTCAAGGGGATTCGGCCATTGCAAAAATCTATGAAGACTTCTTCGGGATTAAAACGATCTTTTCTGAGGATGAGCATAAAATCACATTACAACCTCAGCCGGATTTTTCTTTTCCGGAAAAAATCGTATTGGATATGAACAATTGTCCGGATATTGCACAGACTCTTTGTGTAACTGCGGCAGCATTACAAATTCCTTTTGATATTTCAGGACTGGGAACTTTAAGAGTGAAAGAAACCGACAGATTACTGGCTTTATATAATGAGCTGAAAAAACTGGGAACGGAAACGGAAATCACGGATCTAACTATCAAATCTATCCATTTTGGGAATCCGCAAGAAAATATTTCTATTAAAACCTACCAGGATCATAGAATGGCGATGAGCTTTGCTCCTTTTTGCCTGATCAAAGAGCTTAGTATCGAAGAGGAGGATGTTGTAGAAAAGTCTTATCCGATGTTCTGGGAAGACCTTGCCTCTGTAGTTACAAAATAATTTAAGAATGTGGTAATTTGAATAAGATTATAAGTCATTTCAAATTACTACATTTAATACATCATATCCTTCCATGAAAAAATATTTAATTTTATTTTCATTACTACTTCCATTGTCAGTTTGGGCGCAATACCTGCTTCCCAATGAAGAAATTCTGTATTCTTTTGAAACGAAAACAGGAAAGAAAATGGCCTTGGTAAAAGATAAAGAGAACGGATACATTCAGTACCGTTTTGGGAGTAAAGATCATGTAGAAATGGAATTTCCCGCTGAAAAGACAAAAGACAGCTGGAAAAAATTCAGGTACAGATCTTATATGAGAGGAGGAGGAAAACAGAATGCAGGAATGGAGCTCAACTATTTGACCTTTACCAATAAGGAGTATCAATATCAGCTTTTCAGAACATACTACGCAGAAGATAATTCCTATTCTACCGGTATCACAGTAACCGACACTAAGGGTAAAGAGACCAATATCAACGGTATATACAAAACGATAAAAGGGTGCATGTGCTATTTGAAAGAATCCGGACTGATCGAAAAAGAAGATACCGGATTATAAATTCAAATATAGCTGTATGAAAAGTCTTTTCTCTTTAATTGCTTTATTGCTGATCACTTTTTATAATGCCCAGGGTCTGAAAAATTTTCCGACACCGAAAGGATATACAAAGATTGCCGAATCTAAAGGAGACTTGGATAAGGACGGAAAAGATGAAGTGGTGATTATATTTGATACTGATCAGAAAGCTTCAGAAAACGCAGACAATCCGGAATTTAAAGATTATAAAAGAGTTTTCTACATTCTGAAAAACGAGGATAACAGCCTTAAGGTCTGGAAGAAAAACGCCACCGTTCTTTTTTCAAGCGGAATGGGTTTTTACCCTGAAGAGAATACTCCTCCGGAAATTTCTATCAAAAATAATGCACTGACGATTTCACAGACATTTAATACCAATTCAAGACATACCCAAAATTATAACCATACTTTCAGGTTTCAGAATGGAGATTTCTATTTGATAGGTTCCCATGATCAATTTGAAGACACCTGTGATTTTATTTTTTTGAATGAGATCAATTTTTCAACAGGAAAGGTTATCGTTGATAAAGAATATTCATCCTGTAATGATGAAACGAAAGCACCTGATCCTTTTCACAAGGAGTTTACCCATAAGCTGAAAACCCTTATAAAGATGAATGACTTTACCATTGGAGGGCATCAATTCAGAATTCCCGGTTCTGCTGATGATCTCTTTTTTTAGAATGTAGATTTCTTTCTTATTTATGTCATACAAATTAATCATCTCTTAAAATTAAATTAACTCCTTATATCTTGACCTATTCTTATTTTTAGCTTACCTAAAAATATAATAAAACTATGTTCAAGAACCACATGAGACGTTTTACTACGATGAGTCTTAGTATTGCCACCGCAAGTTTATTTTTCTCCTGCTCGGATGCCAGTACCGAAAGAGAGGTAAATGATAATGGAATAACATCTGTAGAAAAAGCCAACTACAGAAATGCTGCACTTCCTATAGCCATGAACAGCTGGATGTCCGGCCTTCAGGATAACATTTCAATTTCAAGGATTTCTATTCCTGGTACTCATGACTCCGGTGCTACCAGAGAAATCCCTTCTAACAGCGGTACGGCAAAAACCCAAAACCTCAGTATCGGTGAACAACTCAATACAGGGGTACGTTTTCTGGATATCCGCTGCCGGCATATTGACAATTCTTTTGCGATTCACCATGGTCCTATTTATCAGAATCTGAATTTTGATGATGTCCTTACTGCCTGCTATTCATTTCTGGAAAGTCATCCTTCAGAAACCATCATCATGTCTGTAAAAGAAGAATATGATGCTTCCAATACGACCAGAAGTTTTGAAAGTACTTTTGATTCGTACATTCAGAAAAATCCATCAAAATGGGATCTGGGAACCAATATCCCCAATCTTGGACAGGTAAGGGGGAAAATCAAATTATTAAGAAGATTCTCAGCAGGAACAGCCAAAGGGATCAATGCAACTTCATGGGCAGACAATACTACATTTGAAATCAATAACAATGGCGCTCCAATGAAAGTCCAGGATTATTATAAGGTAACGAATAATGATGATAAATGGGCAGGCATTTCATCTCTCCTGAATGAAGCCAAGAATGATGGCAGCAATAAGCTTTTTGTCAACTTTACAAGTGGCTACAAACCGGGAATCTTCGGAATACCAAGCATCCCTACAGTTTCCAACAGCATTAATCCTAAATTGAAAACATTCTTCCAAACAAATACACAAGGAACTTACGGGGTAATGCCTATAGACTTTGTCAATGCTGAGTTATCTGAGCTGATCGTTAAAACAAATTTTTAGAATCTTAAATTTCTAAGAAATACAAAAAACCGGCTGCTTCAAAAGTGAAACAGCCGGTTTTTATTAGATCAATTAATATATCTGAATAATCTGTGTAATCTAATGTTATAAGAATTTTAATAATATGATGCTTTCATTCCTTATTACAATCAACAAGACAATCTCAATAATGAAACATCCTTATTCTTATACATTATTTCTGAATACCATATGCTGCCAAAATCTTATTGAAGATCTCTGTATTTTCAAACAGCCCTGTAAATTCTTTGGAATTGGGTCCGTACGCAAATACACTGGAAGGAATTGAAGTGTGATCATTGGTACTGAAGTTTCCAAATATCCATCCGTCTTTAAGGCTACCGTCCAGAAGCGTCAATCCTCCAGTTTCATGGTCCCCTACAACGATTACTAATGTCTCTTTATTTTCATCAGCAAACTTCATGGCTTTCCCTACCACCTGATCAAAATCCAGTAACTCGGTTACCAGCTGCTCAATATTATTGCTGTGTCCTCCTCCATCGGTCTGTGAAGCTTCAATCATCATAAAGAATCCTTTTTTATTGTTCTTTACTTCGTTTAAAGTAAGATCAAACGCATCAGCCAACCAGTTTCCTCTTCCATTCGTAATTCTTTGTGAGGCTAAAGGATCAATAATCAATGTACGGTTGTTTATTTTGCTAACCGATTTCAAATCATAGAATACATCTACTTTCGCCTCTTTAAACTTTTGCAGGTTTTCCTGGGATAATCCACTGGTAGGACCTCCGATTAAAATTTTTGTTTTGGAAGAAGCAAAGCCTTTCAGTATCGGCTCTGAGCTATTTCTGTTATCTGAATGTGCATAAAAATCTGCAGGCGTAGCATCGGTAACATCTCCTGTAGAAATTAAACCGGAAACCATTCCTTTATCTGCAATAATATCAGGAATCTGTGCCAAGGCTTTTCCCATATGGTCTACTCCCACAAATGTATTTTTGGTTTTTACCCCTGTAGCAAAAGCAGTAGAACCGGGAGCTGAGTCTGTAATATAGGCATTGGAAGAATTGGTTTTGGACAATCCTGTAAACTTCATATTAAAAACATTCAGCTTTCCTTTATTCGCTGTAAATGCAGCATAGTACTGTGGTAACGACGTTCCGTCCGGAATCAGAAGGATCACATTTTTCACCTTTTTAGCTAAACCATCCGTTTTATAAGTGGGCGTATAGGTAGTGTATTCTTTGGTATTTTTATAAAAGTTTTTAGGAATGGTATTCATGAACTTTTTAAGATCCGGAATATGGTCGGTATTGATATAATCCACTCCCATATCCATAAAATTCACCCAAGCATTAGGGAAATCAGGAGCTCCGTAAAAACGCATTGGTTTTTGCTGAACATGGGCTTTTTCCACTGCTTTTTTAATCTTATCGGTTTCTTCATCCCTTGGAATTCCTTTCCCATTCCATTTTATAAGCTCAGGTAAATCTGCACTGAACATTCCTACCCTTTTCAGCTGATCCGGAGTATAATTTTTTTCAAGATCTCCATCAAAATAAAGGTAGCTGGGATAATTTTTAAAATCACCCGGCTGAGGCCTTCCTCCCGTAATCACTATTTTAATACCTGAATCCCCTGTAATCTCAGGATATTTTTTCAGGGTACTTACTAATGCATTCAAAGAAGTCTTATAATCCTGCTTGATGTCAATAAGCAGCTGCAGCTTTTTATTGGCATCCGGATAAACATGTCCTTTATTCTGTTTAATCTGTTTCGAGATATTGTCCAGATAAAGGTTTTCTAAGGTCCGGTCTGAAGACAGTTCTTTTTCCGTATGGCCTACCCATAGTTTACCTTTCACCAGGAAAACATCTGCTTCAATAGAACCAAAATTAGCATAATAAGCCTGCCAGAAAGGGATTTCCTGCATGTAGTCATTATGAGAATGGGCATTTCCCACATTATAATTTAAATAATTCTGTGCCTGATTTTCAGAGAAAACAGCCAGGGCCAATACAGCCAAAATCTTTGATAATTTCATACTATTTTTGAAAAAAACTATATCACCACAGCAGTTCTGTGATGATATAGCGGATAATATATATTAGACTAACATTTACCAACCTTCGTTTTGTTTAATAACATTATGGCTGTTTACAATTTCAGCTTGCGGAACGGCCCATACGTTATGTACAGCAGGGTTAAAATTTCTTGCGGCCCATACTTCCTGATTGTTTATCCCGTGAAGAGGTTTTGCATACGTTTCTTTAGCATCTCCCCAGCGGACAAGATCTCTGTGACGGTCTGCCCATTCTCCTGCAAGCTCACAACGTCTTTCGTGCTTCAGGTCAGCCATAGTACATCCGAATTTTGGAGCTAAGCCTGCACGTTGTCTTATCATATTGATTTCTACGTCAGCATTGCTGCCTTTCATCAGTAAAGCTTCTGCTTTGATGAGGATTACCTCAGCATAACGCATAATCGGAACGGCAAGATCTGTACACGGATAATCCCCGTTGGCACTTACGTGGCCACTGTTCAGTTGATATTTAAATGCATCCATATATTTATTGAACTGATAACCGGTAAGGGAATTGGAAGAAGCATAGGTTCTTTCTGTTCCGTTAAAAGTAAACTTATCACCCAATTTCAGAATCGTTGCACTTCTTCTGAGGTCCCCTGTTTCATATTCATCATACAGCTCTTTTGTCGGCTGGAAATATCCCCATCCATTATATTCTCCCCATCCTTTGTTTTCAAGCATTACTCCCGGAAGAATACTTCCCACCGAATTAAATTTAGGGGTACTTGGTATTGACCAGATATATTCTGAGCTATAATTATTTTCGGCTTTAAAGACATCCTTATAATTGCTCAACAGGTTTCTGTTTCCTTTTGTAATGACTTCATTAGCCCAATATTCTGCATTCTGCCAGTCTTTCATAAACAGATACACTTTTGCCAACAATGCCCATGCCGCGGCTTTATGAGGTCTTCCAAAATCCTTTGCCGGAAGTTCAGCCTGAGCTGGCAACAGTTCTGCCGCCTTTTTCAGGTCATTCACAATATAGTTGTAATTCACCATTACATTAGCGGCTCTTGGAATAGGATTGGGATCCGGTTCTTTTGTACGGTCTATAATAGGAATTCCCGCTTTTTCATTTCCATAATTATAGGCTAGCTCAAAATACATCCGACTGCTCATAAATAAAGCTTCACCCAAATATTTATTCTTTATAGCTGCCGAAGTCTGAATATTGTCAACATTACGGATCACACGATTAGCAACTCCGATTACATTATATCTTTTGTTCCATTGTGTTTCCAGATCTCCCGCTGCTATATAATTGCTGCTGAAGTTCTTGGCATTATCCGCCTCACTCTTCGCCCTTCCTGTTACCATATCATCACTGGCATTGATAAACCAAAAGAAACCTCGTCCGTAAAACTCTCCGTCAGACAGAGGTTTATACATAGCATTAGCGCCGGTGATCAGATCATTTTCCGTTTTCCAGAAACTGGCTTCCGTAGGAGTTCCTTCAGGCTGAATATCCAGCTCTCCCGTACATGATAAAAGCATTGCCGATATTCCTGATACTAAAAATATTTTATTGAAAAATTTCATTTTTTTACTTTTTGTTGTTTAAAATTATAATCCTATTTCCACCCCGAAAATGAATGAGCGTGACTGTGGATATCTTCCGGTATCTACCCCATAAGAATTCATTCCTACTTCGGGATCAAAACCTGTATATTTAGTAATAGTGAAAAGATTATTGGTGGTCACATAGATTCTAACCTTATTCACATCCAACTTTTGGTAAAGCTCTCTTGGTAATGAATACCCGATGGTCAGGTTTTTCAGTCTTAGATAAGAACCGTCTTCCACATAGAAGTCTGATACCTTGGAATAGTTTCCACTTGGATCACCATGTACAAGCCTTGGAATATCAGTATTGGTATTCTGAGGAGTCCAGGCATTCAGGATATCTCTGTCCATATTATAATTCTGCCCTGTTCCTCCCGGATTTAAGGAAATAAACTTCATCCCGTTAAAAATCTTATTCCCGTATACTCCCTGTAAGAAAATATTAAGGTCAAAATTTTTCCAGGTCATATTGTAAGAAAATCCATAAGAGAATTTAGGATATGGACTGCCAAGATTTACAAAATCCTGGTTGTTCAGTACCCCTATATTTCCATCCTTCTTCAGGAACTTAATATCTCCGGGTTTCGCATTGGGCTGAATAAGATTCCCATTAGCATCTTTATAATTATTAATCTCATCCTGAGACTGGAAAATACCTCCTGTTTTATATCCGTAAAAAGAATATAACGGATCTCCTATTTTTATACGGGTCGGTTTCAATACCCCTCTTACTCCATTGTCATTAATAAAAATTTCATCCACATCAGCAAGCTGTTTCACCGTATTTTTTAGTTGACTAAAAGTAACTCCCACTGAATAAGTAAAATCCCCTGTCTTCTTACCATTATAGTTAATTCCTAATTCGTATCCTTTATCCTGAAATAATCCGGCGTTCACATACTGGTTATTATAGGTAGCTGTACTTGGTAAGCTCACATTAAAGATCTGATCTTTAGAATTTTTCACGAAGTAATCAAACTGTAAAGAAAGACTGTTGTGAAGGAAAGAAGCATCTACTCCAAAGTTAGTCTGTTCAGATTTTCCCCATTTCAGATCCGGATTAGGTCTCGTCGTAGCATAATAGGCAATATTCTGCGAAGGATCCTGTCCAAAAATCACATTATTATCCCTCGTCATTAAAGGATTAACCGCCTGAGGAGAAATACCTCCAAGATTTCCTAAGATACCATAGCTTCCTCTAAGTTTTAAGTTTGACAACCAGGAAATATCATTCATAAAATTTTCCCTGGATACAACCCAAGCTCCGGAAACAGCATAGTAATTAGCAAAACGGTTCTGCTTTGCCACTAATGAAGAACCATCACGCCTCCCCAGCAAACTGATGATATACTTCCCTGCATAATCATAATTTAGTCTTGCCAGATAAGATACCAAAGCCTGTTTGAATCTATAACTGGATACTTCTTTATTAGTATCTGCGGCATTCTGAAGATGCTGGAAAACATCTGCCTCACTTCTGAAATCAAAAGATTTTGCCAGAAACCCGTCTTCAACTGTTTTCTGAAAAGTAAAACCTGCCAGGAAATCAAAATTGTGCTTGCCTGCAGTAAACTTATAGGTAAGAAGCTGCTCTGCAAGGGCAGTAGACGTATTATTAGACTGGTATTCTAAATTGTTCGTATCAAATATTTTCCCAACTTCCAGCACTCTGGAAGTAAAATTCTTTACGTTTCCTATTTTAAATGTCTGTGAGAAGTTGGAACGGAATTTCAAATCTTTTGCCAACGTAATTTCGGCATAGGGATTAATTAAAATTTCATGGGTAGGATTCCTGATATTGATCCTTTTAAGATAGGCTACAGGATTGATCATATCTCCGTAACCACCGGCTACATCAATAGGTAACCCGGAAAAAGCTCCTGTTTGGGTATATACCGGAACATTCGGTGGATAATACATGGCGGCTATCAAAGCTCCCGTATATCCACTTTTAGTATCTGCTGTATTTCCGTCAGAGTAATTATAGTACATATTCTCTCCAATCGTCAGCCAGTCTTTCACTTTATGCTCAGAGTTCACTCTGAAATTATATCGCTTTGCCTGGGTATTCAATAAAATACCTTCCAGCGCTCTATGGTTCATTCCCACATAAAATCTGGACTTTTCTCCACCACCGCTTAAATTAAGGTTATATTCCTGGATCGTTCCTGTACGGAAAATCTCTTTCATCCAGTCTGTTCTGGTAATTCTTCCGTCAGGATATTTTTCGGGATTAAAAGCAATAGGTAAACTACCCAGCTTACCGGCATTTGCATAAGCCTGGTACATCACATCCTGAAATTCAGCCGCATTTAAAGACTCTTTCAATCGCCATGCCTCGTTAATACCATATTTAACATCAAAGTCTACAGTAAGGACTCCTTTTTTCCCTTTTTTAGTGGTAATAAGGATCACCCCTCCTGAAGATCGTGCTCCATAAATTGCTGCAGAAGCATCTTTAAGAACAGAGATATCCTGAATATCATTCGGGTTAATAGATGGAGTTCCGTTGAAAACCACTCCGTCTACCACGTAAAGAGGGGTTTCTCCGTTAATACCTCCCAAACCACGGATATTTACTTTGGGTGAACCGTTAGGATCACCTCCTTCATTCACTACCGTTACTCCGGGAGCCTTCCCCTGAAGAACCTCTCCTACTCCTGACAAAGATCTGGAAGTAAGTTTATCCAATGAGGCTTCGGTAACAGCACCGGATACTTTGCTTTTTTTCTGCGTTCCATAGCCCACAACAATAACCTCGTCAATGGCTTTTTCTTTTAAGCTGTCTTTTTTTTGAGATAGAAACATCGGTGAAACCGATATTGCACCAATAAGTAAAACCCTCCCCGTCAGATAAGAAACTGAAACAGGGACTTTAAATACATTCATGACATCCTTTTTAATTAGATGCAAAATTAGACCAGCCTTAACCCGGGCGGCATTAAGCTTTCCTTATGTTTTTATTAAGAAATTTTAGCTTAATTCGAAATGCACATACAATACAAAACACGCAATATTCTGATTTAAAGACAAATAAACAAATAAAGTAGTCATTCCATTTATATTATGGACAGCATTAAGATTAATTTTACTTTAAGTTTAATCACTCCGGGACAATAGATCAGCACATCATTAAACAGCAGGTACCTCATGTCTTATTCAGAAATAATAACAGACTTCCCTTTTCTTTTTTTACATTTGCTGAAAATAGAGCTTTCTTTAAGCAGCTGATAGAATCAACCTCAGCAGACTGCTTATAAAGAAATAAAAGAACAATTAAATCATACAGATTAAATGACCATTATCATCACAGGAACATCGTCAGGAATTGGTTTTGCATTGGCCGAATATTTTGGTAAAAAAGGGAACAAAGTATATGGTTTAAGCCGAAAATATACGGAAAGTCAGTACTTCAAGTCTATTCCAACGGATGTTACTGATAATACTGCGGTTCAGAATGCTATTACAGAAATTTTAAAAACTGAAAGCAGCATCGATGTTCTGATCAATAATGCAGGAATGGGAATGGTAGGAGCTGTGGAAGATTCTACCCAAGAGGATATCTTAAAACTATTCAGCCTGAATCTGGCAGGTCCCGTTCAGATGATGAGCGCTGTTCTTCCGAAAATGCGTGAGCATCAATTTGGAAAAATTATTAATGTTTCCAGTATCGGAAGTGAAATGGGACTTCCTTTCCGTGGTTTTTATTCTGCATCAAAATCTGCATTGGATAAAGTAACTGAAGCGATGAGGTATGAAGTTTACCCATGGAATATTGATGTATGTTCTCTTCATTTGGGAGATATCAAAACCAATATTGCAGAGAACAGGGTGATAGCCCAGGTTTCAGAGCCTTATAAAAATGTGTTCAATAAGGTATATGCTTTAATGAACTCTCATGTCAATGACGGAACAGAACCTGTAGAAGTAGCAGAATATATAGAAAAGCTTTTAGGAAAAAATAAATGGAAAGCTCATTATTATTTTGGTAAATTCGGGCAGAAGATTGGAGTTCCGCTGAAATGGATTCTTCCACAGGGAGTTTATGAGAATTTAATGAAGAAATATAATAAACTGGACTAGTTTCAGTTATTAAAAAGTTATTTATATTTTAAACTATTAAGGTGATTGAGTTGTTAAGAATGAAGATGAACTTCGCTTATTCGGTTCATTTACTAAAGTCAGAGTGACTGTCTGTATCTCAAGATAATTCTTAATGATGTAAGACCAGCTAAAATTGAAGTTATTTCTGAAAATATTTTTTGTGCTGTTCTGCGTTTTTATCCAAGCGCAGAAAAAGCATTATTGGCTTATTGATACGGAAACAAAGGTTAAGAAAAAGGTCAAAGATTCAGCGTCTGCCGTAAAGTTTCTGGATTCATTAGCCCAAAACAATTATTTCTTCACCCAACTGAAAGAGGTAAAAATAAAAGGCGACAGCACTGAAATTTTTTTCGACAAGGGCAAAAATTACAACGAAACCTATGTTGACCTTTCTGATTCTATAGTTCAGAAGCTCAAGGTTCAGAAAGATTTTTTCACCAAAAATCTGGATTCCACAAAAAAAAGTATCAATAAAAAATATATTGATGACGGCTATTCCTTCAGCAGAATTAAATCAAAATATAAAGGCAAAAAAAATGGATTTCCCGTTATAGAGCTGGATATCAATAAGAATGACAAAAGAACCATTGATGGATTTGTGGTCAAAGGCTACGAGAGGGTTCCGAAAAGATTTATTAAAAATCTGGAAAAGGAGTTTAAAGGAAAAACCTATGACGATAAAAATCTGATAGCCGTCAACAAAAGTTTTCAGAGTCATCCTTTTGTAACACTGGAACGCCAGCCTCAAACTTTATTCACCAAAGACTCTACAAATATTTATCTTTTCCTGGAAAAGAAAAAGACCAATAGTTTTGATGGGGTAATCGGTTTTGGAAATGACAAAACGAATAAGTTTACCTTAAACGGAACCATGAATGTCAACTTCAGAAATATGTTCAATGGTTTTGAAGCGATTAGTTTATATTGGCAGAGAAACCCGGACAGAGGGCAGACTTTTGACCTGCAGGTTGATATTCCTTATCTTTTCAAATCCAATATCGGACTGAATACAAAGGTGAATATTTACAGACAGGATTCTACTTTTGCCAATGTTAAGTTTCTTCCTGCTTTTTATTACCACCTTAATAACCGGAACAAAATCGGTCTGCGCGGAACTTTAGAAACTTCAAGTATTATTGATACTTTATATACCCAGGGAAAGGATTATAACAAAAGAGGAATAGGGATCTGGTATGAGATGACTGAACCTACCGATATTGATCTTTTTCTTTATAAAACAAAGATCAGTGCCGGATATGATTTCTTAACGACCACCTATACAAAAGATAACATCAAAGCTACCCAAAATCAGTTTTACTTTTATGGGGAGCACAATTACCATATTTCCGGAAACCATTTTCTTAATATAAAAGGTGAAGGCCGGATGATGGATTCTAAAATGGAATTTTCCACCAATGAATTATTCCGCTTTGGAGGCTGGAATTCCATGCGGGGTTTCAATGAAAACTCCCTTGCAGCAGATTATTTCTATTACGGAGGTTTAGAATACCGGTACTTAATTGGTAATCAGGCATTTTTCGACCTCTTTGGACAGTACGGACAGCTCAATAATAAATCATTGAATGTAAAGCCCAAACTCTACAGTGTCGGGCTCGGCTTTAACTTCTTTATTCCAATAGGATTGATGAGCTTCCAGCTCTCCAATGGTAATGAGTTTGGAAATCCGTTTAAGTTTAATGATATTAAAATTCACTGGGGAATCCTGAGCAGGTTCTAAAAATTCTTTTTCCCATTTCCATGATCCTTTAATAAATAAAGCGAAAATATCTTGTAAAGACGGCTTCTTACTTTACCATTTTATTAATTATTATTGTTAAAAAATATTAAAATCATATTTTTAATTTAACATAACATTAAAACACAGGTAATAGTGTCAGGGTATATTTGTCTTCAAAAAAATGAAGAAGACTTTAGCTAGTTTTGCAATTTCTCTGCTTCCTCTTTATTTTACAGCTCAGGAAATTAATATTTCAGGAAATGTAAAATCTGAAAACGGAACAAGTGTTTCCGGAGTCAATATCACTGACAAAAATACCGGTAAGACGGCTAAGACTGATGATAATGGTAATTTTACCATCTCAGCCAATCCCAAAGACATTCTTGAATTTTATTCTCCGGACTTTTCTTTGTACACTATAGAAGTTTCTTCAAAAAAACAGTATGCGGTAACTCTGAAAAAGGTGAATGAAAAACAGCTTGAAGGTGTTGTCATCACCGCTTTGGGGATTGCAAAAAAGAAAGAAAAGATTGGATATTCTACCCAGGAAGTAGGCACCAAGCAGTTTGAAACAGTTACTACTCCCAGCATAGGAAATTTGTTCTCCGGTCAGGTAGCCGGTCTTAATGTATCCAACCCTACCGGCATGCAGCAGGCCCCGGATTTTACTTTAAGGGGAAACTCTAACCTGGTTTTTGTTATTGATGGAGTAATTGTTGAAAAAGAAGTTTTTCAAAACCTGGATCCCAACAATATTGAGAATATCAACGTTCTGAAAGGAGCTACTGCTTCTGCATTATATGGCTCCAGAGGGAGGTATGGCGCCGTGCTGATTACTACGAAAAGTGCTAAAAAGAAAGGTTTCTCTGTAGAATTTTCACAAAATACAATGATTACCGGCGGGTTTACCAATCTTCCAAAAACTCAAACCGAATATGGAAATGGCTCCCATGGAAAATATGAATTCTGGGACGGAGCAGACGGTGGTGTGAATGACGGAGATATGATCTGGGGCCCAAAATTCACCCCCGGACTCCAGATTGCACAATGGAACAGCCCCATCAGAGATAAAGTAACAGGACAGATTGTCCCATGGTATGGAGCCGTGACAGGAACTCAGTACAATGACAAATCAAGATATGAAAGAGTTCCCATCGACTGGAAGTACCATGATAACTTAAATACATTTCTGAAGCCAGCAGTTATCAACAATAACAACTTCTCTATAAGCTATAAAAACAATCAGGATATATACAGACTTTCGGGAAATTTCATGAATTACGATGACCGGGTTCCCAACTCTTATCTGCAGCGTTATGGCGTGAATTTTTCTTCGGAAAATCATTTGGGAGAGAAATTCATCTTCAATACAAAATTCAATTTCAACCAGACTTTTACACCGAGTACCCCCAATTATGACTACAATCCAAGCGGACATATGTATACCATTCTGATCTGGATGGGTGGTGATGTTGACGGAAATGCACTGAAAAATCATATGTGGGTTCCTGGAAAAGAAGGTACTTCACAGGCAAACTGGAATTATGCATGGTACAATAACCCATGGTTCGGAGCTGAATATTATAAGAATAAGAACCGAACCAATATCATCAATGCTCAGGCCGGTCTGGAATATAAGGCTACAAAAGATTTCTCCGTAAAAGGTAAGATATCTATTGTTGAAAATCACAATAAACAGGAAAAGCTAAGCCCTTATTCTTATTTCAATTATGATGCTCCAAGAAGTGGGGGTTATATCCTTAATGATTCCAAAACATGGAACCTTAACTATGATGTATTGGCAACTTATAAGAAAAAGATTTCCGAAAATTTTGATATTACCATTAATGCCGGAGGTTCTACATTCTACTATAAAAATAATATAGACAATAAATCTACTGATGGACTGAAAGTTCCGGAACTTTATACGCTTGACAACTCTATCGGGGCTATAAAATATTACTCCTATCTTAAAGAAAAGCTGATCTACAGTGCCTATTCAACCATTGATATCGGGTTGTACAACGCCTTTTTCATCAATATTTCCGGGCGTAATGACTGGTCTTCTACCCTGCCTAAGGCTAACAGATCTTATTTCTATCCGTCAGCTTCCGTTAGTGCTGTCATTTCCAACCTTGTCAAAATGCCTGAAGCCATTAATCTCTTAAAGCTTTCAGCATCATGGGCAAAAGTAGCCTATGACTTTAAACCTTATTCTACCAGAAATTATTATGTAAATAACGATGGGATTACCTTTAATGGAAATCCTACCTATTATTACCCTACCATTCTGAATATTGAAAACTCTTTAAAGCCTGAGCAAACCAAGTCTTATGAATTGGGAGTAAGCGCAGGGTTATTCAAAAACAGGGTTAGCTTGGATGTCACTTATTTCAGAACACTGGATTATAATAATATCCTTAAGTTCCCAAGTGCCCAATCATCAGGTTTTACCTCTCAGTATGTCAACGGGAACGAATATACTACAAAAGGACTTGAAATTTCATTAGGATTAGTTCCGGTAAAAACCAAGGATTTCACATGGAAATCATTGGTCAACTGGAGTACTTATGAACAAAAGCTTACTTCCATTTATGATAATATGCCCAACTACAATAATATCAAGCTGGGTGAAAGAATGGACAGCTACTACGATTATACATGGCAAAAGTCTCCGGACGGAAAAGTGATCCTTGATGCAAAATCAGGTATGCCAACAAGAGCCAATGCACCGAGCAATCTGGGGCATTTCAACCCGGACTGGACTTTCGGATTTAATAACAACTTTAAATATAAAAAGATATCCTTAAATATAGGAATCGACGGAAGCATTGGCGGAATAATGAGATCCCAGGTGGTAGAAAAAATGTGGTGGGGAGGAAAACATCCGAACTCTACCGCTTATAGAGATCAGGAATACGCTAACCCGGGAAGTTATTATTTCGTTCCCGATGGTGTCAATTATAATCCAACTACAGGGCTTTACACGCCTCATACCAAAGCAATCAGTTTCCAGGATTGGGCACAGAACTACCCTTATCAGGCAAGAGTTACCCAGGACGAGAGTGATGTGTTTGCCAACGTCTTCGACAGAACTTTTATCAAACTAAGGTCTGTCGTATTGGAGTATGATTTTTCATCTTTACTCAATCCGAACGGAGTGATCAAAAGCTTTACGGCAAACATTTCGGCTTATAACCTGGCAATGTGGAAAAAATCTAAAAACCTTTATTCCGATCCTGACTTTCAGATCAAAACAGGCAGGGAAGGTGACATCAGTAATGATATTCAGGATCCTTCAAGCAGATGGTTCGGAATCGGATTTAATCTTAAATTTTAATTAAGTACAGAATACAATGAAAAATAATATAAATGGTATTGCTAAAATTGCATCGCAAAATGGTAAAACTGCGAAATGGCTTACTATAAAATCGCTACTTATTGCCGGAACGCTGGCATTGGCATCATGTGAATCCAGTCTTGATAAGATCAATGAGAATCCCAATGATAAGGCAAGCGTTGATCCCAAAGTTCTTCTGACCTATGTTTCAAAAGATGCTTTTCAGATAAACGGTGATAATATGTATGCTTCCCGAATGATGATCGGAACGGATGGCGAGAACACCTACCAGTATATGAAATGGAATGACACCTCTTTTGAAGTCTATACAAAAGGGCTTTTGAACACGGCAAAGATGATACAGGAGGCTGAAAAAATAAACAATAAAAACTATGTGGCTATAGGAAAGTTCTACAGAGCCTATTATTTCTTTACTTTAAGTTTAAAGGTTGGGAGTATTCCTTACAGTGAAGCTGTAAAAGGAGAATCCGGAATTACCCAGCCCAAGTATGACAGCCAGGAAGCGGTAATGGCCGGAATTTTATCTGAACTGAAAGAAGCCAGCAGCCTTATCAATTCCAATGATAAGATTGAAGGGGATATTATCTATAATGGAGATGCTGCAAAATGGAAAAAACTAATCAATTCTTTCCGTCTCAAGATCCTGATCACCATGTCTAAGAAAAGTACCGTTGGAAACTACAATATCGCCACAGAGTTTGCCTCTATCGCCGGAAGCCAGCCTCTGATGACTTCCATTGCAGATAACGGTGAGCTTAAGTTTGCAGATGCTGCAGACAGCCGGTACACTATGTTTAACAACAGTGGTTATGGATCAAGCTTATATATGGCTGATTATTTTATCAATATGTTCAAGGACAGACAGGACCCTCGTTTGTTTACATTTGCAGCCCAGACTACCGGTGCAAAAGAAGCGGGAAAAGCTATTACCGATTTTACAGGATATAATGGCGGAAATCCTACCTCACCATATTCTGATAATGCAACATTGATTACGGCAAAAAACATTTCTAAAGTAAACGACCGTTTCTATAAAGACCCTACCAATGAACCTTCATCGGTATTAAGTTATTCTGAACAGGAGCTTATTCTGGCTGAAGCTGCGGCAAGAGGCTGGATCTCCGGATCTGCAAAAACTCACTATGATAATGCTATCAAAGCAAGCTTCAGCTTTTACCAGACCTATGTAAAAAATCCTAACCAGTATTTCGCCGGGTTTAATGTGAATCAGTATCTGGCAACGCCATTGGTTGTGTATGACGATGCCGCTCCTCTACAGAATCAGCTGGAAAAAATTATCACTCAAAAATACATGACCATGTTCCATCAGGCACAATGGACCTCGTATTATGATTACCTGAGAACAGGCTATCCCGATTATCCGCTCAAGGCCGGAGTTTCTGCTCCATTCAGGTTCAGATATCCACAGTCTGAGTACAATTACAACAGCTCTAATCTAAAGGCTGCCCTTACCGCTCAATATGGAGGAAATGATAATATTAACTCCAAACCTTGGTGGCTGCAGTAAGATTTTAATTATTTTTATATTCAACAAGAAACCGCAGGAAAATCCTATTAACTTGCGGTTTCTTTCTTATTACGATTGAACATGAACAGAAGAGAATTTTTAGAAAAATCGAGCCTTTTACTGGCCGGATTGGGAACTTCAAGCGTCCTTCATCCTTCTATCTTAAAAGCATTAGCTATTGAACCTGCAGCATTATCTACGTTTTATGATGCGGAACATGTGGTCATCCTGATGCAGGAAAACCGTTCTTTTGATCATGCTTTTGGTGCGCTTAAAGGAGTAAGGGGATTTTTAGATCAGAGGGCTTTTATAAAACAGGACGGGCATTCTGTTTTCTTCCAAAAGGATAACAACGGAAAATATGCTTCTCCTGCCAGACTGGATCTTAAAAATACAAAATCTACATGGATGAGCTCCCTACCCCATTCATGGTCTGACCAACAAAAAGCTTTAAATAAAAGGAAATATGACCAGTGGCTTCAGTTTAAAGCTTCAGGAAATAAAGAGTATAAAAATATCCCCCTTACTTTGGGATATTACAACCGTGAGGATCTTCCGTTTTATTACCAGCTAGCCGACGCATTTACCATATTCGATCAGTATTTCTGTTCTTCCCTTACCGGGACTACCCCAAACCGCCTGTTCCATTGGTCCGGAACTCTTAGGGAGCAGCAAAACGGCAAGGTAAAGGCCAATGTTTACAATGATCATATTGATTATGATAAGGCCAGACAAGCGAAATGGAAAAGTTTTCCCGAAATTTTAGAAGAGAAGAATGTTTCATGGAGAATTTATCAGAATGAAATAAGCCTGCCTAAAGGAATGTCCGGTGAGCAGGAAGCATGGCTAAGTAATTTCACAGATAATCCTATTGAATGGTTTTCAAATTTTAATGTTAAATTCTCAAAGGGATATTTTCAGAATATTCCCCATATGATCAGTTACCTGAAAAAAGAGATTGAAAAAAATCCCGGTCAGAAAACAAAACTTGAAGCCATAATTACGGAACTACAGGAAGATCAGGTAAAATACCATCCGGATAATTATTCAAAACTTTCCCAAAAGGAAAAAAACCTTCACGAAAAGGCCTTTACTACCAATTCTAATGATCCTGATTTCTGGAATCTGGAAATCGGTAACGATGAAAACGGAGAAAGATTGGTTGTTCCGAAAAGTGATGTCCTGTTCCAGTTCCGAAAAGATGTAGAGGAGAAAAAACTTCCATTGGTTTCATGGCTGGTAGCTCCCGAACATTTTTCCGACCATCCTGGATCTCCCTGGTATGGAGCCTGGTATATTTCTGAGGTTTTAAATATTCTGACTAAAGATCCTGAAACCTGGAAAAAGACAATCTTCATTATTAATTATGATGAAAACGACGGATATTTCGACCATGTCCTGCCTTTTGCACCTCCTCTAAATCCGAGTCAGCCGGTTGATATGAATGGAAAAGAAGGTGTGGAATATGTAGACAAATCCCAGGAATATATGTCTACCCTTCCATTACAGGACCATGAAAGAATTGAAGGAACTGTAGGCTTAGGCTATAGAGTTCCTATGATCATTGCCTCACCATGGACAAAAGGAGGTTTTGTGAACTCGGAAGTGTCGGATCATACTTCAGTACTTCAGTTTCTGGAGAATTTTATCAAGAAAAAATTTAATAAAGATGTTCATGTGGACAATATCAGTGACTGGAGAAGAGCTGTGTGTGGAGATCTTACTTCTGCTTTCAATTCCCCGAGTGTAAAAGCTCCGCAAATGGACTATCTGAATCAAAAAGATTTTGCAAAAACCATTAATGCAGCCAAAAACAAACCTGTTCCTGATTTGAAATGGTATTCTGAAAATGAACTTAATAATACTCTCCTGCACATTCAGGAAAGAGGAACCAAACCATCCAATGCACTTCCTTACCAATTCCACGTTAATCTGGAAGGAGGAAAAATCAGGATGTCCAATTTAAAAGACAATGGTGTCCCTCTGCTTCTGTATGACAGAACTCAATTCAACAGTACAGATTATCATTTTTCATATGCTTTATATGCCAAACAGGAGCTATCTCATCCTGTACATGCCGGTGTTTATGATTATGAAGTTTTCGGTCCTAATGGATTTTTCAGGAAGTTTACGGGAAAGAATTCTCCGGAAAAAGAGGTTATACTTATCAACAATACTTCAATAAACCAGGTTGAACTGATCTTCAGAAATAATCAAAAAAGAAATATTCCGATACTCTTAGAAGACCTCTACGAGAAAAATAAGAAAACCTTAACTTTAGATCAACCTGAAGAAAAAATACTAATTGATCTCAGTAAGAATAAAGGCTGGTATGACGTAAAAGTAATATGGGAAGATCATATCTGGCATTTTGCAGGAAGGGCAGAAGCCGGAAAAGCTTCGATTTCGGATCCTCATTGGGCTTAAAACCTTCTCAATAAAACTTAAAATCCCGTATACTTTTTGTACGGGATTTTTCATAATTACATACTCTAATTCCTTTATTATTCCCAATCATATTCAAATATAAGAACGTAATATTTAACAATATAAAAAATAATGTATATTTTTTTCATAGTATGTTGAATTTTATTACCTTCACTAAACTAATTATTTACATCATGAAAAAATTAAAATTAACAATTGCAATGTCTCTATTTGCGGTAGCCATATCTACTGGTATCAGTGCACAAGATACCAATACAGACAATCATACGATCACCATTTCAGTTCCAGAAGTTGCTCTGGTTGACATTGAACCTGCTGCTACTAAAAACCTTACATTGGGATTCACAGCTCCTACTGAAGCCGGAAATCCTATTATTCCAAGTACTGCCAACACTACGCTTTGGCTTAATTACTCTTCTATCAAATCTGTTGCTGATCCTACACGTAACGTAACTGTAAGCCTTAATGCCATCATTCCTGGCGTAGATATTCAAGTAACTGCAGCGGCAGCTACCGGATCCGGGGGAGGAACATTAGGAACATCTGCGGGACTTTTAACATTAAGTGCTGCCGACCAAACTATTATTTCGGGAATCGGAAGTGCTTACACAGGTAATGGTGCCAATAACGGACATAATCTTACCTATGCTCTTGCAGCAGGAAGCGGCCCCGGAGGTGTAGCAGCTTATGCGGACCTGCAGGCAACAGCCACTACAGTAGCCACTGTTACTTACACTATATCAGATAATTAGAATTTAATAAAATTCAATTCTGTATTTCAAAAACAAGAAGAAATTGTCTTTCAGTTTCTTCCTGGTTTTGTATTATTTAATGATTTAATTCCAAACTCTATATAATGATAAAGCGTATTCTTTTTTTGATCGCCCTTATTTTACAGTTTAGCTTTCTACATGCCGGCATTGTGATTCTCAACGGGCTTACGCATTCTTATACAATAGAAAACGGAAAAGTTTACAAAGGGAAAATTGGTATCGAGAACACGGGAAATAATGCTCAAAGTGTCAAGTTATTTTTACAGGACTTCGCCTATAATGCCGATGGAACAACCCATTATACGGCATTACATACCAATAAAAGAACTAATGGTGACTGGATTAAGCTCAACACGAATTTAATTACCCTGAAAGGGAAAGAAAAAACAGAGGTATTCTATGAGATCACAGTTCCAGATCAGCCGGTAGATCCCGGCAGCTACTGGAGTGTAGTGATTGTAGAACCCGTAGATGATATAAAGCCCAGTGACAATAAATCAGGGGTGAATATCACTTCTGTCATACGGTATGCCATTCAGATCATTACAGATTATGATACAGAAAAGGCCAAACCGGACCTTAAGTTTGAAAGTGTAAAAGTAGAAAAAGAAGATGGAAAGCAAACTGCAAAAATTGCCATAGCCAATAAAGGGAATCTTTACTGTAAACCAACGGCCTCTATTGAGGTCTATAACCGTAAAACAGGAGAAAAAGTGGGGACTTATTCAAGTTTAACGATGGGGCTGCTGCCTTCTACTTCTAAAACCTTTTACATTGATATCAGCAAAGTACCACCGGATAAGTACCGTGCTATGATAATGGCTACAGATGAGGAAGAGAATGCCTTTGCCCTCAATGTGGACTTAGACGTAAAAAATGATTAGAATTTGGACATTATTTATTACCATACTATTTTTCCCGGTATTTATTTTTTCACAGAAGCAATCAGACCGATTGAACAGTAAAAAAGATAGCCTAACTCCGGGAACATCTACATCTATACCTTTTACATTGGAAAATAACTCGGATGAGAACAAAACCTATGATATCTCAACGAATGTTTCAAGTCCGCTTATTATTCCCATTTTAGAAAAAGGGGAATTTCAGATTGCTCCCCATGAAACTTCAGTATATCTTGTTCCTTTGCGTATCGCAGCAGAAACTACTCAGGGTGATTATTCAGTAACCTTACATATCAAAGACCGGAATACCGGAATTTCTTTTGTAAAAACTTCAAAAATTATCATTTCCGGCAACAGAAGACTTTTTGTAACGGCATTAGATTCTCCAGAGTTTATAAGGGCCGGAGAAACTATCCGTTCTTCTTTTCTTTTAAAAAATAATGGAAACGTAACGGAAAATATTATTCTGGAAAGTAAAAATGCTATTGTTGATCATGATGCATCATTGGTTTTGGAACCTAATGAATCAAAAATTATTACCATCCACAAAGTAACTCATCCGGAGCTCCGGCAAAATGAATATCAAAATCTAAATCTTTCGGTGTACCCGAAAAATAATCCTAAGGAAAATCAAAGTGTTTATGCAAGTACCCAGGTTATAGCGGTAAAGCCCACAGAAAACGATATTTATCACAGGCTTCCCATCTCGGCCTCATTATCTTTCATTGGAATGAAAAATATGGGTATTTACAATGATGGCTTCCAGGGGGAGATTTATGGTAAAGGATCGCTGGATAAAGAAAATAAAAACCAGATTGAATTTCGGGCCGTTACCCACAACCCTATAGAATTCAACACATTTACCCAGTATGAAGAGTATTTTGTAAATTACAAGCG
Organism: Chryseobacterium sp. WG23; assembly: GCF_024586575.1. Lineage (NCBI taxonomy): Bacteria > Pseudomonadati > Bacteroidota > Flavobacteriia > Flavobacteriales > Weeksellaceae > Chryseobacterium > Chryseobacterium sp. WG23. The sequence goes on from NZ_JALCZE010000004.1 coordinate 371,464, forward strand.
GGATAATTTTTTTGTCCATCTTGGTGATAAAACGTATTCTTCATCCTTTTTAACAGAGTTTGCAAGATACGGCCGCGGAGCAGAAGTCCGATATGATTTTAATAAAGTGAGTGTGGGTGGCTTCTATAACCATCCGAGGTTTTTCAGGGATATTAAAGATGAGTTTAATATCTATTCGGCTTTCAGGATAAGAAAAGAATCAGAACTTTATGTTGGATATCTTTACAAAACTCCTAGAGAAGGGGAAATCAATTACAGTAATGCAAGGTTAGACTCTGATGCCCATCTTCCCTATGCTAAGGGAAAATTCAAGGTTTCAAAAAACATTAATCTTTTCGGAGAATTTGCTTACAGTACCACAAAAAAAACAGACGGAACAGCTTATATGCTGCAGGGTGAAGCTATTTTTGAAAGGCTCAACGGAAGTTTAATGTATATCAAAGCAAGCCCTGAATTTGCAGGATATTTTACAAATACCAATACCTTTAACGGTAATATTTATTATAATGTAACCAAAAAGCTAAATGTATTCGCCAATTATATGCAGGATGCTAAAAATTTTCAGCGGGATACTCTTTTGCTGGCTGCACCTTACAGAAAATATTTTCAATATGGACTGCAGTATAAATATCTTTCTAATGGTTTTATCATGCTTAACAATGGCTATCAAATCTATCAGGACCGTTTAGAGCCCCGGCAGTTTGATTACTATGAACGATATTTCAAAGTAATTATTAATCAGCAGATTGGCATATTTCAGATGAATATCGAAGGACAGTTTGGTAAAACGGATAATTACCTTACAGGATTTAATGGGAATTCCAGTTTTTATTCTGTCAATCTCTCATTTCAAAAATTCAGAACATCCTTTAATGTATTTGGAAGTTATGCCGTCACTTCCCGATACCAGCTGCAAAATCAAAAAAATTTCTATTACGGTGCCAGAATCTTCAGCCAGTTTTCTGATAAAACCAACCTAAGTCTTTTTTACCAGAACAATTATATGCCTGAAGAATATTTCAAAGACAGAAATTTATTTGAACTTCTGTTCCATCAGCAGTTATTTTCCGGGCATGAGGTTGACCTTTCGGGAAGATATTCACTGCAAAGAGGAGAAATAGGAAATAAAGATTTTATATTTTCAATGCGCTATACCTGGCGTCCCAATATTCCGGTACAGAAAACTGCCGAATACATTACTTTATCAGGAAATATCAGCAACTTGGGAATAAAAAAGACGGAGGGAGTAAGATTAATGCTGGGAAGCTATTTATCAATTACAGATAAAGAAGGAAACTACTTATTTAAAAATGTGATTCCCGGTAATTACTTTTTGGAAATAGACCGTTCCACCACAGAGATCAATGATATTCCTACCTTGGCATTTCCCACAGCACTTTCTCTTATTAATAAAGAAAATATCTTTAATTTCGGATTAACTACAGCAGCCAGTGTACAGGGTCATATTCAGCTTGTAGAAACAGCAAACAGGGATCAGACAGGTATTTCAGAATTTCTTGCAAAGAAAGAAAAAAAGAAAAAAGAAAGTATCATTGTAGAAGCTGTCGGCAATGATCAAACGTACCGTAAAATCTGTTTTATAGGAGAGGATTTTGATTTTACCTATCTCCGGCCGGGTGACTGGATAATTAAAGTGTACCGGAACGGTCTTGATAAGCGTTATAAAATTTCAACCGATAAATTCCAGTTTACTTTAAAGCCTTCTGAAACAAAAAAACTAAGCATTAACGTTGTCAAACAGCAGATAGAAATCAGGTTCCAGCAGGAATCCCTAAAGGTAGGTTATAATGAAATAAAAAAGAAGAGATGATTTTAATCCGTTCCATAATATTAATAGTATCCTTTATTCTCTCCGGTCCGGTGTATTCCCAGACTGCTAACAGTACTGTTACTATAACTTTACCTGTAGTAACGTTAATGGATGTTGAGCCTACAGGAAATATTACGTTGAATTTTACAGCTCCTACCGAGGCTGGAAATGCTCTTGGCAATCCAACTCCCAATACATCAAAATGGATTAATTACACTTCTGCCATTACTCCCGCAGGCCTTACCAGAAGAATTACGGCATCTGTAAATAAGGTCATTGATGGTGTTAATATAAGACTGCAGGCCGCAGCAGCTTCCGGAGCAGGAGGAGGAACACTGGGAACTTCTTCAGGGCAGGTTGTTCTTACGACTACGCCTGTTACAGTTATTAGTGGTATTGGAGGCGCCTATACCGGAAATGGAGCCAATAACGGCCACAGACTTACCATCTCATTAGTTCCGAATAATTATGCTAATGTATTGACGCAGGCTAATACGGCTATTACAATTGTTTATACCATCACTGAATAAAATTGAAAATGAAAATCAATAGTCACCTTCTCAGAGAAATACGCTTACAAAAATATCTATACTTTATTGCTTTCACAATGAGCAGTTACCTGAGTGCACAAACCATAAGTGCCAGTGGAAGTGGCTGGACCGTAAGCGTCCCTTCTATTACTGAAGCAGGAAATAACTATGCCGGAACTTATGAGAGTGCCACTAATATCACAACATTATCCGGATTTTTACCGGGATCTTTTTTAAATCTTCTTTCAAGTGGAGCTGCCAGGGTCAGTATGCATTATAATCCTGTTTCCTGGAACAGTGCGCTGCATCTTTACACAAGAAGAAGCGGAGGAAGTACTGTTATTAACGGACTTTGTCTTCTCTGTAGTGCAACGGTCAATGGAGGAACTACTTATCTGGAAATACCTCCAACAACGGATACATCATTTTTTACAATCAACTTTACCGGAGTTTTAGGGCTTGGTAACAGTGTCAATTTCTCAGCAATTAATGTGCAATTTCAGATAAGTGGTGTCTCTGTAGTCATTCCTGCCAAAGCATATAGTGCGCAAGTAGTTTTTACCATAGGACCTAATTAAAAATTCTTTCAGCCAACCTTTTGTTCATGAAAGAGAGTAGTATAGATGATTTTTGACTAGTCCTGAAATAACGATACAAATTAAAGGATAAAAGTAAATAATTAAACCAGAGTAAATTTATTTTTGCTTTGGTTTTTTATTTTATAAGTTTTCATTTTTAATTTTGACTGTTTATGCATTTGATTTGGTGTTAAATAATGATTTGAAAAATGTGGTCTGAATTCATTATAAACACTAATAGACTGATCCACAATTTTTCTTCTCATTGAGGTATCAATATCATATTTATCAATATCAAATTCCTGTTTTAAAATACCATTGACTCTCTCTGCAACTGCATTTTCATAAGGATCAGAATTCTGTGTCATACTGCATTTTATCTTATGCTTTATCAATATTCTCTGATACTCATTCGAGCAATATTGTAAACCTCTGTCAGAGTGGTGGATCAGCGGTTCTCTATCAATTTTATTGTCTTTTAATGCTTTTTTTAATGCTATCATGCTACTTTCTGTATTGAGATTATCTGCAACATAATGACCTACAATTTTCTTAGAATAAGCATCAGTTATGAGACTTAAGTAACTCGGTTTTTTTCTATTTCCAATATAGGTAATATCTGCTACCCACACCTGGTTGGGCTTGGTGATACGGTACTCCAAAATCAGATTTTTATGCTTTCTAAATCGATGATGAGAATTGGTTGTAATATGATAACTTCTCTTTGATGTGATCAATAAACGATTGGCTCTCAAAATATCAAAGAACTTATCCCTTCCTATTTTCAAAGACTTTAAAGGTTTACTCAAAAGAAAATACAGCTTTCGACCACCTAATTTTGGCATTTTTATACGGATATCCTCTACGAGAGTTATTACTTTTGATGCTTTGCTTTGTGAGTTTTTATACCCTCGGATGCTTCTGTAATAGACTTGTCTATTCAACCCGAACAATTCGCAGATAAAGACTATGGTTTCTTTTTCTTCACTGCGGAAGTTGGTGATTGTTCGGGTGGTAAGTTTTTTCTGATATCAATATCATATTCTTTCTCAGCAAGATTTATCATCATATCGAAAAATATAACTTTCTTATCAGCAATGTAAGCCTGTTTCTCTAAAAATGCTTTCTGTTTTTCAAGCAGTTTAACTTCGGCTTCCAGTTCCATGATACGCTGTTCAGGTGTTTTTTTCATGGTGAATGGTGTTTGGTTTTCCCAATCAAAGTTACCATATTTTCTAAGCCAACTAACAATGGTTGAGCGTGCTTGTACACCATATTTTTTTCGACAGTCTGTAATTCCTGATTTTCCTGTTTCTATTTCTCTTACAATTTGAAGTTTCAAACTCAAACTGTAATCTTTCTGTGTACGCTTGACATAACGTGTTTCTAAATATTCTTCCATAACGATTGTTTTTTTATGTATCGCTATTTCAGGACGGGACATTTAAAACATATAAAAAGTCCTTCATCAAATGATAAAGGACTTTTTTGTATATAATTTTTAATTAATGCTTTGCCCACCAAAGAGGTGTTAAAACAGCATCAGCTCCTCCAAGCAACTGCACTGCCTTATCATATCCGGTTTGGTCAGTATTTCTGAATGTACTGGGATATCTCAATCTTTGCGGAAAATTCTGAATAGAATTAGTCATATAGTTTCCTGAATTTAAATTAGGTAAATTCACCAATGGAGTTTCCACCGCCGGATTTTCAAAGAATGGTAATCCTAATCTTCTCTGATCATTCCAGGCTTCTAACGGAAGCCATGGTGTATTGGCTAAATATTTTTGCGTGATGATCTTCGTTAACTTATCATTTTTAACTGATCCGTTTTTGTAAATAGTATTCACAGGATATTTAATATCAACAGAAACCAGATTACCCGTTGCAGGATCTTTATATTTCATACTGTGACTCGCTCCGGGTTCTGTTATATGCGTATAAGAAACAGAAGTTCCGTCACGGTTATAATCTGTGGAAGCAATATACTGTCCATAGAATTGTGATACTCCATTATAAGTAAAACTATCCTGTATTCCTTTGTTATAAGCGGCTTCGTCACTCATAGGAACAGTCCATCCTTTTAAGGCAGCTTCTGCCATAAGGAAATACGTTTCCCAGCTTGCAAAAAATATTCTGAAGTTTTTACTTTCTCTGTATTGTTTGCCTAATGCCGGCATACATCCTACTACATTTCTTAATCCGTTTCGCTGTCCTTTTACCCCCCAGTTTCCAATGGTATAAGCATTCCAGGTGTTTACGGCATTAACAGTGATTTTAGAATTATCAGCAAACGTCAAATCACCGTAATTGGTGGTAGCCTGATTGGTATAGGTTGGATAAAGAGAGTAAATAGGACTTGTCAAATCTCCCGGGATATAGAATGTTTTATAAGCTCTTGGGTCAATTTTATTAGGAAGCCCATCCAGCCAATAACCCGCACTGGGATCATTCGTCATTGTGGTGAACTGCTGATCATATTTTATTCCCACATAATCAGGGGCTTTCACAGCAGTATGCTGGGCTGCAGGCAGCTGGTCCGTAGAATTAATTCCCCCTAATCCAATATACATATTATTAAGAGTTGCCGATAAGATTTGAGAATTCCATTCTCTGGACATTACTCCTGATAGTGGATTCCAACCAGTGTCTTCCTTTACTGTAAAATTGTCTGCACTTGTAGTGATCAACATATTAGAGTTGGCAGCCGATTCAAACTCAGTTTTTGCTTTTGCAGGATCTACTTCGGCAATTCTCATGGCAATTCTCATTCTCATAGAATTGGCATATTTTACCCATTTACTCCAATTAAAACCATATACCATATCATAAGCATTGGGATTATTTGGAACACCTTGATTGGTATCCATTTTAGCTACGGCATCTTTCAGTTCATCCAAAATAAAATAATAGATTTCTTTCTCAGAATTAAAACCCGGATTTGTTCCCTTAAATGCCTGAATAGGCTGTGGACCAAAATTATCAGAAAATTCACTCATCAAATAGGCCCTCCAAATTCGGGAAACCTGAATGAGATTATCATAATGGGGCTTACCTTGCCCTATTGCTTTTTTTTCATTGGCTATCTCAATCGTTGCATTGGCATTATTAAGCCATTCTGAAATGCCTTTCCAGTATTCAACAGTCCAGGAATCATCGTATGTTCCCCCGGCAATCCCTGTTGTCAAATGCTGCCTTCCTGCAGTTTTCCAGTAGAGAACAAAAACACGCTCCGCAATATTGGGATCTTGCTGAGCACCCAAAATAGAATTATTCAAAAAATATTCAGGTTCAGCTTTATTAATGTCTACTGAGAAAGGATCATTGTTAATGTCTTCAAAATCGTTGCATGCCGTAAAAATTGTGGCCAGCGCTATGAAAGATAAAATATATTTCTTCATGATGTTATTATTGATATTAAAATCCTAATGTAATAGTGAATAAATAAGATCTTGTAGTAGGGAAAGCCATATTTTCAAATCCTACAGCATTGGAGTTAATGGCAAACACAGATTCAGGATCTATTCCTTTTGCTTTACTGTAAATCATCCATACATTATTGGCTGTAAATGAAACTTTAGCGCTTTGTAAAGCTAATTTTTGAAAGATACTTTTAGGAAAACTATAAGATACCTGAACATTTCTTAATCTAATATTAGTAGCATCGTAAATATTCTGTTCTGTAATTCCAAGATTGCCAGCCGTAACAGCAGCCCAATAATCTTGTTGAGTAATTTCTTTTGTATTAGATACATACCCTCCACCATTTTGTTGTACCACAGCATCAAGTACGAAATTATCCCGCCTTCCGCCCGGTGCAGTATCAGCTGCAAGCCCTACTTTTTGTAGAGCGGATTGAGTGGATGAATAAAACTTTCCTCCAATACGCCCATCAATAAGAAAAGAAAATCCAATATTTTTGTAAACGAAGCTATTTGTAAATCCAAATAAGGCTCTTGGAGTTTGATCACCTAAATAATACTGATCAGGAGTAGCTTGAGGTAAACCGTTTTCTCCTACAATGAGCTTACCAAAATTAGGGCTATTAGGATCTTCAACTCTTAAAAATTTCGTTCCATAAATAGCTCCATATGGTCTACCCACTTCTGCAAAAATACCAACATTATCAAAACCAGCCAAAGGGTACTTTAAAACATTATCATCAATCTTATCGATTACACTTTTCAATTTTGAGAAATTGGCATTAACATTCCATGCAAAAACCTCATTTTTAAAAACATCTGTATTTAAAACAATCTCAATTCCGCTATTACGAAGTCCCCCTGAACTTATTTTTTTAGCTTCATAACCGGAAAGAGGATTCATAGGCAAATCAATCAATTGCCCTGACGCACTGTTTCTAAAATAACTAAGATCTAAAGAAACCCGGTTAAAGAATTTAAGGTCTGCGCCTACTTCAAAAGTTTTCAGTTCTTCAGCCTGCAAATTAGAGTTATAAAGTATTTTTTTTCTCCCAAGAACTGCATGGCCAACAGGATCAGCACCAAGCTTATAAGTATTATATAATTCGTAAGGATTTAAAGAATTTCCTGTTACAGCATAGGCTGCACGCAATTTAGCAAATGTCAATATTTTAGAAGTCGTCCCGTTCAATTTATTCAGCATTTCAGTTAAAACCAAGGAGGTACTTATGGATGGATAAAAATAGGATCGATTTTCGATAGTTAAAGTAGAAGACCAGTCATTCCTTGCTGTAGCATTGATGAACCAATAACCATCATAATTAATTTCTGCTGCTGCAAATACTGAGTTAATTTTTTTCCAAAAATCTACTTCATTATTAGCTATACCTGCAAGGTCACTTGTATTATTTACACTAAAGACATTTGGGACAATAAGGTTCTGAGTAGAAAAATAAAGAGCTTTAGTTCTGCTTTCCATCATTTGCCCATATACGGAAACTGAACCTCCCCATTTTCCAAATAAATTATCTTTTTTAGCCGTAAGACTTGCTATATAATTGTTTTCATAAAACTTCTCTTCATTTGTTGCATAAGAATTTTTACGTGAAGATCCTGTCCACACCCTTGCATCAGAATTTAAAGAATAAAAATCTGTACCGAGTCTAACATCTGCACTTAACCAATCATTGAATTGATATTTAAGATATCCATTTAGTAAAAAACGATCTTTTTTATCTGCATTAAGGCTATTATAGGCTGACCAATAGGGATTAATTCCGTTAGGTGTAATCCAACGAGATGTTATATCATTCTGTGTTTGCCCTGCCTGATAATCTCTTATATCGATATTTTGTGGCATAAGGAGAATATTAGAATAATAATTACCATCTCCTCTTCCTCCAGAAGGCCTGTTTTTGGCTTTTGAACTAATATATTGTACTTTTACTTCTGATGTCCATCTTTTGTTTGCACCAAAAGTTGAATTCATTTTGGCCATAAAGTTGAATCTTTCAAACTTGGAATTAGGAATTTGGCTGTTATCATTTAAGTAATTTGCTGAAGTATATAAACTTGTCCCTTCTCCTAAGTTCTCCTGAAAGCTCAAAGTATGTTGTGAATTAATACCGGTTTTGAAAAAATTCTTTAAATTATCATATCTTTTTGATCCAGATACTTCAAAACTAGGGCCCCAAGAAGATGTATTATCACTATTGGCAGGATTTGGTATACCGGTAAGCCCCAGACCAAAACTTTTTTGCGTATCAGGTTTCATAAAGAGAGTTTCAAAACCTAAGCTTGTAGAATAGGTAATCCCTAACCCTCCCTTCTTTTTACCAGTTTTTGTAGTAATTAGAATTACACCATTTCCTCCTCTTGATCCATACAATGCAGAAGCTGCACCTCCTTTAAGAACAGAAATACTTTCTATATCTTCAGCATTAATATCGCCTAAACCGTTTCCCATATCCAAGTCAGGATTCCAAAAATCATTATTGTAATTCCCGTCATTTTGTTTAGGCTTCGATCCTAAATTGTTACTTAATGGTACCCCATCTACCACAATAAGAGGCTGATTATCGCCTTTAAATGAATTAAATCCTCTAAGATTTATCCTTGATGAAGAGGCAGGTCCAAAACCTGCTTTTATGACTTGTAGTCCAGAAACCTTTCCTACCAATGCATTGGTAACATTTGTTTCTTTAGCATCAACAAGGGTCTGTCCTTTCACATCCTGGAAAGAGTACCCTAAAGCTTTCTTCTCTTTTTTAACACCATAAGCTGTTACAACGATCTCATCAATTTTTGAAGCTTTAGTAGAGTCGGTATTCTGTGCATACAATCCATTAAAGCAAAAAATTACAGATGGGAGAAGTCCTATCTTAATTATTGTTCTATTCATATAATATATAATGATTTAAACAAATATAATATTTTAACAGTATTTAATAGTATGCCACTAAAAATTAAATAATATGCATAAAAACAACATTGATTTAATGGGAGTTATCTAAATAAAAGTTAATAAATCTCATATAAATAAAGGGAAAAACAGAGCAATTATGAATCCCAAAAAACGGTTGAGAGTAAGGAAAATCAAGAAATAAAAAAATGAAATGAAAATTAGAGTTATTTAAAAGCTAAGCTGTTTATTCCAACTTTATAACATTATAAGAATGGTAAGATTATGTCTGTTATAGGTAATGAGTTGAGAGTTGAGAGTGATTAATCGTGAATTGTGAATAATAGCTCCTGTTGTAAATTCAGTTTGTACAATTCAGTTTAGGATATAATATTTCAATAGGGACGGGCTTTAGCCCGTTCTCACCAAAAGAAAACCATCCATTGGCTTTAGCCTAAACTTAATAGAAGGGTTATGAGTTAGGAGTTGAGGGTTGACAGCACTATTAACTATCAACTATCAACTGAGATTGGGTATAGTTTAGAGTTGAAGTATAAGAGTATAGTTGTTATAGTATATAAACAAAAAAAAATCCTCTATCTTACGATAAAGGATTTTTAAAAATAAAATAAAAACTGGCGGCGGCCTACTCTCCCGCGTTAGCAGTACCATCGGCGCTGGTGGGCTTAACTTCTGTGTTCGGAATGG